>NZ_JAJVKV010000004.1:600000-900000 GCF_024198175.1 Pyxidicoccus xibeiensis
GCCCTCACCGCGTCGTTCGACCTGGCGCGCCGGTACACCAACGTGGGCCTGTCCGTGGGCTTCTGGCGGTGATGCGCACGGGCGTGTTCACGGTGCTGGCGCTGGTGGGCTTCGCGGCGAACTCGCTGCTGTGCCGCGCGGCGCTGGCGGGCGGTGGGCGGCTCATCGACGCGGCCTCCTTCACCGGGGTGCGGCTGGTGTCCGGTGCCGTGGTGCTGGCCGTGCTGCTGCGGATGCGGAGCGGGCGGCGCGAGGGGGGTTCCTGGCCATCCGCGCTGGCCCTCTTCGCGTACGCGGCGGGCTTCTCGCTGGCGTACGTGCGGATTGGGGCCGGCGTGGGGGCGCTGCTGCTGTTCGGCTGCGTGCAGGCGACGATGCTGGGCACGGGCCTGGTGCGTGGCGAGCGGCCTCGTGCCCGCGAGGTGGCGGGGCTGCTGCTGGCGCTGGGCGGGCTGGTGGGGCTGACGGCGCCGGGCGCCTCCGCGCCGGACACGGTGGGGGCGGCGCTGATGGCGGGCGCGGGCGTGGCGTGGGGCGTGTACTCGCTGAGAGGGCGCGGCAACCGGACGCCGCTGGCCGCCACCGCGGACAACTTCCTGCGCTCGGTGCCCTTCACGGTGGCGCTGTCGGGGGTGGGGTGGCTCGTGCAGGGGACGCCGCATGCGACGGGGCGGGGCGTCGCGCTGGCGGTGGCCTCGGGAGCGCTGGCGTCCGGCGTGGGCTACAGCCTGTGGTACGCGGCGCTGCCGCACCTGACGGCGACGCGCGCGGCCATCGTGCAGCTCTCGGTGCCGGTGCTGGCGGCCGTGGGCGGGGTGCTGTTGCTGGGGGAGGTGGTGACACTCCGGCTGGCGCTGGCGGGCGGGGCCCTGCTGGCGGGCGTGCTGCTGGCGCTGTCAGCGAAGGCGGTGCCCGCGCGGCGGTGACGCGTGGGGCGTCGCTGGCCGAGGTCAGGGGCGTCGCGGTTTCTCCGGCCACAAGGCCCCGAGGGGCAACTCCAGGGCCTCGAAGGGTTCTGCACGGACGCGCTCACGACCTGAGTACGTGCCGCGCTCCACCCACTCCGCACCTCTCCGCTGGAGCACCTCCAGCGTCCGAGACACCGGATCCACCAGCCACAGGTGCCCTACACCCTCCCGCGCGTACAGGTCCTTCTTCCGGCCACGGTCCAGTGACGAGGTAGAGGGCGAGAGGACCTCGCAGATCCAGTCCGGTGCGAGCGTCTCGTATCGACCGCTCGGTGCCTCTGGCATGCGCTCCCAGCGCCAGCCCGCCAGGTCGGGTATCACCACGCTCTTCCCGAAGTGCAGCTCGGGCTCGGCAATGAACCACCAACCGCCAGGGCCTTCGTCGCTGTCCTGGAAGCCATAGAGCCGGCTGCCCAGCGCATAGCTGGCAATCCCGTGCGGGCTCCCGGGCCTCGGCATGACGATGAGCTCGCCGTCGATGAGCTGCCCCACCACGTGGTCGGGCAATGCCAGCAGGTCTTCGTAGGTCGCTGGCCGCTTCGTCTCCTGGCCCATCGTCGCGCTCCCCTGTTCTCCGACTCCCACCCCCGCCATCATCGTCCCTGCCTCCCTGGAGTGAAACCCCACCTCTGAGTGCGTGTCCACCTCTTCCTACTCCACGGGTCTGACATGGGAGACCTCTTGCACCCTGGTGGGTACGAGAAGCCCGGACGCTGACTGCCATCACCTTCCCGTCATCCCCGGTTCGCACGGTCAGCGTCAGGCGTGGCAGCGTGGCTCCACACCAGGAGCCGGAGCCACCGATGGAACGACGCGCATTGCCGCACCGAGGCTGCAACCTCAGCTGGCTCGTGGAGGGCGACGGCGCCCCCGTCGTCCTCATCCAGGGCTCGGGCGTCGGTGCCAATGGCTGGAGGCCGCAGCTCTCCGCGCTGGCGCCGCGCTTCCAGTGCCTGTGCTTCGACAACCGTGCCTATGGCCGGAGCGTCCCCTCCGCCGAGCCCCTGTCCCTCGACCTGATGGCGGAGGACGTCCTCGCACTCATGGACGCCCAGGGCTGGCGGAGCGCGCACCTCGTCGGCCACTCGATGGGCGGGCTCATCGCCCAGTACGTGGCCCACCGCGCGAAGGAGCGCGTGCGGAGCCTGGCGCTGCTCTGCACCTTCGCGGATGGCAAGGCCCCGTCCCGGTTGACGCCGTGGCTGATAGGCGTTGGCCTGCGCACCCGGATTGGCACCCGGCGCATGCGCCAGCGCGCCTTCATGGAGATGGTGCTCACGGAGGACGAGCTGGCCGCCGTGGACACCGGGGCCATGGCCCAGCGGCTCGGCGCGCTCTTCGACCGGGACCTGGCCGAGTCCCCGCCCATCCTGATGCAGCAGGTCCGTGCAATGGCGCGCGCGGACGCCCGGCCGTTCCTCTCACAGCTCGCCGGCATCCCCACGCTCGTCGCGAGCGCGGAGCATGACCGCATCGCCACGCCCAAGTCAGGCCGGGAGCTGGCCCAGGGCCTTCCCGATGCACGCTACGTCGAGCTGAAGGGAACGGCTCACGCCATGACCATCGTGCGGGACACGGAGGTCAACGCCCTGCTCCTGGAGCACCTGGAGCAGGCGGAGCGAAGCTCCAGCGCTCCCGCCGCCGCCGCACGCGGCTGATTCCGGGACTCGCGCACTCCCCGCGGGCGCGGGCACCCCGCCCGGCAACCGCGGAGCCAGAGGCCAGGCGCCGCTCCCGGGGCCCCATGCCGCCGGAAGGAACGTTCATTCCACGGCGATGACCCGCCCGGACGGGCCCGCGGCATGCCGCTCATGGCTACCGGCGAGTCACGCAGGGGGGCCCCGCCTCAGCCGCCCTGCTCGCAATATCCGTAGTTGCAGGACGGCGCCGAGGATGGACAGTCTCCCGGTCCCGCGCACGGCTGGCAGGACGTGGCGCCGTTGGCCACCTTGTCGAAGAAACACCCGCAGCGCAGGCCCGAGGTCACGGGCGACAGCGGCCCCATCTCCGTGGTGCGCTTCACCTTCATCGCGCACCGGGGCACCAGGTGCTTGTTGATGATGGACTCCAGCAGTCCCTGCTCGAGCTGCGGCGCCGCGAAGCGGCTCACCAGCGCCCCCGCGGCCGCCGAGGGCAGCCCGTTCTCCACCCGCGTGTAGAAGTGCACCGGCCCCCAGATGGGATAGTGCCCGTCACGCACGTTCGCCTTGTCCTTCGCGAAGGGCGTGGAGTCCGGAAGGAAGCCGCACGACTGCCCCCGCGCCTGGAACGCGAGGATTCGCAGGTTGGAGCGCTCCTCGTCCGCCACGTCCGTGGACAGGATGCCAATCGCCTTCTCCGACGACTGCGCGTCCAGCAGCAGCTTCATGTTCTTGCGCACGCCGTCACTGCCACCCCGGTCCACGCCCCACCACTTGTCCGCCGGCACTCCGATGGCCCGCGCAATCATCTGCTGCGTGCCCGAGCTGGCGTTGCGCACGAAGAACAGGCTGGAGTCCAGCCAGGGCGCGGCCTTGCCCTGGTTGCCGCCCATGCCGAACGCCATGTACGCCGCCTCCGCGCTGATGCTCTTCTGCGTGGAGTTCACCGGCACCACGAAGGTCATCGGCTGGATGGGCCCCTCGTAGTCGGCAATCTGCACCCCGGCGGGCGCCTCGACGCCGCACGTGGAGGCGAAGACGTCCGACACGCCCACGTCCACCAGCACGCCCTCGGCCGGCAGCGAGCACTCCCGCGCCGTGCCGTCCGCCGCCAGCAGGATGGCGTAGTTCGCGGCCCGCGTTCCGGCCGCGGGGATGTCCTTCATCACCCGCTTCGCCGGGTCCGTGCTGTAGATGGCGGTGACGCCCGTGCACGAGCCCTGGGCCTGGTAGACGATGCTGTAGGCCGGCGTGTCCTGGGCGAGCAGCGGCGCCACCACCGTGAGGAACGAGCGGACTGCCGAGGAGCCCGCCACGTACACCACGTTCGTGCTCGGACAGGAGAGGGTGGGAACGTTCGTCTGCGCGTGGGCGGCGGGGACGGTGAGCGTGGCGAGGAGCACGGCCAGCGCGCACGTCGGGCCGCGCCAGAGGGCGGAAGGTCTCATGAGAGGCAGGTCTTTCAAGGCCGGGGGATGAGGTCGGGCAGCGCTTCGCCGGGATTGCACAGCCCCAGGCGGGCGCAGTTGTCGAAGGGCACGCACTCGGCGAGGGTGCACTGGTTGAGGAACTGCTCCTCGCTGGAGGCATTGCCGCGGAAGCAGCCCGTCGGCCCGAGCCCGGAAGGCACGCACACGCCTTCCTGGCAGACGGGGTACGTACCGAAGCGCTCACAGTCCGCGTCCGAGCCGCACTGCGCGGGCTCGGTGTCCAGGGCCAGCGAACAGCCGGTGGCCGCCATCAGCAGCACCGAGGCGAGCAGGCCGCGGCGGGGAGAAGAGAAGGAAGGCATGGAGGTCGCTCGTGAAGGCGGGGGCTAGAAGGCACCGGCGACGCCGACGCCGCCGGGGCCCACGCCCATCCGGACGGACGGAGCGGACGGGGCGGGGGCAGCATCCGGAGAACCACCGGAGAAGGTCATGAAGGCGGAGATGCCGGCGGCCACCACCGCGGCCCCGGTGAGGAGGTCGCTGGTGAGGGCCAGCGTCTTCGTCTTGCTGCTGGCGTCCTCGAGCTGCGCGCGTGTCACGCCGAAGGTGTCCCGCTGCGTCTTCAGGTCATTCGCGGCGCTGTTGGCGAGCAGCGCGGTGACGCCCGCGCCGGCCGCCAGCGCTCCGGTGGCCGCCCACATCTTCCAGGGCACGCCGCGCGGCTCGGTGGCGCGGGCCGTGAGGCTGGGGCTGGGCGCCTCGGGAGCCGCGGCCACGGGCGCGGCGGAGGGCTTCGGCGCGGGCGGAGGAGCGAACTCGAGCTGCACCCGCAGGGTGTCCATGCCGGCCACGTCCACCATGCGCGTCACGGGAGGCTCTCCCGGCAGCTCGGCCGTCACCTTGCGCCGGCCGGCGCTCACCACCACCGGCTCGGCCAGGGGCGTGCGTCCCACCGGCTGGTCGTCCACGGACACCTGCGCGCCCACCGGCCGGGTGACGATGTCCAGGGTGGCCACGCGCGAGCGCAGCCGCTCCACCTCGCGCTGCACCTCGTCGCGGCGCTGGGCGGAGACGTCCGCGCCGCCGTCATCCAGGTACTGCTGGAAGCTCTTCAGCGCGCCCGCGTAGTCCTGGAGCTGATACTGGACCTGGGCGATGTTGTAGAGGAGCCGGTAGCTGGGAGCCAGCTCGTGCGCGCGCTGGAACTCCACGAGCGCGGCGCGGAAGTCGCCCTCCTCGTAGAACTCGCGGCCGCGCTCGTAGCGCCGCTGCGCTTCCTCCATCTGCTGGGTGCGCGCCGGGGCCTTGCGCGCGGGGGCGGCGGCGCTGGCACTGCCAGCCGCCAGGGCCAGCATGAGCACGAGGGCCAGCCGCTTCGGACGACACATCAGGTGGGTGTTCATGGGGTTTCCGAGGGAGAAGCTCCGCCCTGCTCGGACCAGGGGTTGTCCGAGTCCAGCGCGCGTCGGGGCGGCTTGCGGCGAGCCGGCTTCGCGGGCAGCTCGGCGAAGTCCGGCTCCTGCTCGCGGCCCTGCGCTTCGGGCTCACGCCGAGGGCTCTCCACGACAGCGGCCCGGCGCGACTCCTGGCCGCGCCGCGAGAGGGTGATGTCCAGCGACAGGTCACGGTCGAAGCGGACCTCCTTCACCACTGTCGTGTACCCGGGCGCGGAGACCCGCAGCACGTGCGCGCGGCCGTCTCGCGGGAAGCGGTCCGAGAAGGGATTGCCCGACAGGGGCCGGTCATCCAGGCGGAGCGAGGCCTTGCGCGGCGTCACCGTCACCTGCAGCTCCACCTCCGTGGGCGCCGGTGGCGCCTGCTCCGCGCTCGCTGCCGCGACACCCGCGGCCGGGACGGAGGGCCCCGCCGGTACCACCGCTGGAGTCACGGCCGCCACGGGGGCGGGAGTGCCCGTCGCCGCGGAGGGAGCCTCGGGCGCCTTCGGAGGTGCTCCCACGGGCTGCGCCACGGGAGGC
This sequence comes from Pyxidicoccus xibeiensis, assembly GCF_024198175.1. Taxonomy (NCBI): domain Bacteria; kingdom Pseudomonadati; phylum Myxococcota; class Myxococcia; order Myxococcales; family Myxococcaceae; genus Pyxidicoccus; species Pyxidicoccus xibeiensis. The sequence goes on from NZ_JAJVKV010000004.1 coordinate 606,015, forward strand.
GCGGCGACGACTGGAGCAGGCGGTGCCGCTCCTCCGCCGGAGCGAAGGCCCAGGGCGACGGCGCCCGCCAGCAGCGCCACGACGCCCACAGCGCCCACGAGGACGGCGCGCCGGCCCGGCTTCAGGGCCCCGGAGCGCGTGGGGCCGGTGGACGGGGAGCCTGGACCCGGCTCCGTCGGAGGCACGGGCATGGAGCCGCCGGTGCCGGGCCGGGTGGGGTCGGTGGACGGGGAGCCCGGACCCGGCTCCGTCGGAGGCACGGGCATGGAGCCGCCGGTGCCGGGCCGCACGGAGCCGGAGCCCCGGGACTGCTCGCGGGGCCGGCTGCCATTGCCGGACACGGGAGTGCCCACGACGGGGCTGCCCCCGGTGGGCACGGCGGCGCGGCTGATGAGCTGGGCCAGCTGCTGGGTGCCCACCGGATGCCCGCAGCTCAGCAGGTACCGGTCCAGGTCCGCCTGCATCTCCCGGCAGCTCGCGTACCGCTTCGTCCGGTCCTTCGCCAGGGCGCGCTGGACGATGTACTGCAAGGGCTGGGGCACATCCTCGCGCCGCGCGGCCAGCGGGATGAAGGGCTCGTAGAGGATGGCATGCATCAGCGCCGCGTCGTTGGCGGCCTCGAACGGCTTGGCGCCCGCGACCATCTCGTAGAGCACCACGCCCAGCGAGTACACGTCCGAGCTCGGGGCCAGGGGCTCGTTCCGGAGCTGCTCGGGGGCCATGTACGGCACCTTCCCCTTGAGCGTGCCCACCTGCGTCTGCGGCGCCTGGCTGGTGGCCTTGGCGATGCCGAAGTCCACCAGCTTCACGTTGCCGCTGCGGGTCAGCAGGATGTTGTCCGGGCTGACGTCGCGATGCACCATCCGCATCGCCTCGCCGGTGTCTGGATCGCAGAACTCGTGGGCGAAGGTCAGCCCCTCACACACCGAGGAGGCAATGCGGGCACACAGCGGATAGGGCACCCGCTGCTCCTGCCCATGCAGCCGCCGCAAGAGCGCGCGCAGCGTCGGCCCGTCGATGTACTCCATCGCCAGGAAGTACGCGCCCTCGGACTCGCCGAAGTCGAAGATCTGCACCAGGTTGGGGTGGTTGAGCCGCGCCGCCAGCCGGGCCTCGGAGAGGAACATCTCCACGAACTGCGGGTCCTGCGCCAGGTGCGGCAGGATGCACTTCACGACCAGCGTCTTCTCGAAGCCGCCAGGACCCGCGACACGGGCCCGGTACACCTTCGCCATCCCGCCGTGACCCAGCTCTGAAACAAGCTCGTACCTGCCCAGCAGCGCAGTGCTGGTTACCATCTCACGGGGGGCGGACACTGTTACCTCGCCGTAAACAACGCGAGGCCGGAATACACCGCGATTTCAATTGTCTGTCGAGGCAGGAGCCCCGTGCCACGTATGTGTTTACACGACTGTGACCGTTACACAGACGTGACAGTCACACGTTCGTGACACATCAAGGCGCCTCCAGCTCCGGCGGCCAGAGCGCTCCGAGATTCAACTCGATGGCCTCGAAAGGCTCGGCCCGGATGCGTCCCTCTCCGGAGTGCCAGCCTCGCTTCTCCCACGAGTCCCCCTGCCGCAGGAACACCTCCAGCGTCCGCGTGTCCGGGTCCACCAGCCACAGGTGGCCCACCCCTTCCCGCGCGTAGAGGTCCTTCTTCCGCCCACGGTCCAGTGACGCCGTGGACGGCGACAGCAGCTCACAGACCCAGTCCGGAGCCAGCGTGTGGTAGGGCACCCGGGCAAGCCTGGGCATGCGCTCACGTCGCCAGCCCGCAAGGTCGGGTATCACCACGCTCTTCCCGAAGTGCAGCTCGGGCTCGGCGATGAACCACCAACCGCCAGGGCCTTCGTCGCTGTCCTGGAAGCCATAGAGCCGGCTGCCCAGCGCATAGCTGGCAATCCCGTGCGGGCTCGCCGGCCTCGGCATGACGATGAGTTCGCCGTCGATGAGCTGCCCCACCACGTGGTCGGGCAGCGCCAGCAGGTCCTCGTATGTCGCTGGCCGCTTCGTCTCGTTGCCCATGCCCGGACTCCCCAGTCCTCCAACTCCCCACCCACCCATCATCGACCCTGCCTCCCTGGAGTGGAACCCCACCTACCACCGCGTGTCCAGACCTTCCTACTCGCCAGGTCTGACACGCGGCCGCCTGCCCGCCTGCCCTCCAGCCCCCGCTATCGGCTTGCCTTTCCCTCCCGCATCTTGAAGAAGCATCCCCATGCCCGCGGAGCTCGCACGGCCCCCTTCCCCGCCCTCGCAGGAGGCCGGAGGTCCTCCTTTCGACACGGACAGCGCGCTGCTCACGTGGCTCAAGGCCCACGGCATCGAGCACGTCACCCGCCTCAGCCTCGTGATGCTCGGCCCCCGCATCGAGGCCGCGCTGGTGCCGCAGTTCCGCATGGCCATCGCCGGGCGCCGGCTGGTGGAGCTGGCCAGCGCGGAGTCCCTGGCCCGCTGGACGTCCGAGGCCCAGCCGTCCCCGAAGATGAAGGACCTGCTGCCCCGCCTCGCCTGCCGCTTCCTCGAAGATGAGCGCGCCGCCGCCGAGGATGCCCGGACGGCAGTCCCCGAGCGCCTGCGGCCTCCAGAAGAGCCCCGCACCCACCCCATCCACCGCCTCCTGATGGAGCTGCGCTCCCGACTCCCTGTCGGCGTGGCTCCACGGCCCCAGCGCTGGCTGTCCGCCGAGGCGCTCCAGCACGACGCCCAGCTCCCCGGCTTCCGCCTCAAGGAGGCGCGCTGCTCGGAGCTTCCCGTCGGCGCCGTCGCCGGCTTCATCCTCCCCGAGGCGCGCCTCACCTTCTCCCCGTCCGCCGTGAAGGCCGAGTGCACCTGCGGCTCACAGGCCTGCGTGCACGTCCTCGCCGCCATCGACACCGCCCTGCTCTGGCTGCGCCAGCCGTGGACGGACGCCTTCGGCGAGACGCTCGAGGAGCTGGTGCGCCCCGAGTGGGAGCGCACGCTGCGGGCCCTGGAGCGCGCCGTCGACGAGGCCCCCGGTGGCGGCCCCGCTGGCGCGGAGATCTCCTGGCGCCTGGAGGTCATCGACGGGTACGGCGTGGAGCTCGCCCCCTACGTACACCGGCGCAACAAGAAGGGGCAGCTCACCACCGGCGCCCGCGTCACCCGGCGGCGGCTGCTCCAGGAGTTCGGCTCCCAGCTCTCCCCGTCCGACGCGCGCCTCGCCGCGCTGCTGCCGGAGACGGCGGCGCCCGCCTCGCGCGAGCTGCTCTTCGAGCTGGTCAACCACCCGCGCATCTACATGGACGACTCGCCGCAGCTCGTGAGCATCGAGCGCGCCCAGGTGGGGCTCGTCGCGGAGGACCAGAACGGCACCGTCGTCATCCACGCGGGCGTCGACGGCGCCGCGCTCTCCAAGGCCATGGTGGACCGCATCCGCAGGTCGAAGCCCGAGGAGGGGCTCTACCTGTGGGACGCGGGCGCGCGCCACCTCACCGTGCTCGACGTGGGCCCGGAGGCCCGCGCGCTCCTCGCGGTGCTCCAGCGCCACGGCAACGCCTTCCCCCCGGAGAGCCACGGCCCGCTGCTGGAGAAGCTGTCGAAGTTCTCCCTGCGCCTGCCCGTGGCCATGCCCCGCGGCGTCATGGGCGAGCAGCTCCCCCCGCTGAACCTGCCGGTGCTGCGGCTCGAGCTCCAGCTCGACGGCCAGGTGCGGCTGGACGTGCGCGTGCGTCCGCTGCCCGACAGCCGCTCCTTCACCCCAGGCGAGGGCCCGCGCGACGTGCTGGTGCGGCGCGGCACGGCCCCGCTGCACGCGGTGCGCGACTTCGCCCGCGAGCGCGCGCTCGCCGAGTCCGTGGTGTCCCAGCTCCGGCTCGACACCACCGCCGCGCCGCTGGAGTCCGCCTTCGGCTTCACGCTGGGCAACGCCCAGAGCGCGCTCCGGCTCATCAAGGCCCGCGACGCGCTGGAGCCCCGGCCGGAGCTGGAGTGGATTGGCACCTCGCTGCGGCTCCTCTCCGCGCGCGGCCCCGGGGACTTGCGCGTGACGGTGGGCCGCAAGCGCCACTGGTTCGGCGTGCTCGGGGAGCTGGCCGTGCAGGGCGAGCGCGTGGAGCTGGCCCGCCTGCTGGATGCCGCGCGCCGCAAGGAGCGCTTCGTCCAGGTCGAGGGCCAGGGCCACACCTACGTGGAAATCGAAGACGCCCTGCGCCAGCACCTGGAGCGGCTGTCGGACCATGCGTACCTGTCGCGCCATGGCCTGGAGGTGGGGCCCTCCGCGACGGAGGCGCTGAGCGCGCTGGGCAGCGCGGGGGCCCAGGTAGACGCGGACGCGGCGTGGCGCTCGCTCGCCGAGCGCATCTTCGCCGCGAAGGAGCTGAAGCCCCGCGTCCCCGCCACCCTGAAGACGGAGCTGCGCGACTACCAGCACGAGGGCTTCCGCTGGCTCACGCGGCTGGCATCGTGGAACGCGGGCGGCGTGCTCGCGGACGACATGGGCCTGGGCAAGACGGTGCAGGCGCTGGCCGTGCTGCTGGAGCGCTCGAAGCTCGGCCCCGCCCTGGTGCTGGCGCCCACGTCGGTGGCCTTCAACTGGATGGACGAGGCGAAGCGCTTCGCCCCCTCGCTGCGGATGAAGCTCTTCGCGGACGAGGAGGACCGGGGCGGCACGCTGGAGCGGCTGGGGCCCAGGGACGTCCTCGTCCTCAGCTACGGCCTGCTCACCCGGGACATCGAGCGGCTGTCCGCCATCCGCTTCTCCACCCTCGTCTTCGACGAGGCCCAGACGCTGAAGAACGCGGCCACCCACCGCGTGCGCGCCGCGCGGGCGCTCCAGGGGGACTTCAAGTTCGCTCTCTCCGGCACGCCGCTGGAGAACCACCTGGGCGAGCTGTGGAGCCTGTTCGCCGTCGTCTTCCCCGAGCTGCTCGGCAGCTGGGAGGCGTTCCGCGAGCGCTTCGCCGCGCCGATTGAGAAGGGCATCGACCCGACGGCGGCGCCCGCGCTGGCCCGGGTGCTCCAGCCCTTCCTGCTGCGGCGCACCAAGGCGCAGGTGGAGGCGCAGCTCCCCGCCCGCACCGACGTGCGCGTCCCCGTCGTCCTGTCCGCCGAGGAGTGGCAGCTCTACGAGGACGCCCGCCTGGCCGCCCTGTCCGACCTGGAGACGAACAAGCACGTCCTGCGCGAGCAGGAGCGGCGCGTCGAAGTGCTGGCCGCCCTCACCCGGCTGCGCCTGCTGGCCTCGCACCCCCGGCTCTATGACCCGGAGTCCACGGTGGAGTCCTCCAAGCTGGAGCGGCTGATGGAGCTGGTCCAGGAGCTGCGAGCCGAGGGCCACCGGGCGCTCGTCTTCAGCCAGTTCACCTCGCACCTGGCCCTGGTGCGGGAGGTGCTGGACGCCCGCGGCATCCGCTACGAGTACCTGGACGGGCAGACGCCCCAGGGCGCCCGGGGGGAGCGGGTGCGCGCCTTCCAGGAGGGGGACGCGCCACTGTTCCTCATCTCACTGAAGGCCGGCGGCTTCGGGCTCAACCTCACCGCCGCCACCAGCGTCATCCACCTGGACCCGTGGTGGAACCCGGCCGTGGAGGACCAGGCGTCAGACCGCGCGCACCGCATCGGCCAGGACCGCCCCGTCACCGTCTACCGGCTGGTGGCGCGCGGCACCATCGAGGAGCAGATGCTCTCCCTCCACGAGCACAAGCGCGCGCTGGTGGCCGGGGTGCTCGAAGGAAAGGACCAGGCGGGCCGGCTCACCTCGAAGGAGCTGCTCGCCCTGCTCTCCCGGAAGCTCGCGCCCCCCGTCGACTCCGGGGAGCCGCCTCCGACGCGACACTGAGGCGGAGCCGGGCCATCCACCTGCCCCACGTGGGGTGCCGAGGGGTGCGCGGAGGGGTACGCGGGTTCCACTCGCGAGAAGCACTTTGCGCAGCGGAGCGGGCAGGCGGGCAGACGTCGCACACCTTGTTGCTGGCGCCGGGCGGCGTGCGGACCCTCCCACTCGGTGGAGGGGGAAACATGCAACTGGGGTGGCGTTGGTTCCGGACCGTCGTAGGCGCGACGGCCCTGGGGTGGCTGGGAATGACGGGCTGCAGCAGTGGCGGCGAGGCGCAGGAGCCTCCCGACACGGGGCCCTGCGCGGACGTGTCGGCGGAGGACTGTCCGGCGCCGCCGTCCGAGACGCCCCGGCAGGAAGAGGACCCGCCTCCCGTCGAGGACGAGACGCCGGACGACGAGCCCCAGGAGCAGGACGAGGACCCGCCGCCGACGCAGCCGCCTCCGCCCCCACCGGGCCCGGGCGCCACGCTGTGGCTGTCACGCGAGGGCACGCCCCAGGACGACCTGGCGCTGGACGCGGCGGTGGACGTGGCCGGCGACATCTTCACGCTGTCCATCCACGGCCTGGACGACCTGCACACCCGCCAGTCCATGGATGACCGGGCGCAGCTCGTCCTCACCCGGCGCTCGGCGGACGGCGAGCTGCGCTGGACGAAGAGCTTCGAGGTGCGCGCCCCCGAGACGCCGGCCGAGCTGCGCGTGCGAGTGAGTGCCCACCTCGCCGTGGACCCCGCCGGCGGCATCCTCCTGGCTGGCAACGCGGAGGGCCAGGTGGACTTCGAGCGCGAGGAGGTGGGCGATGGCGCCTTCGTCGCCCGGCTGGATGCGAACGGCAACCTCCTGTGGGCCACCAGCCCCTCGGGCCCCGGCCTCACCGTGGTGGCCCTGGCCGTGGACGACCAGGGCCGGGCGCGGGTGGGCTTCAACAGCACCGGGACGGCGAGCTTCGGCGTCGACACTCGCGGCTCCGGCGCCCTGGTGGTGACGTACTCCCAGGAGGGACGCGCCGAGGACGCCCTGCGCGTCGGCCGGCCCGAGGGCGAGACGGACGTGGTGGAGCTCACCTCGCTGGCGGTGGACACCCGGGGCCGGCTGGCGGTGGGCGGGCGCTACGTGGGCTCGGTGCGCTTCGGCGGCAAGGTCGTCGACTCCGCGCGGGACGGCAGCCCCTTCCTCGCGCTCTATGAGGAGGGCCTGCTGAGCTGGGCCAAGGCGCTGGCTCATGCGCGCGGCAGCGTGCGGGACGTGGGGATGGACGCCCAGGGCGCGGTGGTCGCCACCGGGCCCTTCCTCGGCACCGTGGACTGGGCGGGCGTGAAGCACCCGGGCCACCCGTACCGCTCCAGCCCCTTCCTCATCTCCGCGGACCTCGACGGCACCGAGCGCTGGGGCCGCAACCTGGGCGACGGCCTCCAGGCGGGCACCCTCGCCGTGGAGCCCTCGGGCGAGGTGCTGCTGGGAGGCTTCACCTACAACCGCATCGAGGACGGCGCCGCCACGTCGGACGGGCTGGGCTCGGCGCAGCCGGTGGCCCTGCGCTACGGCGCCGACGGTGGCTCGGTCGCCACCCGCCTGTTCCTCTCAGACCCGCCCGTTCCCCGGGGCGAGCTGTATGGCCTGGAGGCCATTCCCGCCATCGCGGTGCTGCCCGGGGGTGACGCCCTCGTCTTCGGACACACGGACCGGGAGAGCGATTTCGGCACCGGCCGCCGCGTCGCCGAGCGCGGGGATGTCTTCCTCCTCCGCCTGAAGCGCTGACACCCGCGTCGCGCGCCGCGTGAGCAGACGCCGGGTTGGAGCCCACCCTCCGGCCCGGCCCGGGTGACCGCGACCGCCGCCCATGAGTGGCTGACGGACAGCCTCTGCGCCGGCGTGCTCGTGAAGCAGGCGGAGTCCAGCGCCAGACATGCCAAGGGCCACGGAGGCAGGCGGCGACAGCCGCGGCCCCGTGGCCCTCAGTCCTTGGCGCCCCCGAATGGGAAGGCGCCACCCGGGCCAGGTCCTGTCAGGGGGTGTCACCGCCGAGGCCGAAGACTCGGGCCTCCGCGCGACTCCCCCTGAACGAACCGGGTCCCGAGGGCTTAGCGGGTGGTGCGCCGCGTGGACGTCTTGCGGGCGCCACGGCGCGCCGTCGTGCGACCCGCGCCCTTGCGAGCGGTGGGGCTCTTGCGGGCCGTGCGCCCGGCCGCCGCCGTCTTGCGGGTGGTGGCCTTGCGAGCGCCGCCGACGGCGCGCACGGCCTTCTTCGCGCGGCTGGTGGCCTTGCCGCGAGCCGGCGTCTTCGCGCGAGTGGCCGTCTTGGCACGCGTCGCGGTCTTGCGGGTGGCCGTGCGCTTCGCGGTGGCACCGCGCCGGGTACCGGCACCCTTGGCCGTCTTGCGGGAGGCGCCAGCGCGGCGGCGCGTGGGCTTCTTCGTGGCGGGCGTGGTGGCGGTGGAGGTCACGGCGTCGGTGATCTGCGAGTTCACGGCGGTCGGAAATGCCATTCAGTCAGCTCCAGTGAAAGAGAAGTGCGACGACTGCGCTCACAGGGTACGCCCATTCCTTCACGTTGGGTGCAAAGACTCGTCGCAGATGCGAGACAGCGGACGAATCACGCTCGCACGGCGGCTCAGCGCAGCGCGATGCCGTGCTCGCGTCCGAGCTGCTCCACCTCGGCGAGGATGGCCGTCAGCCCGCGCTCGGTGGTCAGCGCGTGCGCGCGGCGCACCAGTGACTCCACGCGGGCCTTGTCGCCCTGGAGGGCATGCGCGCGCGCGATATCGAGCAGCAGCTCCACCACGGTGAGCCAGTCCTGGTGGTGCTCCGCGCTGGCCATGGCCTTCTCGAAGAGGGCCAGCGCGGCGCCAGCGTCCTTGCGCCCCGCGTGGATGCGGCCCAGTGCCGCCTGGGACTCGCGCAGGCCCGTCGGGTCCTTCTGCTCCTCGGAGATGCGCAGCGCGCGCTGAATGGCGGCGAGCGCCTCGTCGCTCTGGGGCTCGCGCAGGGTGAGCACGTGCGCCAGGGCAAGCAGCGCGTACACGGTGCCGGTGCGGAAGCCCACCTGCTCGCGCAGGCGCAGGCACTCGCGGTGCCCGGCGAGCGCCGCGTCCAGGTCTCCCCGCTGCTCCGCGAGGTCGGCCAGGTGCCGCAGGCTGTAGGACTGCATGAGGGCGTCCGCCGACTCCCGTGCCACCGCGAGGGAGCGCTCGTAGGCCTCCTGGGCCTGGGGGGCGTTGCCACGGAACTGGTGCGTGAGGCCCAGGTGGAAGAGGGCCTCGGAGACGCCGCGCGAATCCTTCGCCTCTTCGGCCAGCGCCCGGGCGCGCACGAAGCGGGCCTCGATGGGCTCCCACTCGCCCGTGCCCTTGACGAGCTTGTCCCAGTACAGGTGGAAGCCCTCGGCATCGAGCGCGGCGGCCAGCACGCCCGGGTCCCCCAGGGCCTCGGCGAGCTGGCGCGAGCGGTGGTGCGTGGCAAGCACCTCGGCCGCGTCCAGCGACGTGTCCCGGGAGAGCTGGCGGGTGAGGACACGCCCCAGCTCGACGTGGATGCGGGCCTCGCCGCGAGCGTCCTTCAGCAGCCGGGCCCGCTCGAGGGCGAAGCGCCCCAGCTCCGCCGCCTCGCGGAAGCGGCTCTCCAGGTCATACGCCTGCATGACGACCACCGTGGACGCGGCGAACGACGCCGTGCCTCCCGAGCTGCCCTGACTCATGTGCCCTCCCCGTTCAGCCCGCCCGGCCGCGCAGGCGGTGATGCACCCCAGCAATGCCACGAACACGATGCGCCGCATGTCTTCCTCCCCTGGAGGCTCGCTGCCTCCCAGCGTCCGGAAGGCTAGAGAGGTGACGGGGACACGGGGCGACGATGGGACGGGACGCGGAAGGGCGTGACGAGCCGCCGGCCGCGAGGGACGGGACGCGGCAGTCCTACAGCGGGTGGCCGAGCACCTCTTCCAGCCGGGCGCGATACGTCCGGCTGAGCGTCAGCTCCTGCCCGTCTCGCAGCACCAGCCGGTGGTCTCCGGACAGCGTGGGGGACAGGGAGTGGATGCGGTCCACGTTGACGAGGGCCGAGCGGTGCACCCGCGCGAAGCGGCGCGAGGCGAGCCGGGCCTCCAGCTCCGCCATCGTCTCGCGCAGCAGGTGCTGCTCGCGGCCCACGTGCAGGGTGACGTAGTTGCCGGCGGACTCCACCCAGTCGATGGCGTCCACCGGCACCAGCAGCGTCTGGGTGCCGGACTTCACCACCAGGCGCTCGGCGGTAGGGACGGCCGGGCGCAGCTCCTGGAGCAGGTGCTGGAGCTGCTGGCGCAGGTCTCCCGGGGGCGCGGCCAGGCGCTCGCGGACGCGGGCCAGGGTGCGCTGGAAGCGCTCCACGGTGAAGGGCTTGAGGAGGTAGTCCACCGCGCTGGCATCGAAGGCGCGCACCGCGTGCTGGGGCCAGGCGGTGACGAAGACGACCACGGGCGGAGCCGCCGCGGACGCTTCCGCGAGCACGCCGAAGCCATCCAGCTCGGGCATCTCCACGTCGAGGAACACGAGCGCGGGCCGCTCGCGGGCGATGAGGGCCAGGGCCTCCTGCCCGTCGCCACACTCCGCCAGCGGGTGCAGGTCCGCCTCCGGGGCCAGCAGGGTGCGCAGTCGCTCGCGGGCCAGGGGCTCGTCGTCGACGATGAGGGTGCGGACCGTCACGCGCGGGCGCTCCAGCAGGGCCGCGAGACGGAGACGATGAACCCGCGTGGGGCGTTGGCCTCCAGCGTCAGCGCGGGTGTGAGCATCCGCACCGTCATGCGCGGGCGCTCCGGCAGGGCAGCGAGACGGAGACGACGAACCCGCGCGGGGTATTGGCCGCCAGCGTCAGCGCGGGTGTGAGCATCGGTACCCTCACGCGCGGACACTCCGGTAGGGCAGCGAGACGCAGACGACGAACCCGCGTGGGGCGTTGGCCTCCAGCGTCAGCGTGTGCGCGGGCCCGTAGAGCCGCTCCAGCCGGGCGCGGGTGGAGCCCAGGCCGATGCCCTCGCGCAGGCCGTCCAGGCCACCGGAGGGCGGACCGATGCCGTCGTCGCGGACCTCGACGGACAGCCGCTCCCCGGCGCGGGTGGCGCGGACCTGGACGCGGCCGGGGCCCCGGCGTGGGGCGATGCCGTGGCGGATGGCGTTCTCCACCAGGGGCTGGAGGAGCAGGGGCGGCACCATTGCGTCGCGTGCGTCGGCGGCCACGTCCAGCTCGACCTGGAGCCGATCGGAGAAGCGGGTGCGCTCGATGTCGAGATAGGGCGCGAGCAGGTCCAGCTCCTCGGAGAGAGGCACCTCGTGGCGGCCGTCGCGCTCCAGGCTGGCGCGCAGCAGCTCGCTGAGCTGGCCCACCATGCGGTCCGCGGCATTCACATCGCGGTGCATGAGGGCGGAGATGGCGTGCAGCGTGTTGAAGAGGAAGTGCGGCCGGAGCTGGCTGCGCAGCAGGTGGAGCTGGGCCTGGGCGAGCTGCGCCTCCAGCTGCGAGGAGCGCAGGGCCTCCTCACGCACCTGCCGCGAGTAGCGCAGGGCCGCATCCAGCCCCACCACGGAGAGGTACACGAGGACGTCGAAGTCCGTCGTCTTCGACAGCATCCAGGTGAAGTAGGCCCACGCGCCGGGCCAGCCTCCGGGCGGGTCCATGAGGAGTTGGCGGAAGATGGCGTGCAGGGCCATGTGGGCCGCAGCGAAGAAGAGGCTCGGCGGCAGGTGGAGGGCGAGCTGGATGGGCCAGGGGCGCCCGGTGGCACGGACGCGGCGGGCGACGGCGAGGATGAAGGGCGTGAGGACGGCCCAGCCGTACCACTCGATGCCGCCCACCAGCAGCGTCTCACCGAAGCTGACGGGCTCGCCCCGCGACGCGCGATAGACGGAGAGCTGTGCGCCGTACACCAGCGCCAGCACCGTGTACCCGGCCAGCACCAGCACCGGCCACAGCCAGCGCTGGGAGGCGCCGTCCCGCGAGCCCGCCGCCATGAGGCGGGGAAGCCAGGAAGGCCAGGACACGGAAGGAGGGGACGGCATGCTGGGCGCGGATTGTAGGCCCTCAGCGCCCGCCATGCCCATCCAGGCCATGGGGCGGTCCCAGCCGATGGGCGTCGTCGCCCGCCCTGCCCCAGCGCTGGTCCCCGGAAGGAACGTTCATTCCGCTTGGGCGTGGCCGCCCCCAGTCCCTGGAAGGAACCTTCATTCCGCTTGAGCGCAAGGGCTCCGCCCTCCCTCGCACCGGTATCTGGAAGGAACCTTCATTCCGCTTGGGCGCAAGGGCTCCGCCGTCCCTCGCACCAGCAGCCGGAAGGAACGTTCATTCCGCTTGGGCGTGACCGCCCGCCTCTCCCCGGTCCATGGAAGGAACGTTCCTTCCGCGTGGGCGTGGCCGCCCGCCTCGCCCTGGTATCCGGAAGGAACCTTCATTCGACCATGTCGCCTGGACGCGGTGGCCCTCCCCGGCTCCGGTGCCTGGAAGGAACCTTCATTCCGCACGGCGGCGGCGAGACCAGGCCCGGGTGGACCGGAGCGTGGCGCCCATGACGCCAGCCGGGTGGCCCCGCCCTGCCCGCCTCGCGGAGGGGGGCAGGCCCGGCCCCGCGTCGTGACTCAGCCCGCGCCCTTGAGGAACGCGGCGAGCTTCTCGTACGCCACCGCGAGCGGCGGAATGGGCGCGCTCTCGTTGGCCTGGTGCGCCTGCGCCGTCTCGCCCGGCCCATAGTTCACCGCGTCCACGCCCCACTCGCCGAAGCGCGCCACGTCCGTCCACGCCTGCTTCGACGCCGCGGGCAGCGCCGTGGTGGACAGCAGCTTCTGGAACAGCGGATTGCCCGCCACCACCGGACCGCTCGGCGAGGCATCGGTAATCTCCACCTCCGCCCTGCCCGCCACCAGCGCGAGCACGTCCTCCTTCGCCTGCGCCACGCTCTTTCCCGGCGCGAAGCGGTAGTTGAGGTTCAGCTCGAAGGCCTCGGGAATCACGTTCCGCGCACGGCCGCCCTTGGCCAGCGTGGCGTTGATGACCTCGTAGAACGGGAAGCCCGAGACGTTGACCTCCACGCGCTGGCGCCCGAGCAGCTCCGTCAGGAACGGCCCCGCCTTGTGGATGGCGTTCTCCCCCTGCCACGGCCGCGCCGAGTGCGCGCTGCGCCCGGTGAACCGCACCGTCACCTGCATGGAACCGACGCAGCCCACCTGCACCACGCTGTCCGTGGGCTCCATGGCGATGCCGAACTTCACCCCCGCCAGGTCCGGCCGCTTGTCGAACAGGGGGATGAGGCCGCTCTCCGCGTACGCCCCCTCCTCCCGCTCGTAGAAGAGGAACGCCAGGTTGACGGGCAGCGTGTCGCGGCGCAGGTCCTCGGCCAGCGCCATCATCACCGCCAGCCCGCCCTTCATGTCGGACGCGCCGAGCCCGAAGACGCGCTCGCCCTCGAGGCGGGGCTCCCGGCCCTGGTCGCTCGGGTGCGCGGGCACGGTGTCCAGGTGGCCGATGAGCGCCACCGTGGGGCGTGGGTCCTTCAGGTTGCCGAGCAGCAGCGTGTGCCCGACGCGGAAGACCTCGTCGCGCTTGAAGTGCTGAAGGGCCCAGCGCTCGACATGGTCGGCGATGGGGCCTTCGTGGGTGATGGGGCTGGGGATGCGGCACAGCTCGAGCGTCGTACGGGCGAGCCGGGCTGCCAGGTCGGTGGAAGACATGCGCCGGGCACCATATCCCCGGGCCTCCCCCCATTGGAGCCGCCCCGGCCGGCGATTTTCCTGGGACGACAAACGAACCGGCCTGTCCTCACTTCGAAAGCAGCCAGGTCACCCCCACCGTCCACGTTTCCACACCCCCCAGAGGCCCCATGGGAGTTCCCCCTTCGAACCCCTCCGTCGGAAACAACACCCTCGCGGCCCAGGAGGCGGCGCGCCGTGCCGCCGAGGAGGCCGCCCGCCGCGCCGCCGAGGCCGCCGCCCGCCGTGCCGCCGAGGAGGCCGCGAAGAAGGCCGCGGCGGAGGCCGCCCAGCGCCAGGCCGTGGAGAACGCGCGCGGCAAGTCGACCTTCGAGCCCGCCCCCCAGCGCACCGGCCCCGCGCTGGACGGACAGGCCCCGCCCTCCTCCACCCTGCTGACGGAGGACACGCGCGACGGACAGGCCAACTGCCTGGACCTGGCCGCCGACTGGGTGGCCAACACGACGCCGGAGCTGCGCGGGCGCTCGGAGCTGGTCTTCCTGCAGGACACCCGCGCGGGCCAGGAGGGCCAGAGCGGCCACGTGGTGGTGCGCCAGGGTGACCGCGTCCTCGACCCCTCCACCCAGAAGAGCTACGCGAACACCGAGGAGTACCTGAAGGAGAACCCCCAGTATCAACAGGTGGGCACGCTCTCCGGCGCCAAGGCCGGGAAGATCTTCTCCACCGCGCCCGGCTCCCCGGAGCGCCAGAAGGCCCTGGAGGAGGCGAACATCTCCCCCGAGCTGCAGAAGATGATGGTGGCGGACCCCGGAGGCACGGCCGACACGAAGAAGAGCCTGAACCCCGAGTCCGTGGCCGCCGCGAACAAGGACTACGAGCACCTGAAGGACCGCCTCAATCCGCAAGCCTACGGCCTCGAGCTCACGAAGCTGCTCCGCGAGCATGCCGGGGACAAGGACTACCAGGCCCAGCTCATCGGCCGGATGAAGGAAGGGGACGCCGAGAGCGCCGCGCTCAACAAGGCCCTCAAGGGCCAGGGCGGCATCTTCCACAAGGACCCTGCCACCGGCGAGTCCAACCCCTACCTCGGCCGGCAGGAGGTGGTGGACGCGATGAAGGCGGCCATCGAGGCGGGCACCCTCACGGAGACGGACATCAACATCCTGTCACGCGGCGATGGCACCGGCGTCTGGGCGGAGCTCGCCCCCCAGTTGGACGCGACCCTCGTCAACGTGAACGGCACGCTCAACCCGGTGCAGCACCGGACGCGAGAGGCGAACGAGACGCTCAAGGAGGTGGAGGCGAAGGAGAAGGAGCTGCAGGACCAGCTCGCCTCCTTCGGCCCCGCGCTCACCGAGGACCAGCGCAAGGCGTACGTGAAGGCCTTCCAGAACGACGAGAAGAACAAGAAGGTCTACGAGAGTCACCGGAAGGCGCTGGACGAGCTGGCGAAGACGCTGGGCGGGGACGTCAAGGCGCTCCATGCCGCGGGCCAGGACCGGCCCGAGGACGCGAAGACCATCGCCAATGCGATGGCCCTCCTCGGCGCCTCTCCGGACCACGCGGAGTCCACGGTGAAGCTCGCCGGTGAGCTGGCGAAGCTGGACCCCAAGTCGAAGATCCTCTCCGAGAAGGACGCGAAGAAGGGCGTCGAGGACGCCATCAACCAGACGGGCACCCGGCTGATGATGGAGTCCGAGCCTCCCGAGGCGGGCCTCGAGAAGCTCGGGAGCCTGCTGGAGCCGCTGAAGATCCTCACCGAGGGCACCAAGGGCGGGTGGGACTTCGCGAACGGGAAGACGTTCGTCGAAGCCTACAAGCAGGCCAAGGAAGGCAAGTTCGACCTCATCAAGGAGCTCATCGAGGGCGCGAAGGACCCCGTCTCCCGGGGCCTGGCCCGGACGATGATTGGCTTCGGCGCGCTGGCTGCCTACAACGCGGGCAAGTCCGGCGAGTACGAGGCGATGCTGAAGGAGGCGGGCGGTGCCTCGAAGGAGGCGCTGGGGCTGATTGCCCAGTCCACGGCGACGGCATCCGAGACGGGCAAGTGGCTGAAGCTGAATGTCGACCCGGCCAAGGCCGAGAAGTTCGCGAACTTCGCGGGCAGGCTGGCCCCACTCCTGGGAGTCGGCGTCGCCGCGCTGTCCGGGCACATGCACCTCAAGAGCCTCATGGAGGACCCGAACCTGGGGCTGGGCATCGCCTTCGTGGGGGACGTCATCAGCGGCGCGGGCGCCATCCTCGAGCTGACGCCCGCAGCGCCGCTGGGCATCCTCATCAGCGCCGGAGGCGGCCTCGTCACCGCCACGGGCGAGCTGGTCGACTGGTTCCTCAAGCGAGGAGAAATCAAGGAGGACCAGCGCAAGTATCTGGAGGCCGCCGGCGTCTCCAAGAAGCTCATCGACGCCATGGCCGACGCGGACGACGACCAGGTGAAGGCCCTGGTCGAGGGCATGGGCATTCCTCCGGAGCGCCTCCAGGGGATTCTCTCCCGGTGCCCCGAGCTGCTGGATG
The DNA here is from genome assembly GCF_024198175.1 of Pyxidicoccus xibeiensis. Taxonomy (NCBI): domain Bacteria; kingdom Pseudomonadati; phylum Myxococcota; class Myxococcia; order Myxococcales; family Myxococcaceae; genus Pyxidicoccus; species Pyxidicoccus xibeiensis. The sequence goes on from NZ_JAJVKV010000004.1 coordinate 621,995, forward strand.
GCCAGACGCCGGGAGTCGGCCAGCTCGAGGCCATGCTGAAGAGCCGGGGCGTCCACGGCCCGGCGGCGGCGGACCTGCTGGACAAGATGACCCAGGCAGGCGGCGACAAGGACACGAGGCAGGCGCTGTACCTCCTCGCCAACAGCGCGCAGTACACCTTCAGCGGCAGGAACCCGACCGAGCTCACCCGCGAGGACTGGGACCTCGTCCTCAACAACGCCAGGCGCGACGCCAGCGGCGACGCGAAGAAGGCCCTGGAGGCGCTCGGGTAGGGCCCCGGCGCCAGATGTCGATTGCCTCGTGGCAGGCCGGGCGCTCAGATGCCCGGCCATGTCCACGAACCCGGATGCGACCCAGGCCCTGCTCTCCCTCTGCCAGGACCGCCGGCGCTGGCAGGCGGAGCTGACCCCGGCCGCAGTGAGCGAGCTGCTCTCCCGGGGCGCGGACGTGCACGGACGCGGCAACTACGGCTCCACGCCCCTGCACTTCGCCGTGCTCGCGCCCTACACGAAGAGCGACCCCCTCCCCAGCGTCGACGTGGTGCGCACCCTGCTGGAAGCCGGGGCAGACCCGAACGCGCGCGACGACCACGCCCAGACACCCCTCCTGCGAGCCCTGCCCTACGGCCGGGAGGACGCCACGCAGGAGCAGCGCGCGCTCGAAATCGTCCAACTGCTGCGCGCGGCGGGCGCGAAGGTGCCCTCCGACGTGAAGGACGCCCGCGCCGCCGCGTTCCGCATCGGCAGCGCGCGCCTCTACCAGGAGCTGCTCGACGCGGGCGCCCCCATCGACGTGCGCAACGACGACGACGCCACCCCGCTCCACCGGGCGGCCGACAGCGGGTTCGCGCCCATCGCCGAGCTGCTGCTCGCGCTGGGCGCCGAGGTGAACGCGCTCGACGGGCTGGGCCGCACCCCGCTCGGCGCCGCGCTGCGCGAGCGCTTGGACCACAGGGGCAAGCCCCACAGCCGCACTCCGGAATACGACGCCGTCATCGCCCTGCTGGAGCGCGCGGGAGGCCAGCCCCGCGTCCCCTACGCCCGGAGCGAGGACCCGTTCGCGCCCTTCCCCTTCGACACCGCCGCCCTGCGCGCCGCGGCGCCGAAGGGCAGGCGCTCCTTCCAGCTCGACGTCGACTCCGCCCAGGAGCTCGCCACCGGGCTCTACAGCTCCGGCGACCCCGACGAGACGCTGGCCGTCCTGGCGGCGCTGCGGGACGTGCTCGACGTGCCACCGAGACACGTGCGCCTCCAGGGACCGCTGACCCTGAAGCGCCCCTTCTTCCACCACGGAGACCTGGAGGTGGACGGCCACCTCTCCATCCAAAAGCCCTTCGCGGTGACGGGCAGCCTCATCGTGCACGGCGTCCTGGAGGACAACGAGAACGACTCCCTCGTCAACGTCCTGGGAGACGTGCGCTGTCACGCGCTCAATACGGACGGCGATTTCAGCGTCCGGGGAGCCATCCACGCGCGCGACGTCGTCCTCGGCTTCTACAACGACCACACCCTGAGCGCCGACACCGTGCACGCGCGCGTCGTCATCGAGGACGAGCACGACGTCAGCGCCACGGTCCACGCCGAGCACCACTTCGACATCAACACGTACCGGCAGGGCTACGGGGACGGCGTACCCGAGCGCCTGCGCGCGCTGTTCGTCGACGAGGTGCTGGATGAGGACAATCAGCTCGACAACAGCGAGCTGTTCGACCGGCTGCGCAAGGGCCTGCCCGTCTTCCGCGGACAGCCCTGAGCCGCCTCACTCGGGCGCGGCGAGCTCCTCCTCGAAGCTCGTCATGCCCTCCAGCACGGAAGCGCAGAGGCAGGCCGGGCCGTCCAGCGCGGTGAAGCCGTGCGCGAGCATGGCAACAGCGATAGCAGTCGCGATTAAGCTGCCTAGAATGCAAAAGCAGAATCACGCTCTCGTGCGCTGGCTGGCGGTTTTCCTGGGTGGCCTCGCGGCGGGTTGCTCCTCGGGGGCACACTCCACCGCGCGCCGTGCACCCGCGTCGGCCCCTCCGCCCTACCTGGCGCAAGCCCCCACCTGCTGGAACTCGATGAGCTGCTGCATCCAGCGGAATCCTCTCACTCCTGTGCAGAGCTGCGGCGCCGACCCTCTGGAGGCGGCGAGGATCCTCAAGAGCATGGAAGAACTCAGTGAGGCCGCACAGACCGCCACCTTGAAGGGCGTCGATGTTCCCGAGCGTGGAGAGGAGCGCGACGACGGTGAGGAACGTTCGGACTGGAGGGAGTACTGCATCGAGCAATACACCCGGTGCATCGACCTCAGCTGGACAGGCAACTGCTCCAGCTGTCTCGACCGCTGCAAGGGGCAGCGAGGAAGATGGCCCGAGGACATGTGCAGCGCGCCCAGGCCCAAGCGTAAGCGATAGGAGATGCGATGACAGACGAGGAACGGCTTGCCTGGCGACGCGTCGAGGAACTGGGCGAGAGGGTGTTGGAGCGGGGCGCGTCGCTAGAACTGGACGACGAGACCCGCGACATCCTGAGCGGGGGCGCCCATCTGATGGCCATCAGCCCCGCGGACATCGAGGATGCCCTGCGTGGCGTCGCGACGGCCACCACCCTCCTGCGGGAGCTCAGGCGGCGCATCCGGGAAGGTTCCCAGCGGCTGGGGAAGGCGACTTCCCAGGCGGAGTCCCTGCGAGACCAGGGGGATTTCGAGGATGCGCGAAAGGTGCTGGAGGACGCGCTCACGGTCGAGGTCGTTCTCCACTACCGCGAGCAGCTCGAAATCCAGCTCGAGTATCTGGCGACCTTCGAGGCCATCTGCCTGACCGGGCACGTTGAAGAGGACTTCCACCCGTGGGGGCAGCTTCGCGCCCTGGCGCTCCGGGCTCGACGGGGGAAACCTCTGGTGCGCCGCGACGACCTGCGCGACTTCCTGCTGCGAACAGCCCCCTCCGTGGCCATCAACGAGACCGAAGCGACCGAGGCCCTTCAGACCGTGGAGGGCACCGAGGCGCTCCTGGCGAAGATGCTGGAGCGCATTGATGACGGAAAGCGGCGCATCTCCCAGGCACTCTACCGGATGATGCTCCGCCAGGAGGCCGGCGACCTCGAAGGGGCACGCCAGCAACTGCGCGAGGTGCTGGCGGTGGAGGTCGTGCCACGGTACCGCCACATGGCCGAGGAGAACCTGGCGAACCTCGACGAACCGCCCAAGCAGTAGCCCAGGGCGTGCCCGGCCCCCGCCTCACTCGGGCGCGGCGAGCTCCTCCTCGAAGCTCGCCATGCCCTCCAGCACGGAGGCGCAGAGGCAGGCCGGCCCGTCCAGCGCGGTGAAGCCGTGCGCGCTGCTCTCAGTCTTCTCCAGCTCCTCGCCCGGCCACACCTCGTGGCCGTCGTCCTCGCGGAAGCCGCCCTCCAGCACCAGGTTCCACTCGCGGCCGTGGTGGGTGTGCGTGGGGTAGCGCACGCCCGGGTGGAGGCGGAGGATGCCGGCCAGCATTCCCTCGCGCGCCGGTCCCGCCTCCACCGGCATCAGCTCGGAGCCCTCCACCGGTCCCGGCATCCACGCCGCCGGGTCGCTCACGGCCGCCAGCACCTCCAGCGCCCGCTCCCGCGTCAGGTCGAAGAAGGCCGCCACCCGGTCCGCGAACCGGGCCAGCCGCCCCGGCCCCTCCACCTGCTCCATCAGCCGGGACAGCACCTGGGGCGGGGGCTCCACCGGCGCCACCAGCGCCGTCAGCCCCTCCCGGGCGGGAACCCACCGGAGCGCCTCGGCACGGCAGCGGGCGCACTCCGTCAGGTGCCGCTCGGCCACCTCGGCGGTGGCGGCATCCAGGGTGCCCAGCGCCCACTCCGGCAGGATGTCGTCCAGGTGGTTCATCGTCACATGCCGTCCCGTCACACTCTCTCTACGAAATGCGGGCCCGAGTGGATTTCCGCCACTGCTACACCGGCACCGCGAAGTCCCGCAGGGCGGCGTTGAGGCTCGTCTTCTGGTCCGTGGACTGTGTGCGCTGGCCGATGATGAGCGCACACGGCACCATGAACTTCCCGGCGGGGAACTGCTTCTCCCGCATGCCCGGAATCACCACGCTGCGCGCGGGCACCCGGCCCTTGTAGATTTTCTCCTCGGGGCCGGTGACGTCGATGATTTGCGTGGACGCGGTGAGCACCACGTTGGCGCCCAGCACCGCCTCCTCCTCCACCACCACGCCCTCCACGACGATGCACCGGCTGCCCAGGAAGGCCCCGTCCTCGATGATGACCGGGGACGCGGTGGGCGGCTCCAGCACCCCGCCCAGGCCCACGCCGCCGGACAGGTGCACGTGCTTGCCCACCTGCGCGCAGCTGCCCACGGTGGCCCACGTGTCCACCATGGTGCCCGCGCCCACGCGCGCGCCGATATTCACGTAGCCCGGCATCACCACCGCGCCGCGCTCCACGAAGGCGCCGTAGCGCACCGTGCCCGGGGGCACCACCCGCACGCCCGCCGCCTCCAGCCCCTTCTTCAGCGGCACCTTGTCGTAGAACTCGAAGGGGCCCACCTCCATCACCTGCATCTCCGACACCGCGAAGAACAGGAGGATGGCCTCCTTCACCCAGGCGTTCACCTTCCACCCGCCCGGGCCCTTCTCCGCCACGCGCAGCTCGCCCGAGTCCAGCCGCGCCAGCGTCTCGCGCACGGCGGCCACATGGGCCGGGTCCTTCAGCTTCGTCCGGTCCGCGAACGCGGCGGACACCCTCTGGGACAGCTCGTCGATAGGGGACATGGCGGAAGACATGGCGCCGCCTTGAATCACAATTCCGGGCGCCGCGCCGCACTCACGTACGGCCTCAGCGGTGTCCGTCCTTCCACCCCGCCGGCTCCGTCAGCGGCAGCGTGTACGTGGGCAACTCCCCGGCCTCCGGCCGCCCCGCGGGCACGCGCCGCCCCGCGTCCTGTCCCTCCAGCAGCACCGCGCCCCGGCCCACGTGCCGCACCCGCGACATGGGCACCTCCGCCCACCAGCGGCTGAAGGGCCAGCGCCTGACATACAGGTGCTCCTCGCCCACCACCGCCACGTACCCCAGCTTCGTCCCGTCCCCGGCCCGCACCCGCATGCCCTGGATGATGGAGCGCCGCTCGAACGGGGACCCCGACTCTGGCCACGCCATGCGTGTCACCTCCTGGACTCTCAAGCTGGGGGCCCTCCCCCTCGTCCGCGAGCACGCCCCGGGCGGCCGGCCGCCCGCCCGCCTCCTTGTGGCCATGAAGGACCATGTAGGATTACGGGGAAATCCTTACTTTTCGGGCTGGGGCCCTGGTTCTCTACCTGACAGTCGTGACAACCTAGGGGTCGCCTCCCACCCCCCTAGGAGGGCTCATGCGCGCACACCCCCTGCGCCCGTGGCGCCACGCCCTGGCTGTCCTTGCGCTGTCCACCGCCGGTTGCTCCGGCCAGGTGTCGTTCGGCTCCGGCGACCCCAACTCCGGCCCGCCGACAGTGCAGCCGGATGGGACGCTGGACTGTGACCTGGACAGCGTGCCGGGCGCCGTGACGATGCGCTCCATCGCCGAGGACTTCGCGCGCGAGGTCCACCCCGCGATGGTGCGCGAGACGTCCGGCTGCATCTCCTGCCACGCCACCACCAGCGGCCGCCTCTTCAAGGTGAGCTACGAGGGCGTGGAGACCTTCTACGCCGCGCGCGCCGCGGGCTTCATGAGCCCGCAGTCCGGCTCGCTGCTGTCGCGGCTGGTGACGCTGGACGAGGCGGCCCGCATGCCGCGGGGCCAGCCGTCATGGAGCGCGCAGGAGATTGCCGCCGTGGCCAGCCTCACCTGCCAGCTGGCGGCGGTGGAGGCGCGCGAGCCCGCGGCCCGGGCGGACGAGGAGTTCCCTCCCGCGCTGCTCGAGCCCTACAGCGGCCCCGAGGTGGCGACGTACGACAACCCCTTCCTCGGCTTCGACCAGCTCAAGGGGAAGGTGAAGGCCGTCTTCAACGACCCGTGGGTGCGCGGCGGCGTGGACCGCTTCGCGCAGAACGTGGGCCTGTTCGGCGGCGTGGACTACAAGGACCACTTCGTCGAGGCGCGCGTGGCCACCGCGGACTTCTTCCTGGGCCTGGACGACCTGGCGCGCGACGTGTGCCTCACCGCGGCCACCAACAAGTCGGGCCCCTTCACCGGGCTGGACCTGGCGCAGCCCCTGGTGGACGTGCCCGCGCCCAGCACGAAGCAGTACGAGATGGAGGGCGCCGCGCGCACGGACACCACCGCGCCGGCGGGCACGCAGATTCTCGCCAGCACCGGCGCGCGCTCGGGCACCACCGGGTGGAACCTCTACACCACCGGCAGCCTCACCACCGCCCAGCCCTACCCCTTCCCCGCCAGCGCCACGTACCGCTTCACGGTGAAGGCCAAGGGCGACCCGTGCGGCCCCGAGCTTCCACACCTGCAGCTCAAGGTGGACGGCGTCGTCGTCAAGGAGTGGGACGTGTCCAACGGCACGGCCTACGCGGACTTCGTCCACACCCAGGCGGTGACGGGCGGCAACCACGTGCTCTCCGTGCACTTCACCAACGACTACGGTGAGACGGGCGTCTGTGACAGGAACATGCACGTGGACGCGCTCCAGGTGTACGGCCCCACGGAGGCCTCCACCGGCACGCAACGCGTGGACGCGGCGAAGGCGAAGGTGGACACCCTGTACCGCCGCATGCTGTACCGCGCCGCCACCGCGCAGGAGCGCACCGACGGCTACGCGCTGGTGAGGGACCTGAACGACTTCGAGCCCAACGCCAACAAGGCGTGGAGCGGCCTGTGCGAGGGGCTGATGCGCGCCCCGGACTTCCTCTTCACCCTGCCCCCCTCGTACGAGGGGCTGAGCGGCAAGGAGCGAGACCGACTGCTGCTGGTGAAGCTGGCGCAGGACCTGCTGGGCCGGCCGCCCACGGCCGCGGAGTTCACCGCGCTGGAGAGCGGGACGAAGTCGTGGGAGACGCTGGTGGACGACTACCTCGCGTCCCCGGACTTTCGCACCTACTACTACCAGCGGATGCGGGTGCGGACGGAGAGCGAGGGCACGCCCGACACGGACGAGCCCGCGCGGCTGTGGACGCACCTGGTGCTGGAGGGCAAGCCGCTGCAGGAGCTGCTCACCGGCGACTACTCGGTGGACACGTCCTTCCGGCAGGTGGTGCGCCCGCCCGAGCACGGGAAGACGGGCGTGCTCACCATGAAGGGCTTCATCAAGAACAAGCCCGGCCTGCCGCACTACAACTACGCGGCGCGTGTGATGACGGACTTCCTGGGCGCCATGTACGAGGTGCCCTCGGAGGTCTTCGACATGCGCGGCGCGGCCACGGCCGCCTCCACGGTGGACCCGTCCAGCATCTGCTTCTCCTGCCACCAGACGCTGACGCCGCTGGCCCACCAGCGCCTCAAGTGGGACGACGAGGGCAACTACCGCACGACGGACCAGGACGGGAAGCCGCTGGACGACAGCGACCGCAACCTGGTGGCCCCGTACGCCTTCAAGGGCACGGGCATGGAGGCCTTCGCCACGCAGGCGGTGAAGAAGGAGTCCTTCGTGCGCCGCACGCTGAATGCCCAGTACGCCCTCTTCTTCGGCCGGGAGATGCGCCACGCCCAGGACGAGCGCGTCATCTACAAGCGCCTGTGGGACGCCTCCCAGCAGAGCAACGGCAACCTCAAGGCCGTGCTCAAGACGGTCGCCACCTCTCCCGAGTACCTGCGCCGCTGACCGCAAAGGACCGCCGCCATGAAACGCCGCCAATTCCTCGCGGGCGCCACCGCTGGCGCCACCATCAGCGCCCTCGACTGGCTGGGCTTCTTCCGGAGCTTCGGCGTCCCGGGCACGAAGAAGGAGCTGGGCCTGGCCCAGGCCGCCGCCGCCGAGGCCTCCAACCCCCGCTTCCTCATCTACTGGTTCCAGGAGGGGGGCTGGGACGGGTACAGCATGTTCAACCCCGTCCACACGCCCAATGACGGGGTGCGCGTCATCCCCGCGGGCACGCTGCGCCCCGCCCCCTCGTGGAGCCAGCACCGCTACCGCCCGAAGAGCTACGGCACCCCGCCGCTGGACCCGCCGAAGACGCAGGGCAACATCCAGTACGGCTACCTCGCGCAGGACGGGCTGGAGCTGTTCAACGACCTGGCGGTGGTCTCCAGCCACAACGGGAACACGTTCCACTCGGGCGGGCGTTGGGACTACCACTACGGCAAGTACAGCGCGTCCCTGTCCGGCAAGCGCGGCGCGGACGAGCGCACCGTCATGCAGGCCTTCTGCGAGGCGTATGGCCAGGGCTTCCTCATGCCCCACGTCTCGTGGCACCGGTGGCTGGCGGACGGCGAGCTGTCGATTCCCTCCTACCCGGACGGCACCGGCTACTACGAGCGGCTGGGCCCGGTGCACGCGCACACCATCTACGGCAAGACGCCGGCCGCCATGCGCGAGCGCCTGGCCTCGCTGGGCAGCGTGGCCCAGGGCCAGCGCGACGCGCGCATCCGCCAGTTCACCGACAACCTGCAGGCGAACTTCCTCGCCGAGAAGAACAGCGAGTCGGTGAAGGCCTTCGCCTCGGCGCTGGAAATCCACCGCTCGCTCACCGCGGGCGGCACCATCAACCTGGACCCGCGCGCGCTGTTCACCGACGCCACGCTGCGCGGCGAGTTCGCCATCACCGCCGCGGACGAGGCCACCGACTCCGCGTCCATCAACGGCAACCCCGCCCGCTCGAAGGAGACGCCCAACACCAACGTGCAGGCGCTGATGGCGTACGAGCTGATGACGAAGGGCCTGTCCATCGGCTTCTTCATCGAGAACCGCGGGCTGCGGGAGTTCGACTCCCACCGCGACCGGCGCTTCATCATGAACAACAAGGGCCAGGCCGACCAGCGCACCATGATGCGCAAGAACCTGTGGAGTCCGCTCAAGACGCTGGTGGCGAAGCTGAAGGCCACGCCCTACGGGACGACGGGGAAGAGCTACTACGACTTCACCACCATCGTCCTGGCCTCGGAGATGGGGCGCACCATCTCCGGCGACGTGGAGTCCATCCTCGCCAACGCCGCGACGACGGACACGCAGAAGTACGACGAAATCATGGGCCAGGACTGCTGCCAGCACTGGCGCGTCAGCAGCGCGGCCTTCCTGGGCGGCACGGTGCGCGGCAACACGCAGTACGGCCGCGTGGGCAGCGTGTCCCTGGAGGGCATCCCCCTCCTGCCGAACGGCACGCTGGACCCGGCGTATGACCCGGACACCGGCCTGCTCGTCTCCGGCCGGACGAAGAGCCCCGACAGCTTCATCACCGACCCGGGCCACGTGTACGCGACGGCGCTGCACCTGTCCGGGCTGAACCCGGCCGCGCTCAAGGCCGCGGGCAAGGGCCGCAACGACCGGCCGCCGCTGACCTTCATCAAGAAGCCCTGAGCCGCGGGGCTCCGGAGACGGACACGGCCGGCAGCCCGTGGAGGGCGTGCCGGCCGCGAGCCTGGAGGGAGGCTACCTCCCGACGACCTTCGCCACGGCGTCCACGATTTCCTGCTCGGTGGGGAACGCCAGCGTCTGCTTCTTGATGACCACCTTGCCGTCGACGGCGACCTCGTAGATGCCCGAAGGTCCCGGCTTCAGCTCCGCTTCCAGGTCCAGTTCGTCCTTCAGTACGGCCGCCGCACGGGCGGCCCGAGGCTTGTAGCCTCAGGAGTTGCAGTACGTAATCGACACCTTCGGGTCGGCCATGGCGGGCCTCCTATGCGTGTGCTCCCCTTCAGTTTGTGCACGGCGGTGACTCCCGCCAGTCCGCCCGCTCACTGCCCAGGCGGGCTGTCCGGCAGGAACGCGCCTCCGCTGCTCCAGACGCACGAGAAGGAACACTTCTCCCACCACAGCGCGGCGCAGCGGTCGACGCACCGCTCCTCACCCCCGCACTTCGCCTTGCAGATATCGGCGTAGTACGCGTCACAGGCCGAGCACTCCTTGCTGCTCCCCCAGGCGACACCGAAGCAGACGCCCACACCCAGGAGGACCAGCAACCCCACCATCATCGGCTTGTTCATGTGCGCTTCCGGGAGACACGTTCCCTCACTGACTCTACTGGCTCCTCGCCGGAAAGGTGGAGAGAGCCGGAGTCTTGGAAACGTGGAGGCGCCCCATTTCCGCAGGCCCGGCGCGCGGTTAGGGTCCGCGCCCCATGACGGACTTCCGAGAGCGCGTCACCGCCGCCTACGACGCGGAGACGTTCCGCCGCGAGGGCCAGCGGCTGGTGGACACCCTGGCGGGCTACCTCGCGCAGACGGCCCGCGCGGAGGGGCCGGTGCTGCCGTGGGCGGCGCCGGCGGTGAACGTGGACCGGTTCGCCGCGTCCTTCCCGGAGGAGCCCACGGGCGACTTCGCGGACCTCATCGCCCAGGTGCTGTCCGGCTCCAACCACCTGCACCACCCGCGCTACGTGGGCCACCAGGTGACGGCGCCCGTGCCGCTGGCCGCCCTGTGCGACGCGGTGTCCTCGCTGCTCAACAACGGCATGGCCGTGTACGAGATGGGGCCTGTCTCCACCGCCATGGAGCGCAACGTGCTGCGGTGGATGGCCGCGCGCCTGGGCCTGCCGGGGAGCACCGACGGGGTGCTCACCTCCGGCGGCTCGCTGGGCAACCTCACCGCGCTGCTCGCCGCGCGGCAGGCCAAGGCGGGCTACGACGCGTGGAACGAGGGTGCCCACGCGGGCCCGCCCCTCACCGTGCTGGTGCCGAAGACGGCGCACTACTGCGTCGCCCGCGCCGCGCGCATCATGGGCTGGGGCGAGGGCGGCGTGACGCCCGTCGCCGTGGATGACCGCTTCCGGCTGCGCCCCGAGTCCCTGGACGCCGCGTACAAGACGGCCACCCTCGCCGGGCGCAAGGTGATTGCCGTGGTGGCCAGCGCGGGCTCCACCGCCACCGGCGCCTTCGACCCGCTGGAGCGCGTGGCCGACTTCTGCGAGCAGCGCGGGCTCTGGTTCCACGTGGACGGCGCGCATGGCGCGTCCGCCGTGCTCAGCCCCACGCACCGGCACCTGGTGCGGGGCATCGACCGGGCGGACTCGGTGGTGTGGGACGCGCACAAGGGCCTGCTGATGCCGGCGCTGGTGACGGCCGTCCTCTTCCGCGACGGCGCGCGCTCCTTCGAGGCCTTCGCGCAGGAGGCCAGCTACCTGTTCCACGGTGACGGCGAGCGCCCCTGGAGCGACGTGGCCCTGCGCACCATGGAGTGCACCAAGGAGATGATGGCGCTCAAGGTGTACGCGTGCCTCGCGGTGCTGGGCACGCGCCTGTTCTCGGACGCGGTGACGGAGTCTTACGAGCAGGGGCGCCGCTTCGCCCAGCGCCTGTCCGCGGCCGGGGACTTCGAGGTGGCGGTGCCTCCGGACTGCAACATCGTCTGCTTCCGCCACACGCCGAAGCACGTGCCACCCGGGGAGTGGGACGCCCTGCAGGCGCGCCTGCGCGAGCGGCTGGTGACTCGCGGGGACTTCTACCTGGTGCAGACGAAGCTGCCCAGGGGCGTGTACCTGCGCGTCACCCTCATCAACCCGCTCACCACCGATGCCGACCTGGACGCGCTGATGGAGGCGCTCAGGACGGCGGCGCGGCGGTGAGCCGCCCGGCCGTTGTACCGGAGTGGCAGGAAGGACCCTGCCCCGCAGGGCATGTCTGCATGTGATTGCCGGCCTGGGTCGCGCGCACCGCATGGGCGCGAAAATGACTCTCGAACTCCAGGGCAGGTAAAACCAGACGAACTGTTACTCCGGGACCATCCGGAAGCCGAGGCGTCCCGCAAAAAACAAATATCCTGTCGTATTTGCATCTGGATGGCATGATTCGCCTCCAATCGCATTTCATCACTCCCTGCCCCTCGTCACACTGTCCTCACCTGCCAGCGAGAGCGCCTGTCGTGGTTGCGCTGGAGCTGGCGGGCATCAAGGCGACCTGCCGTACCGGTCGCACAACGGGGGACAGTCATGCGCTACACGCCGACCTCTCAGTCCGCAGCAGTGAGCAATGCCAGCCATATCCGGAGTCACCGCCCGTGGCTCCCCTGGGGAGTCCTGGGACTGACGCTGGCGATGGGGGCGGCGGGATGCGGGCCCGCGGCGGAGCCGGACGAAGCGCCTGGAACACCGGGAGTCTTTCGAGCGGCGCTGGAGGGCAGCAATGGCCTCTCCACCAACGGCCTCTCCACCAACGGCCTCTCCACCAACGGCCTCTCCACCAACGGCCTCTCCACCAACGGCCTCTCCACCAACGGCCTCTCCACGAATGGCTTCTCCACCTGGTTCAACCAGGACCCGGCGGACGCGGAGGCGGTGATGGAGTACGTGGTGCGATGTGCGTTGCCCGCGGGGCAGACGCGCACCTACAGCAACCCGGATACAGGGGTGACACACACCTGGCAGGGCGGCCTGGGACTGGCGCCGGCCTGGACCACGGGGCAGGCGGCCACCGAGGCCGAGCAGCAGGTGGTCTCCGCGTGCCTGGCGGCGCACATCAACAAATACGGCGTCCACGTCTCCATCTCCGTGCTGGGCCAGACTGCCCAGGGCACGGAGATTCCCTACACGTCCTCGGAGCTGGCGACCCATGCGCAGACCGAGGCCTGCTTCTTCGGCAACCTCTTCAATGACGAAGGCATCTACGCCGCCAATGACCAGACGTACCTCAATCCCATGACCAGCACCGCGAGAGGCTGTGGGCTCTCCTCGAACACGCTGAGCAGCCAGTGCGAGCCCCTCGTCCATCTCGGCATGTGCAACCAGTACTGCGTGTCGGCCCTGGGCAACCGCGGCCCGAAGCCCTACTACGAGACGTGCACGTACAATGGGAAGACGTACCGCCCCATCACCACGCGCATGCGGCGTGAGGATGTCTATCGATGCGGGGACGGCACGTGCCAGGTCACCGAGCGGTGCGGCACGGGAGTCGCCGCCGACAACTGCCGGGCGGACTGCGGCACCTGCGCGCCCTGACGGGGGCCCGCGGCGCTGGACGATGCAGGGTCCAGCGCCGCCTTCTCCCAGGAGGCTCCAGCGTCGCTCACGACGCGCACGCGGCGGCCCCGGGCTCCGCTTCCACGGTGAGCATGCGCCACCGGTGGCGCCGGGCGTGCTCGGCGAGCCGGGTATCTCCGATGACCGCCACCGGATGGCCCACGGCCTCGAGCATCGGCACGTCCGTGAGGTCATCCCCATAGGCGAAGCACTCCGCGGCGCTCGCCGACTGGCGGGCGAGGAACGCGTGGAGGGCCTCTGCCTTTCCCTGGCCAATCACCTGTCCTCCCTCGAGCGCGCCGGTGTAGCGCCCCTGGTGGACCTCCAGGCGCGTGGCCAGGCAGTGCTCCACCCCCAGCTCCCGCGCGACGGGCGCGAGAATCTCCATCAGCGAGCCGGAGACGAACACGGGCACCTGGCCCCGGGCCTGGTGCGCCCGCAGCGCCTGGAGCGTGGGCGCAATCAGCAGGCCCGGCCGTCGCCGCTCGTGGGAGAACCACTCCTCCGCCGCCGCGCGCACGGCCTGGGTGCTTCGCCCCAGGAAGGAGCGGTAGAACTCGCGGTTCAGGAACAGCCGGTCCCTGCCCTCGCGCGCCCAGGCGGCGAACCGTTCGCGGAAGTCCTTCCACCGCGCCTCGCCTGCCGCCTGCCCCTCCCAGCGGTAGAAGAACTCCTGGAAGCTGAACATGCTCTTGAAGGACAGCAGCGTCCCATCCACATCGAAGAAGGCATACATGGTTCGTCGTCTCTCGAGTCGGTGAAGAGAAAAAGACGGCCGGGCCGCGGGAACGCCCCGAAGCCCGGCCGTGGCAAGACGACTCATCCCGCCTTGCGCATGAGTGGCGTGGCCCGGGCGAGGGCCTGGCGCGCCTTCTTCGCCTCCCGGCTGCTCAGGAACGCCGCGTCGTACACCGCGAAGCGAATCGTCACCTCGGTGAGCAGCTCGCCGCCCTGGACGAAGCAGACCTTCGCCTCGCACGTGAGCGAGCCGCCCTTGCTCTCCTTGCGGCGCACCCCGTGGTACTCGACGTCCATGCCCAGCGGGAACCCGAAGGAGTGGTAGGTGGCCTCCAGCTGGTTGAGCACGAAGTAGCTCGGGCGCTGGCCCGAGTCGCGCAGGAAGTAGCGCTCCGTGACGGCGAGAATCATCTGCCGGGCCGCCTCCATCAGCACCATGCCCTGGATGTGCTGGCCCGTCTGGTGGTCGCTCATCTCCGCGCACCGCTCGTCCAGCACGAGGCTGGAGACGTAGCGCTCCCCCTCCACCACCTGCTCCGGCGCGGTAATCATGATGTTGTGCTCGGAGCGCTTGTGCACCAGCCGCGCTTCGGCTCGCGACAGGGCGCGCGGGTCCGCTACGAGCGTCGCGCGCATCCGCTCCGGCAGGCGCTCGAGGTGCGCCTGCAGCCGCCGCAGCCGCTCGTCCGGAATGCCCTGGCCGACGATGAGGGTGGTGTCGCCCGGGAGCCCCTGCTCCTGGAGGAGCCGCTCCAGCTCCGGCAGGGTGATGACCTCGGGGTTCTCGCTGGCGAAGCCCGTGAAACGCTCTCCGACGACATGCAGCACATTCGGTGACATGGATTCTCCATTCATTCCCCCTCGCAAGGAATTAGAGGGCACGTTGTGTGGATGTGAGCTGGAGCGCGGACTGGAGCCGCTCCCACGCTCCCCACTGGATGCGCAGGGCCCGCTGCACCGGGAGCGCGGACTCCAGGAAACGCGAGCACAGGCTCAGGCGCCCTCCCACGGTCGTCACGCCCACGATGAGCGGCGCCAGTCCGGAGACCGTCACGTGCAGCCGCCGCAGCCGGAGGGCGCCGTACTGCTCCGCGTGGCCCCAGCGGCCCAGGTTGGTCACCGTCAGCTCCGAGCCCATCACGTCCTTCACGAAGGCCTGGAGCCCGGGGGCGTCGGGCGCGGTGGCCAGGAAGTCCTTCACCTCGAGCAGGTGGGCGAACTTCCCGTGCCCCCCGGTGTCCCGCTGGAGCTGCTGTTTCACGTCGCGCGCCACCTCCCAGAAGGGGCTCGTGGAGGAGAGCCGGTGCCGGGTGAGCTGCCGTGCGAAGCAGGGCACGAAGGCCTCCGTCACCGGAGGGCTCAGGTGCTCGCGCAGGTTGACGGGCGACATCACGCGCAACCCCACCGCGTCGCGCGAGCCTGCCTCGTCGACCAGCGCCAGGAGGAAGGCCGCGCACAGGGCTCCGTGGACACTGGTGCGCTCATGGCGGCTCACCTCCACGAGCCGGGCGGTGTCCTCCGCCGACAGGTCCCGGGTGAGCAGGCGCACCGCGCTGCCCGGCACCGCCGCCACGGACGGCGCTCCGTCCGGGAGGACCCGCAGGTGGGCGCGCGGCGGCCGGCCCAGGCCCGGGGGCAGGAGCTCCTCGCAAGCCACGGGCGGCGGCAATCCCTGGCAGGTTCCTGGCTGGGAGAGCTCTCGCAAGAGGTCTCTCAGGAGCAGGGCCGCGGACATGCCATCTCCGATGGCGTGGTCGAAGGTCAGCAGCAGCTCATGGGCCTCGACGCCCTGAAGGAGCGTCGCGCGCAGCAGGGGCCCCTCTTCAGGAGCGAAGGGCCGGGTGAGCGCCTCCTCTACTTCGTACACCCAGTGCGCCTCGTCCCGCCGGGGCAGGCAGCGCAGGGGGATGGGCGCCACCGCCTCCGAGTCGAAGTACGGGCGGCCCTCCCCGTCGGTGCGGATGCGCACGGCCAGCAGGGCGTGCCTCCGCTGGATGGCATCCAGTGCATCCCTGAGCCACTCCGTGCTCAGCGGCCCCGTGAGGCTCGCGCACAGGACGGCGTTGACGGGACGGGTCTGCGACAGGCGCCAGAGCAGGTGTTCCGCTGCGCCCAATGAACGATTCATGTCCAGGTTCCTCCGCTGTTTTGAAGGAGGAAGACCTGGACGCGGGTTGTGAACCCCTCTCCTGGCTCGCGCGGAGGAAGGCGGGGGCTCGCTCCCTCGGAGCCTCCGCGACACCGGCACTGCGTGCCGCGTGGCTCAGGGGCGTGACACGCGGTCCAGCACAGGCACGAGCACCGCGGCCAGGTCCCCCATCACGTTGATGACCCCCGTGATGTAGCGGTCGGTCTCTGGCACATAGAGCATGAAGCTCTGGTAGCCCGCCGTGGTCCCCAGGTGCCCGATGGCGATGGTCCCCTGGGAGTCGAGCTGCATCACGCCGAGCCCGTAGCCGACCAGCCGGGACTCGGGCTCGGGGGCTGACTGGAACGAGAGCATGGCCTCGAGAGTGGCCGCACGCTCGAACAGCGCACCGGAGCGGAGCTGCTTGAAGAACGCGTTGAGGTCGGAGGCCGTGGTCACCAGGGCACGACCGCCGGAGGCGCCGGCCATCGACGGGTCGACGACGGTGAAGTCCAGCAGCGCGTCTTCGAACGGGACGTACCCACGGGCGCAGGACGCCGCGCAGCCAGGGGTTCCGGGCTCGGGCAGGCTCGTGTTCGAGAGCCCGGCTCGCGAGATGACCCGCTCGCGGAGGACCTCGCGCCAGCTGCGACCTTCCGCGACCGAGAGGACTTCGCCGAGGAGCACGTAGTTGGTGTTCGAGTAGCTGTACCGCGCCCCGGGAGCGAAGACCGGCGGCTGCGCTTCGGCGATGCCGAGAATCTCGTCGAGCGTCCAGACGTGCTCCGGGTCGGACATGATGGCCAGGGTGACTTCATCCGTGACCCACTCCGGGATGCCAGACCGGTGCCCGAGCAGCATGGCCAGGGTGATGGACTCCGCATTCGCGATACGGGCCGTCACACTCGCCGGCAGCCGCTCCGTCAGGGTGTCGTCCAGCGAGAGCACGTTGCGCTCGACGGACTGCAGCACGGCGGTGGCGACGAGCGTCTTCAGGATGCTGCCGGCGCGAAAGGAGTCCTGCGCGGACATCGGCAGCTTCCGCTCGACGTCGCCGAGCCCCGCCGCACCCGACCAGGACGGGCCCTTGCCCGAGGAGACGACCAGGGCGACACCGGGAGTGACGCCCCTGGCGACGACGTCCTCCATGGTGGCCTGCAGGTCAGCGTGCAGCGACGTGGTGGGTTCGTCGTCGCCACCGCAGCCGCTGACCGCTCCGGCGATACCGAGGAGCACCACGAGGGAAACCATCGCGCTCGCGAGACGCGAGCGCCGCGTCTCGCGGCCCCGCGCATGGGAACAGGCCTGAGACCGTCGGGCGTGTACACCCTCGTCCGCGGCATCTTGTCCGACTTCGAGAATCCGAGCATTGCTGTTGTTGTACCTGCGCATGAAACACGGCCGGCAGGCACGTGTGTCACCCGCTCGAAGCGAAAGATTGGAGGGCGCTCGCCGGCTCCTGGCGCTCCGACGAGGTCAGCTGCTCCTCGCAGCCTGGCGGCCAACCAGCTCTTCCTTGAAGGCCCGGGCCACCTCGTCCGCGGTGGGGAACTCGCCCGCGCGCTGCTGCATGAGCCGCGAGAGGACGGCGACGTAGGCCTCTCCGAAGAGGGTGGTGAGGCTGCTGGCCACCGTGGCGGAGATGAGGCCGCCCACCAGCGTGCCCGCGCCGGGCACCAGCTTGAGCAGCCCGGAGACCAGGGACTGGCCCGTGAAGGTGGCGCCCAGGCCCGTCACCGCCGAGCTCACCAGCGTGGTGAGGAAGGCCTCGGTGAGGGGAAGGCCGAAGACACTGCTGATGCCCGCCAGCATCGCCACCTGGAGGGGCACCAGCAGTGCCGCATCAGCAAAAGGGAGGGGGTTGAGCCCTCCGATGGTGGCGGCGGTGGTGGCGGCGCCCAGGACGATGCCGTGGGCCCGCCGGCGCTTCTGCTCGATGCTCACGCGCTGCGCGGCGGCGAAGGCGTTGCGCTGGGCCTCGGGGACCAGCTCCATGGTGATGTCCACCAGCTCCACCAGGCCGCGCGGCTGGAGCGTATGGCCTTCATCATCGGTCTCCGCGAGCGCGCGCACCCGCATGACGTTGCGCGCCTGGGGCAAGAGCCGCTGCACCTCGTCGCGGAACCCCTGGTCGCTCCGGGCCTTGGTGACCACGGCCACCACGGGGACGTAGCGCGCGAGCATCTCACACACCTGGATGTCTCCGTCCTCCACGCGCCGCGAGTCCTCGCCGATGCACAGCCAGGCGACATGGACATGGCGTCCCGCGTCCTCATCCCGGGCGCGCGAGCGGACGAGCTCCTCGAGCTGCTTCACCGTGTCCCGGAAGCCCGCCATCTCCAGGCCGCGCGTGTCGATGAGGGTGACGGGGACGCCCTCCCTCGAGTACTCGCGCGCCTCCTGCGTGACGGGGCGGCCCTGGCCCGTCTCCGCGATGCGCCCGTGGAAGATGGCGTTGATGAGCGTGCTCTTCCCCACGCCGCTGCGGCCCGCGATGATGAGGGTGACCCGCCCGCGCTTGCGGAAGGCCTCCTCTATCTGCCTGCGCACCTCGTCGCCGATGTTGAAATCCATGACACGAGTCTAAGGCCGTGCAGCCCGACTCACGGCGCGGACACGCTGCGGACCTCGGTGCGGATGGCCGCCTGCCTGTCGCCCTCCGGGGCAGACCGCGCTGCGTTGACACCGGAGTCTCTCCGGCTATCGTTCAGCCCATGATGATGATGTCCAAGCACATGCGGTTCGCCGTGTTCCTGGGCGCCTGAGGCGTCTCACGAGCACTGAGCGGGGATGGCCTGTCGGCCAGCCCTTTTCGGCTGCCCTGCCGTGGCGGCCTTGCGAACCCTTTCTCTGGACACACCTCATGCCTTCTCCCAAGCCCGCGCTCTCTCCTGCGCAGCTCGACGCATTCCTCCGCGACGGCTTCGTCCGCGTCGACAACGCCTTCCCCCGTGCCCTGGCCGACGAGGCCCGCGCCATTCTCTGGGCCGACACCGGCTGCGACCCGGACGACCCCGCCACGTGGACGCGGCCGGTCATCCGCCTCAACCAGTACGGCCATCCGCCCTTCCGGGCCGCCGCCAACACGCCGGTCCTGCACGAGTCCTTCGACCAGCTCGTCGGCCCCGGCCGCTGGCAGCCGCGCTTCGTGCTTGGCACCTTCCCCGTCCGCTTCCCGTCAGCGGAGGACCCGGGCGACGCCGGCTGGCATGTCGATGTCTCCTTCGGCTACGAGCACCCCGACTTCTTCGAGTGGCGCGCGAACGTGTCCTCCCGGGGCCGCGCCCTGCTGATGCTGTTCCTCTTCTCCGACGTCGGGGAGGATGATGCGCCCACGCGCATCCGGGTGGGCTCACACGTGGACATCGCGCGGCAGCTCGCTCCGGCTGGTGAGGCGGGCCTGACGCTGCGCGAGCTGGCGGCAGATGGCTTCGCCCGGAGCGCCCACCGGCCCGAGGCGCTGGCGACGGGCCCCGCCGGCACCGTCTACCTGTGCCACCCGTTCCTGGTGCATGCGGCCCAGCCGCACCGGGGCACGCGGCCGCGCTTCATGGCCCAGCCTCCGCTCCTTCCCGCCGAGCCGCTGAAGCTCGAGCGGGAGGATGGCGCGTACTCGCCAGTCGAGCTCGCCATCCGGCGCGCGCTGGGCCTCGCCTGAGCGGCTCGCCGGGCGGCGCTCACCCGCCGCCCGGTTCTCCCGCTCAGGCGCAGAGTCCACGGCGACGACGCGGAGGCCTCTGGCACCTCACGTGGGCTGCAGGAAGCGGCCGGCGACGAGATGCTCGATGACCTCGTGAGCGGAGCCGGGGTCGAGTCTCGCCTTCGACCTCAGCTGCGCCACCGCGGTGGCGACCGTCGTCGGCTTCTCGAAGGCGGCCAGGGCGGTGAGGAGAATCTTCGCGTCCTCCCCCTGGTCCAGCGTCGGGTCGGTGAATTTTCGCGGGCTGACCGACGGTGCGCAAACCATGCCCGTGCCGTCCACCGACCGAACGACGGTGACGGGCTCCTGCGCCACCTTGGCGGGGACGCGGTGGGGCCCCAGCCAGTCGCCGAGCTTGAACTGTCGCGTCGATGGAGCCGTGTTCAGCAGGCGCGTGCGCCCATCGAGGGGGACCCGCTTCCGCGCATCCCGGTGCGCCCAGGCGAGCGAGTCCACATGGTCCGACGTGCGCTGCACCTCTGCCTCCAGCGCCGCGTCGCGGAAGCGCAGCATCGGCACGGACACGTCACCCGGCTCGCGCCGCTCGAAGTAGTCGACGAACTCGGTGAATGCCCGCGCCTCGGTCACCATGTCGAACCGCGCGGGGTGCTCGGTAACGAGCGCCCCGGGCTGCGCTTCGAGCCGCTGGTAGCCCACCACGCAGTCCAGGCTGATGACCTTCTTCACCAGGCGGACCTCCTCTTCGAGCGTGGCCGCGCTGGCGAAGGGCAGGCCCGCGATGCCGGACACCTCGATGTCCAGGTTCGGATGGCGGCGGCAGCTCTCGATGAGCTCCAGGAGCTGCCGGTCCGTGGCACAGGGCTTGAGCAGGCCGCGACGCATCTGCTCCAGCCGCTGCTGCTCCGAGAAGCAGCCGACGTCGAGCACCATGTAGACCTGCTCGAACGTCTCGGCCAGGGCGTCCACGAGGCCCATCGGGGCCACGCCCCACAGGAAGTACGTGCAGGAGTGGCGCGAGAGGTCCACTCCCGCCCAGGTGCTCTGCAGGAACGCCGCCGTGCTTCCGGAGAAGTCGTAGCGGAACTGCCACGTCCGGTGGGCCACCTCCTGGTGGTCCCGGCGCACGCTCTCCTCGGAGCGCAGGAACGGCTTCGCGCGTCCGAAGCCCGCCTTCTGGTTGCCTCGGGCACCGCCGCAGTAGAGGCAGTTCTCACCGCACCCCTTGCCGGGCGCGACCCAGCCCGAGTACGCGTGGCGGTCCTGCTGGCTCAGGAAGATGTCATCGAAGTGTGAGTAGTAGACGTCCTCGCTGTTCGTGGCGCCCTGCACGTACTCCAGGGGCAGCCGCCGCGGCGAGCCGTTCGGAGCCCGGGTGACGCAGTTGGGCGGGGACGGGTCGCCCTGGCAGAGCGCCAGCAGCGGCCGCTCACCGTCGCCCAGGACGATGTGGTCGATGCAGTCGAACGCGTCCAGCTCCCGCCACCAGTACGACGCGGTGTTGCCGCCCACGACGATGCGGATTTCGGGGTCAATCTTCCGCAGCGTCCGGGCCAGGAGCAGCGCGCGGTGGACGTGGTGGAACCACTTGAGGCTGATGCCCACGAGCCGGGGGCGGACGCGGGCCACCATGGCTTCGAGCGAGCGGGTGACCTCCTGCTCGGTCTCGTCCCCGTCATAGAGCCGGACGAAGGCCTCGATGCCGCCCCGGCGCAGGTAGCTGGCGAGATAGAGAATCCCGCAGGTGGCCTCACCGGTGCCGGCACCGAGCAGGAGGACTGGGGAGAGGGCACGACGGCCATTCATGAGACGGGACCCGACCTTCCGAATGTCGCGAGTATAGGCGGTCCTGCACCGAGGAGGACGAGCATCAGGCCCAACACGCGCTGCGCACGCGGCGTTTCCTCCAGGCGTATCAGCGCTTTCGCGCGGCAAGCAGCCCTTCGATGAGCGCGACCACGGCGGCGCGGTAATCGACGGCGGAGCCCCCCGCGTCGATGGCCAGCGCCGCCCGGTCGAAGGCCGCCGACAGGAGCCCGGTGAGCGCGTCGAGCGGCACCCTGGGCAGCACACCTTCACGCATCGCCACGTCCAGTCCCTCGCGCAGCGTGCGGCCAGCGTAGCGGCTGTCGATGGCGTCCAGCTCCGCACGGCCGAGCACCGCGGGCCCGTCGAGGAGCAGCAACCGGGTACGCCCGGGAAGCGCCATCGCCGCGAGGTAGGCATCCGCTCCGGCGACGAGTGCCTTGCGCACCGCCAGGGCGGGCGGTGTCGCGCGCTCTATCTCCTCGGCGACGGCGAGGGCCTCCTGCTCGACCACCGCCCGGAAGAGCGCCTGCTTGTCCTCGAAGTGGTGGTACAGCGCGCCCCGCGTCACCCCTGCCGCCTCGGCAATCTCGGGGGTGCTGGTGGCGGCATAGGAGCGCTCGGTGAAGAGCTTGCGAGCGGCCTGGATGAGGTCCCCGCGTGTCACCTCCGTCCGCTCCTGGTTCGTGCGCCTGCTTGGCTTACGTTGCATACATTCAGCCTGTATGTTAGTTGGTGAGGGGAAACATACAGACTGTATGTCGGCCCCCGAAGGAGGGATAGCGCGATGAAGACGACGTCCTACTACCCGGTGTTGCTGGTTCCCGACGTGGCGGAGGCCGCGAGGTTCTACGTGACGCACTTCCGGTTCAAGCCGCTGTTCGAGAGCGACTGGTACGTCCACCTGCAGTCGTCCGAGGACCCGAGGGTCAACCTCGGCTTCGTCCGGAACGACCACGAGACGATTCCTCCGGAGGGGCGTGGGAAGACGTCCTCCCTGCTGCTCAACTTCGAGGTGAAGGACCCGGACACCGTCTACGCGCGGGTCCAGGAGGCACGCCTGCCCATCCTCCGCACCCTGCGCGACGAGCCCTTCGGCCAGCGCCACTTCATCACCCAGGACCCGAACGGCGTGATGATTGACGTCATCAAGCCCATCCCGCCGACGGGCGAGTTCGCCGCGCAGTATGCCGCCGAGGCCCTGCCGCGCTGACGTGCGTCAGTCCGCGCTCTGGGCACGCCGCTTCATGCCCACTGCCTCCCGGAGGGATGAGGCGGCATCGGAGCGCCACCTGCTCCGCCTTCAGCTTCGGTCTCGCGGCTGCGCTGCATCCGCATACAGCCGGGTCGGAGGAAAGGCCTGACAGGCCCTGGCATCCACCGCTCTCAGGTAGGCCGCGCCATATGCGCCGCGCTCCAGGCCCTCCACCAGCGCCCGTGGCAGGTCGTCGTCCAGGTCGCGCGCCCGGGACGCCACCCCCATCGCGATGGCACAGACGGTGTCCGTATCGGACACGGCGTCGTTGTTCACCGCCTGGAGCAGCACCTCCGACAGCGCGGTCTTCGCCTGCGTCACGGCCCGCAGTGCCTGCGTCACGATGTTGAGGCCATTTCCAGGCTCGGGCGTGAAGCCGCTGACGGGCGCGTTCCAGTCCGCTCCGAGGTGCTGGGCAATGAATGGCTTCAGCGCGCCGCGCGCGCCGCCGTGATGCAGGAAGTGCACGGCCAGCGCCACCGCCTGCGCCGCATTCACTCCCGCCGTCGTGTCATGCGTGACGCGCGCCTGCATCGCGGCAAGGCGCTTGACCTCCTCCACCTCCCCGAGCAACCCGAATGGCCCCGCACGCATGGCGCTGCCGCCCGACACTCCCCGCTTCGGGTCGAGGCGGCGCCTGAGCTCGCCGGCCGTCGCGACCTGCGACAGCACCGCCCACATGTGCTTCGAGTAGCCGGGCCGCGGGTCGCGCTGGAAGGCCTCGAGCCACGCGGCCGCGCATTCATCGGCATCGGGCGCCATCTGGCCTGCCTGCCTCTTGCGCAGCAGCAGCTCCAGGTTGGCGAGCGACAGCTGCGTGTCGTCGGTGTAGTGCCCCTGGGTGTACCCGGTGAAGGTGGGATGGGGCCCGTGCACCAGGTCCTCGGCCGTCCGGTCCTGGGGATGCGGTGCGAACTCGTACTTCATGCCGTAGCTGTCACCCAGCGCCATGAGGAACAGGAAGTGGGCGCGCTCCATCGAAGACTCCGGGTGACGGGGAGACCGTCATTCAAACAAGCTTCGTGATTCCGCGCACTTGGAGACATGGAGAGTTTCTTTTCCGGCATGTCGATCTGACGGACCGCCGTTCGTCGCGTCCATGAGCGGGCCGGAGCCGGTCCCACATTCAAGGAGATGCCTTCATGTCCATCAAGTCAGCGACCCCGTACTTCCTCCTCAATGGCCGGACCGAGCAGGCCATCGCGCTCTACCAGCGGGCCCTCGGCGCGAAGACCGAGAGCCTGCAGCGCTTCGGCGACGTGGACGGCAGCTGTCCCACCGCGATGCGAAACCGCGTCATGCACGCGATGCTGCGCGTGGGGAACGCGGTGCTCATGATGAGCGATGGCCCGGAAGACGTGAAGCTTCCTGAGGGCGGCAACGTGAGCGTCGCCCTGGACTTCGAGACTCCGGCCGCGCTGCGGCAGAGCGTCGAGGCGCTGGCCGCCACGGGCAAGGTGCTCGAGCGAGTCTTCGAAGCGCCCTGGGGCGCCCTGTTCGGCGTCGTCCAGGACGAGTTCGGAATCCAGTGGATGGTCACCAGCCCGCTGAAGTGAGCACAGGGCCGGGCTGGGAGGCTCAGGACGGCAGCTCCACGGTGAACTCGCTGCCCTCCCCGGGCTGGGAGCGCAGCGCCACCTTTCCTCCCAGCGCCGTCACCAGCTCGCGCACCAGCGTCAGCCCCAGCCCCACGCCCGGCTTGGACTTGTGGTCCAGCGGCTCCAGGTGCTGGAAGGGCTCGAAGATGCGCGCCTGGGCTTCCATGGGAATCCCCGGGCCGGTGTCGCGCACGCGCAGCCGCCTCACGTCCGCCCCCACCTCCAGCGCCACGTAGACGCCGCCCTGCTGGGTGTACTTCACCGCGTTCATCACCAGGTTCAGCAACACCAGGTGCACCATCCGCGCGTCCGTCGTCACCTTCACCGAGCCCCGGGGCCGCTCCAGCGACAGCCGCAGCCCCTTGTGCTCCGCCTCCGCACGCACCTCCTCCAGCACCTCCCGCGCCAGCTCCAGCAGGTCCACCGACTCGCGGCGCACCACCAGCCGCCCCTCCTCCAGGTTGTTGTACTGGAGCACCATCTCCGTCATGTCCCGCAGGCGCACCGTGGAGCGCGTCATCCGGTCGAACATCTCCGTGGCCTTCGGCCCCAGCGGCCCCACCTCCCGCAGGAAGGCGTGCTGCGTGAGCTGCAGCACCGACAGCGGCGTGCGCAGCTCGTGCGACACCAGCCGCAAGAGCGTGCTGCGCGCATCGCTGGCCCGCTCCGCCACCTGACGCGCCGAGCTGGTCGTCTCCAGCGCCGCCTCCAGCTGGCGCTTGCGCAGCCCCAGCTCCCGCGCCAGCCCCTCCACGTCCGACGTGCGCGCGTCCAGCGCCCCCTGCAGCACCTCGCGCGTGCGCTTCACCACCGCCAGGTTCGACACGCGCGCCAGCAGCTCCTCCGCCAGGAAGGGCTTCACCAGGTAGTCCTGCGCCCCGGCCCGCAGCAGGTCCACCCGCAGCGCGTCGTCCGCCCGCGCCGTCAACAGCAGCACCGGCGTGGACTCCAGCCCGTTGCGCGCGCGCACCTCGCGCACCAGCTGGTCCCCGCCCATGCGCGGCATCATCAGGTCGCTCACGATGACGTCCGGCCGCAGCGCCTCCGCCTGCCGCAGCCCCTCGGCGCCGTCCGCCGCCGTGGCCACCCGGAAGTCCCGCGACAGCGTCTCCGCCACGAAGCGCCGCATCTCCCGCGTGTCCTCCACCACCAGCACCCGCGGGCGGTACGGGTCCTCCTTTGCGGATGACACCACCGCCTCCTCCGGCGAGGGGCGCAGCACGTCCACCTCCGCCCGCGCCGCCAGCGGGGTGGACTCCGGCTCCGGCCGGAAGCGCAGCCGCGCGCCCGTCGGCGCCATCAACGGCAGCTCCACCACGAAGCGCGCCCCACCGCCCGGCCGCTCCTCCACCCACACCCGCCCCTCGTGCAGCACGGTGAAGTCCCGGGCGATGGCCAGCCCCAGCCCCGTGCCGCCGAACTCGCGCGGGGTGCCGCCCTCGCCCTGCTGGAAGCGTTCGCCCTGCTGGAAGCGCTCGAAAATCCGCTCGCGCAGCTCTGGCGGCACGCCCGGCCCGCTGTCCTCCACCACCAGCCGCCCCCACCCCGCCTCGGCGGAGAGGAGCACGCGGATGGTGCCCCCCTCCGGGGTGAACTTCACCGCGTTGGAGAGCAGGTTCAGCACCACCCGCTGGAGTTTCTCGGGGTCCACCTGCGCCGGCAGCGCGCCGGGCAGCTCCAGCAGGAAGCGCAGCCGGCGCTCCATCACCAGCCCCTCGAAGTTCTCCGCGCACAGCCGCACCAGCCGCGCCAGGTCCGAGTCCTCGTAGGCCGCCCGCATCTGCCCCGCGTCCAGCTTGGCCACGTCCAGCAGCGCATTCACGTGCCGCATCAGCACCCGCGCGTTGCGCCGCACCACCTCCAAATCCCGGCGGTCCGACTCGGCCAGCCCGTCCCGCTGGAGCAGCCGCTCCACCGGCCCGAGGATGAGCGCCAGCGGCGTGCGCAGCTCGTGGCTCACGTTGGCGAAGAAGCCGGTGCGCTTCTCCTCGGACTCCTTCAGCTTGACGTAGAGCGCTTCCAGCTCCCGGCTGCTCGTCTCCAGCTGCCCCCGGCGCTGCTCGGACAGGCGCGCCGTCTCCACCACGTCCGCCACCTGACGGCGCAGCGGCACCAGGTACAGCCCCGTGGCCACCGAGGCCACCGCCGTCAGCGCCTTCACGCCCCCCGCCAGCCAGTAGGCCGAGTTCCAGACGTTCCACACCTCCACCAGGTGCGTCAGCCCGCACGCGCCGATGAAGGCGCCAAAGGAGAGAATCATCCCGCCGAAGGGCAGCCGGATGCGCCGCACCAGGGTGAAGAGCCACACGGCGATGAAGAAGTAGGCGGCGCCGATGAGCACGTCCGACACCACGTGCAGCGCCACCAGGCCCGGCTGCCACTGGTAGCAGTGCCCGTGCGGCATGTACCAGGCGCCATAGAGGAAATCCCTCAGGCCCGCCGCCAGCCCCCCCACCTCGCCGGGCGGGGCGTCCAGGGCCATGGCCCCATGCCCCCCATGGCCGGCGTGTCCGACGTGGTCGTTCATGACGCTCGTGACCTCCGTGCGTGGATGGGCGGCCCCCGAGGTGGAGAGGCGTTTCCAGGCAATCCGGGCCAGCCCTTCCCCATGCATCGCATGGGTGGGCAGGTGGGGTCAGGGGGGCGGGGTGGGAGCGCGGTGAGTGCCGGACAGTCGCCTCCCGGGTCGAAATGGGGTACAGGCGCGGCCGCCATGCTCGTGTCGCTCGTCATCCCCGTCTACAACGAGATTCCCACCCTTGCGGAGCTGCTGCGCCGCTGCATCGCCGTCGACTTCCCGAAGGAGCTCGTCCTGATTGACGACTGCTCCCGGGACGGCAGCCGGGAGCTCCTACGCCAGCTCGCGGAGCAGGGCGTGGGGGTGCTGGGAGGCACCCCCCGCAACCGCAACGAGGTGCGGGTGCTGTTCCAGGAGCAGAACCAGGGCAAGGGCGCTGCGCTGCGGCGCGGCTTCGCCGAGGCCACCGGGGACATCATCATCGTCCAGGACGCGGACCTGGAGTACGACCCGCGCGACATCCCCAAGGTCATCCAGCCCATCCTGGACGGGGACGCGGACGTCGTCTTCGGCAGCCGCTTCACGGGGACGCCCCGGCGCGTGCTGTACTTCTGGCACACGGTGATGAACAAGACGCTCACCACGCTCTCCAACATGACGAGCGGGCTGAACCTCACGGACATGGAGACCTGCTACAAGGCCTTCCGCGCCGAGGTGCTGCGCTCGGTGGACGTGGAGGAGGAGCGCTTCGGCTTCGAGCCGGAAATCACCGCCAAGGTGGCCCGCGGCAGCTGGCGCGTCTTCGAGGTGCCCATCAGCTACCACGGGCGCACCTATGAAGAGGGCAAGAAGATTGGCTGGAAGGACGGCGTGCGCGCCCTCTACGTCATCTTCAAGTACGCCGTGAAGCGGTAGGCCCGGCCGCGCTCCCCCTGCCCGTCACGCGGGCGCGCCGGACGCCTCCAGGGGCCCCGGGGGCGGCGGCGTGGGTGACAGCAGGCCCTTCGCGGCCTCCACCGCCTCGTGGGTGCCCGTGAGCGCCAGCACGTCACCGGCGCGCAGGACCTCCTGCGCCGTGGGGACGGACACGCTCTCCTCACCGCGCTGGATGGCGAGCACCGTCGCCCCCGTCAGGCCGCGCAGGTTGAGCTGCGCCAGCGTCCTGCCCACCGCGGGGCTCGCGTCCTCCAGCCGTACCGGCACCGGCTCGCCCAGGCCGGGCAGGAGCCTGGGGACGTCGTCCAGCGCGTGCTCCTCCGCTCCCGGCTCCTTCGAGTGCGACTGCGCGGCGAGCGCCGCCACGATGACCTGCGCCCCCGCGCGCACGTGGCCGTGCAGGTTCGTCGCGCCCCGCCAGAAGGACACGCCCAGCGCCACCAGCAGGGCCAGGATGACGAGCGGCCCCGTGGCGCCCCGCATGAACGGCTGGGTGATGGCCACCACCGGCACCCCGATGATGATGATGGTGACGACCTGCAGCGTGACGACCAAGAGCCGGCGCGGCGCCGCCGCCAGGTCCACCTTCCCGTCCGTCCTGAGCGGCAGCGCCACCTCCGCCAGCACCGTCCCCAGCCGCCGCGCCAGGCTCACCACGCCCACCAGGAACGGCACGGAGAGCAGCACCGCCCCGGCGATGATGAGGTTCTTCGCCAGCTCCTGCCCCAGGCCCGTGCGCGCCTCGACGGCCGCGGCCACCTTCCCCGCCGCCAGCGACGTCCCAATCACCAGCGCCACCAGCAGCGCCGCGTCCAGCACCAGCAGCCGGATGAGCCGCCGCACCCCGGCGCCCAGCGTCTCCCGCCGGGGCGCCTCGCGCAGCCGCTCCACCCACGTGCCGTACAGCGTGGCGAACGTCTGCAGGGGCTTGGGCAGCTTGCGGTCCACCCACGTCGCCGTGGGCCCGGACAGCTTGATGAGCATGGGCGTGGTCAGCGTCGTAATCGCCGAGACGGCCACCGCCACCGGGTAGATGAAGTCGCGCGTGGCCTTCAGCGACAGCCCCAGCGCCGCGATGATGAAGGAGAACTCGCCAATCTGCGCCAGGCTCATGCCTGCCTGCACGGAGGTGCGCGTGCCGTTGCCGGTGAGGAAGGCGCCCAGGGCGACGCCGAGCAGCTTCCCGCCGATGACCACCGCCGTGAGCACGAGGATGGCCACCCAGTGCTCCAGGATGAGCGCCGGGTTGATGAGCATGCCCACGGACACGAAGAAGATGGCGGCGAAGATGTCCTTCACCGGCGCCACCAGGTGCTCCACCACCTTCTCCTCGCCGGACTCCGCCACCAGCGAGCCCGCGAGGAACGCCCCCAGCGCCACCGAGTAGCCGAACGCCTGCGCCAGGAGCGCCACCGCGAAGCAGATGCCCACGCTGGCCACCAGCGTCGTCTCCGGGCGGTTCAGCCGCACGACGTAGCGCATGGCCCGGGGGATGGTGAACAGCCCCACCACCACCAGCCCCACCAGGAACGCGACGAGCCGGCCGGTGGTGAGCGACAGCTCCCCCAGCGACAGGCCCGTGCCGGTGGAGACGGCCGTCAGCGTCGCCATCAGCAGCACGGCGATGAGGTCCTCGACGATGAGCACGCCCACCACCAGTTCGCGCAGCCGCCCGCGGATGCCCTGGTCGTCGAAGACCTTGGCGATGATGGTGGTGCTGGAGATGGCGATGAGCGCGCCGACGAAGATGCTCTCCAGGGAGGTCCACCCGAAGGCCCGCCCCACCACGAAGCCCAGCCACACCATGATGGTGCACTGGACGACGGCGGTGAGGCCGGCGGTGAAGCCCACCGCGAACAGCTTGCGCAGGCTGAACTCCAGCCCGAGCGAGAACATCAGCAGGATGACGCCCAGCTCGGAGAGGGTCGTCACCACCTCCGGGTTGGCCACCAGCGGAATCGGCACGTAGGGGCCGACGACGAGGCCGGCCAGGATGTAGCCGAGGACGACGGGCTGGCGCAGCTTCTGGAAGAGAACGGTCGTCACCGCCGCCACGCACAGCACGACGGCGATGGCCTGCAGAACCTCGTGGGCTCCGTGCATCGACACACCTCCGCGCCCGCCAGGGGGCGCGTACTACCGAAGAATGGAAGGACACCAGGAGCCCGCCGGCACGGCCGTCACCTGGACGACCCCGGGCAGGGACCTGCTTGCGGGAAGTGGGGTGCTACGCGCGCGCGGGCGGCCCGCGCAGGGGCCGGATGACGATGCCCGGCTGGTCCGCCAACCCGCTGCCGCGCGAGGAGCTCGGCGGCAGCGGGTAGCGTTCCCACAACGCCATGGCCGTGTCCGTCCGCCGCTCGCGCTCCCGGCGCGGCACCGCGAAGAGGTCCGCCTGGAAGCCCGTGCGCACCCGCGGCGCGCAGCACGTCGGATGCGCGAGCAGCGTGGACGCCACGCCCCGGACGGCGGCCCAGGTGTCGAAGCCCGCGCCGTGGAAGCGCACACTCGACTGCCGCCGCTCCGGGGCACTGCTCAGCATGAGCGGCGCCGGACTCCGGGTCACCGCCTTCAGGCCCTGGCCGGAG
This sequence comes from Pyxidicoccus xibeiensis, assembly GCF_024198175.1. NCBI lineage: Bacteria > Pseudomonadati > Myxococcota > Myxococcia > Myxococcales > Myxococcaceae > Pyxidicoccus > Pyxidicoccus xibeiensis. Next base: position 652,218 of record NZ_JAJVKV010000004.1, read on the forward strand.
CGGCCCACCCGGGGCGGCTCCCGGAGCTCGGGGGGGAGCCCCGAGGCGTCCGCGGCGCGGCCCGCCAGCAGCACCAGCAACCCACACAGCGCGGGCAAGAGCAGCCAGCGCGCTTCACGCCGGGTGCTGTTCCACCGCGATGTAGGTCCGAGGATGTGCATCTCATCTGCCTGTATTACGCAGCGCTCCGCCAAGTAAAGGCGGACCCGCAATGACGGAAGCAACGAATGCGGCCCCCTGCCTGGCGCCGCGTCACGTCCTGTAGGCCCATATCCTCCCCTGTCCCCGAGGACGGGGCTCGCGTCCGCTGGTGCACACCGGGAGGGACGCGAAGCAGTGGCAAGCGGTCAGATGGCTCGGTCCGGGCACTGCCCCTTCCTCGAAAGATTCTTAGGTTCTGGGCGTGCTTTCACGATTCTTGCTCTACGGGTGTACCGGGTGGGTGTTGGAGGTGCTGTTCACGGGGGCCAGCGCCGCGTTGAAGCGAGACCGGAGCGCCACCGCGCGCACCTACTTGTGGATGCACCCCATCTACGGCGGCACGGCGCTGGCGCTGGAGGAGGTCTCCGCCCGGCTCAAGCCCCTGCCGCGGCCGCTGCGGGCGCTGGCCTACACGGCGCTCATCTTCGGCGCGGAGTACGGCACGGGCTGGGTGCTGAAGAAGCTGCTCGGCCGCTGCCCCTGGGACTACGCGCCGCACCGCTGGAGCGTGCACGGCCTCATCCGGCTGGACTACGCGCCCGCCTGGTACCTCACCGCACTGCTGTTCGAGCCCGTGCGCGACACCCTGCTCCACGTCACCAGCGAGGCCCTGCGCCACACGCCCGAGTACCGGGAGGCCGAGCAGGCCGGGACGCTGCCCGAGGGGGCACTCCCAGAGGAGCCCGCCCTGGAGGCGGGGGTGGTGGCCACGCGCTTCGAACAAGCGCAGGATGGGGTTCCCAGCGAGGCCGCCTCCCTGCACTGAGGGCCGGGGGCCGCGCGAGTCCGCTGGCCGACTGCCCTCCAACCTGAAGTGGAAGCCACTTCCGGCTTTTCTTCCTCCGTGCTGCGCCGCGTAGTACCTTCCGCGCGTCTCCCCCCACGCTCTGGGGGAAATTCCGCCGCCTCCCCGAAAGTTCCCGCCCCCGTATGTTTGACTGGCTTCACACTCTCTTTTCGCGTGACCTCGCCATCGACCTGGGCACGGCGAACACGCTCATCTACATCCGCGGTCAGGGCATCGTGTCCAACGAGCCTTCCGTGGTGGCGGTCCAACAGGACGCGCGCGGGGGCAAGAAGGTCCTCGCGGTGGGGAAGGAGGCCAAGGAGATGCTCGGGCGTACGCCGGGCAACATCGTGGCCATCCGCCCGATGAAGGACGGCGTCATCGCGGACTTCGAAATCACCGCGGCGATGCTGCGCTACTTCATCCAGAGCGCCCACAACCGCAAGACGCTGGTCAACCCGCGCATCATCATCGGCATCCCCTCCGGCATCACCGAGGTGGAGCGCCGTGCGGTGCGCGAGGCCGCCGCGAACGCGGGCGCCCGCGAGGTCTACCTCATCGAGCAGCCCATGGCCGCGGCCATTGGCGCGGGCCTGCCGGTGACGGAGCCCAGCGGCAACATGATTGTCGACATCGGCGGTGGCACGTCCGACGTCGCGGTCATCAGCCTGGCCGGCATCGTGTTCGCCAAGAGCGTGCGCATCGGCGGCGACAAGCTGGATGAGGCCATCATCCAGTACGTCAAGCGCAAGTACAACCTGCTCATCGGCGAGCGCACGGCCGAGCTCATCAAGATGGGCATCGGCACCGCGTACCCGACGGACGAGGTCATGACCATGGAGATCAAGGGTCGCGACCTGGTGGCCGGCGTGCCGCGCACGCTGACGGTGTCCAGCGACGAGGTGCGTGACGCGCTCGCCGAGCCCGTCAACGGCATCGTCGAGGCGGTGAAGCTGACGCTGGAGCGCACCCCGCCCGAGCTCGCCGGTGACATCGCCGACCGCGGCATCGTGCTGGCCGGTGGCGGCGCGCTCCTGAAGAACCTGGACACGCTGCTGCGCGAGGAGACGGGCCTGCCCGTGTTCCTCGCCGAGGACCCGCTGTCCGCCGTCGTGATTGGCGCGGGCAAGGCGCTGGAGTCGCTCGACATCCTCCGCCAGGTCTGCCAGCCGGGCTGAGCCACTTCGCTCCCCGCGGCCCCACGGCGCCGTGCTCCCGCGACTTCGCGTGGGGCCGGCGCCGTTCGCTTCTTCCGGCTCCGGCCCCGGGTGGGTTTGACAGGTGCGCGGGCGTGGACTGTGGTGTGCGGCATGCGCCCTTCCAAGCTCCGTCACAGGCTGTCAGGACTCGCCGCCGCCTCGCTGCTGGTGGCCTCGCCCGCGCTCGCGGACTGGACGGCGGAGGCGACCACGACTGTCACCTCCCAGAAGGCCGGCCAGAAGACCCCTCCCCCGATGAAGGGGAAGATGTACGGGCGCAAGGGCCTGCTCCGCATGGACGCGCAGCTGCCCGGCCAGCCCGGCGCCCCGGGCATGTCCATCCTGTTCGACTTCGAGAAGCGCACGGGCACCACGCTGATGCACGCACAGAAGCTTGCGTCGGTCCGGAGCCTGGATGACCTGCCCATGCGGCTGCCTGGCGCCTGCACGGGGAAGGCGCAGGACTATGACGCGTGCTTCAAGCAGCAGGGCTACAAGAAGGTGGGCACCGAGAAGGTCAACGGCCACGCCACCACCGTGTACGAGGGCACCCCGCCCGGCATGGACGGCACCGCGATGCGCCAGAAAATCTGGCGGCCCACGGACCTGGCGGAAGTGCCCTACGTGCGCGCGCAGACCTTCTCGGAGCAGGGCGTGACGGAGGTCAACCTCACCGGCATCCAGGAGGGCCCGCAGCCCGACTCGCGCTTCGCCATTCCGGCGGACTACCAGAAGATGGACGCGCCCAAGCCGGGCGCCGCCCCGCAGGGCCTGCCCGGCGGGCTCAAGCCCGAGGACTTCCAGGGCAAGACGCCCGAGCAGATCCAGGAGCTGATTCGCCAGCGCATGGGCGGCCAGGGCGCGCCGCAGCCCGCTCCGGCTCCGCGAGGCAGCGGCAAGAAGCCCTGAGGCAGCGGGCCGCGAAGGCGGGTGCGTTCGAGCAGGACACGACGCGCCCGCACTCCGACGGGACGGGGAAGCGCCCGGGGTGGCTCAGGGCTTGCGGTGCTTCGCGTAGAGCGCGTCGCGCCACGCGAGCAGGTCCGGGAAGCGGGCGGCGAGTGACTCGTTCGTCCAGACCTCGCGCGTGCCGGGGCCCAGGGGCATGTAGCGGTCATCCACCGGGCGCGCGAGCTGGAGCATCGCCGCGGCGGTGATGTCCGCGTAGGTGAGGTCGTCCCGCAGGTAGGGGCGGCCGCCGAGCTCGGCGCGGAGCTGCTCGAGGGCGGGGACGACGGTCTCCTGGATGGCGGAGGCCACGTCGGAGGCGGCGCGATGCTTCCGGGCGATGAAGTGCGCCCCCATCCTGGCGGACGGGGCCAGCAGGCCGCGAAGCCACCCGGGCAGGAACGCGGGCAGGCTCTCCACCTGGGCCCTGGGGTTGTGGAGGAGCGCCGCCACCACCTGCGCACGTCCCACGCGGAGCACGCGCTCGCTGGTGTCCTCCCAGCGGGAGATTGTGTCGGTGGCCTCGGGCGGGAAGAGCGGCGCGCCCTGCCCCAGCGCCTCGGCGCGCTTCGCGATGACGAACGAGCCGGTGAGGGCGCCGCCCTCGTCGACGAGCAGCGGGACGGAGGGGTGCACGCCGCGCGGGGTGCGCCAGCGCAGCGCGGGCTCACCCAGCAGGGGCGTGTGCTCGCGATACCGGTAGGGCACCCGGTGGTGCTCCAACGCCCAGCGGGCCTTCTCCGTCCAGCCCGAGTACCCGAGTCCGTAGAGTGTGCGCATGTGGCCGGGGACAGTACGACGCACGGAGGCGGCGCCGCCATGGGGCCGTCACCTCTGTTCCCACCGTCACGTCACAGGCAGAGCCCGCAGTCGAGCAGGCAGTCCCGGTAGGTGACGCCCAGGCCGCAGGACTCGGTGGGCTGGCAGACGCCGTCCCCGCAGTGGAAGACATCCTGGGAGCGCAGCCGCGTGGTGACGGGCCGGTAGCTCCGGCCGCGGTAGCTGCAGCGCGAGTGGTAGGGCTTGAGGAGGCCCGACTCGCAGTACACGTCACAGCTTCCGAGCGGGACGATGGGCGGGCAGTTGTCCTCCACCCGCTGGAGCGGCCCCGGGGACAGCGCGCAGCCGCGCGGAGAGCTCTGGCTCCCCCGCAGCAGCCCCTGGTCACTGGCCACGTAGACGCCCTCACCGGTGAAGAGGTTCCCGAAGAAGCAGGCCTCATGCTGGGAGAAGGCCGCGAGCTCCGCCTGGGTATACGGAATGGACTGTCCCCGGCCATCGAGGCCCAGCACGGAGATGGCCATCGGGTTCCCCGTGTTGGTGGTGTGCGCCGCCAGGCACGCGGACACCACCTGCTGCTCCGCCGTGGTGGCCTGCTGGCCCTGGGCCCAGTCCGGCGCCAGGCCGAGCAGCCCTGCCCACGCATACGTCCTTCCCGTCCTCGGGTTCAGGTAGCTGCGCGTCTGCCCCGCTGGCACCGCGCAGCGCACCACGTAGCGCATCACCATGTCGGCGAGCGCCGGGTCCGTCTGGAACCACGTGCCGAACTGGGAGGAGGTCAGGCCCCGGCTGGACAGGCCGTTGAAAGACAGCCCATTGAATGACAACCCATTGCTGGACATGCCATTGAATGACAGCCCGTTGAATGACAGCCCATTCGCGGACGCCGCCGCCTGCTCGATGGTGCCGGGCTCGTCGGTGGGGTCCCAGGGCCCCTCCTCCACCGGTCCGCAGCCCGGTCCGAACGTCAGCAACGACACCGCGAGCAAACACCCCGTGCGAAGCGAAGGCGACATGCGCTCCCCCTATGTGAGTCTTTGACTTCACCTGCGAAGCCCCGACTGGCTGCTCCAGGGACGTCCGGGCCACATGGCCGGTACCGGGAATGACGTCCCTTCTCGAAATCCTCGCACTGGCGCATGTCTGGGTTGCAGGTCCCAGACCCCGGTGCAGGGCAGCGTCGGTTGAGGGACAGCGACGGCGTGGGGTGCCAGACGCTTACAGGCTCATCAGGGGCAGGACTCCAGCCGGTGGCGGTGTGGCTCCCACCGGCGCGAAGACCCGTCAGCGGTAATAGGGCGAGATGGCGGCGCTGATGCGAGCCACCAGGTCCTCGGCCTGCAGCCGGACATCCCCGCTCAGCGAGGGGAGCTGTGCGGTGAGGACGTCCTGTGCCTCGCGCAGGGCCGCGTAGGAGGCCAGTGACTGCTGGACCTTCAGCACGTCCACCATGGTGCGGCGCGCGCGGTAGCTCCGGAGGCCGTCCTCGTCGAGCAGGATGGCCCTGGCGTCGGCCACCACCAGCGGCAGCAGGGCCGCCGAGCCAGGCGGGTTGGAGGAGAAGGGGCCGCGAGACTCCACCGGGTCCAGGTACAGGCGCGCCAGGATGCGCCACGCGAACTCGTCCGCCCTCGCGGCGTACGTGGCCGGCGCCCCGGCCGGCACCTGCAGCGGCGGCCGCACGGGCGCCATCACCCGCTGATACGCGGTGGCCTGTGACTGGGCAGGGCCCGCGCGCACGAACGTCAGCGGCTCGTTGACCTCGTAGTTGAAAATCGCATGAAAGAGCTCGATGCGCAGCGGGCTGCGCATCCACTCGTCGAGCTGCTCGTGGAACCGGGGGAGGTAGAACTTCGTGAGCGGGTCGTCGAAGCGGTCATTCGGGTTGCAGTACGGGTCCACCCGCAGTTGCTCGTCCGTGCAGAACGCCTGGCCCGGCAGCTGCGTGGACAGGCCATAGAGGTAGCGCACCGCCTGGAGGTCATAGGCGCCCGGCGCGGCCAGGTAGATGGCGTCCTCGGGCTCGGAGTAGTCCATCACCGAGCTGGAGCGCGGGCTGTCCGCACTGCCGTCGTATACCCGCGAGCCCGCGAAGTTGTGCCGCAGGCCCAGCGTGTGGCCGACCTCGTGCAGCACCACGTTCGTGAGGAAGGCCTCCACCTTCTGCTTGCTCGTGAGCTCGGGGGCGGCCGCCGCCAGCGCGAGCCTCCGGACCGAGCGCTGCTCCGCGGAGAGCACCGGCGCCTCCCGGTCGCACAGCGAGCCCCCCTGCAGGCCGGCCCACGACATGGTCAGGGAGTGGACGGGATTCGACGGGGCGGCGAGTGCTTCCGGCTCCTCGCCGAACCAGAGGACGCCGTACCACAGCCACCAGGTGGGCATGTAGATGCTGGCGCCACGAATCTCGCCGGTGTTGGGGTTGGTGCGCCAGTCCGCGAAGGCGGATGGGTAGGTCTCATGGGGGTCGAAGATGAGCGTGTTCTTGTCATCCTCCGCGAAGCCCGACAGGTCATCGGCCACGACGGCCTCCAGCGCCTTGAAGCCGAACGCCGCGTTCCAGCCTTCGATGCCGCGCTTCACCGCGCCCACCACGTCATAGCCCTGGTAGCGGGGGTCGTTCTGCACCTGGAGGATGCCAGGCGTGATGTGCCAGCGGATGGGCTTCATGCCCGGGTGGATGTTCCACTTCGCGGCCACCTGCTCGGTGTCTCCCATGTTGGGGATGAGGCGCTCCAGGCTCCGGAAGTAGTGCTCACGCGGAGGCAACGGGGTGGGGGTGTAGCCCGGGCTCTCGGCATACCTGCGCAGCGAGAGGCTCAGGGTGCCCGAGCGCTGGAACGGGTTGCCCTCCAGGAAGTACGAGGGAAGGTCGACGGGCACGTCCAGGTAGCCCGTGAAGACCTGCTCGAAGCCGATGCCATCCGCCATGCGGCGGAAGCGCTGCGCGAAGCTCAGCTCCACCTGGAAGCGGACCCCGCTCGCGCCGAACAGGTCCCCCATCACCCCGAAGCGGTTGAGCCCCGCCGTCGGGTCGATGAGCACGTACTGGTCCGAGCCCCGCGAGCGGTTGAAGGGGGCATGGTCGGTGACGATGGGATAAGCCTCCACCAGCACGTCCGGGTCGAAGACGTCGCTGACGACCTTGCGGTCATCCACGTCCAGGACGAAGAGCTTGCCGTTCTGCTCCTTGAAGCTCACCACCCGGGTACCCAGGGTCCTCGCCGCGTGATGGCCCATGCCCCCGGGATGGTGCTGCCCGAGGTAGGCGGACATGAACCACCGCTGGCCCAGCTCACCGCGGCGGATGGCCAGGTAGAAGCTGGTGCCTGAGTCCTCCACCACGCCCTGGAGCCGCTGCTCCGCCTGCCGCCGCTGCTCCGCGCTCACCACGCGTGGCACCGCCACGAAGGCGTCCTCCAGCTCCACCGGACTGTCGGTGGCCGGGGGCTCCTCCAGGGGCCGCGAGCCAGGCGTGTTCGTGGGACTGCCGCAGCCCGCGCTCAGCGCCAGGGCCAGGGGTGCGACGCGCAACCACGCGCGCCACGAGGCGAATCCAATGCTCCGCATGAGAGGCTCCAAGGTGGGGATGCGCCCGCCGCACCCCGCTCCCCGGGAACGGGCCTGCCCCCATTGCTTCCCTCCCGGAGCCTTCACGCACGGGGATGACCTTCGGCGGACAACGAGCTCGCGCCCCTCCCGATATGGCCTTCAGGAGAAGACGTTGGGCGGCTCAGGCGTGCGGCCCGAGCCCGTGACGCTTGAGCTTGTCGATGAGCGTCACCCGGGAGATGCGCAGCCGCCGCGCCGCCTCGGACTGGTTGCCGCCGCACTCCGCCAGGGTGCGCTCGACGAGCGCCCGCTCGAAGGCCGCGACCTGCTCTCGCAGGGAGAGGGACGGCTCGGCCCCGGTGGCGGGTGGCGCCGTGGGACGCGCGAGGGCCTCGGCGCCGATGGGGCCGCCTTCGCTGAGTGCGACCAGGCGGGTGACGGTGTTCTCCAGCTCGCGGACGTTGCCGGGCCAGTCCCGCTCGCGCAGGCGCTCCAGCAATTCCGGGGTGAGGTGCACGCCCTCCAGGCCGAAGCGTCCGGCACAGCGGCGGGCGAAGGTCTCCGCGAGCGGGATGATGTCCTCCCGCCGCTCGCGCAGCGGTGGCACGGTGAGCTCCACCACGTTCAGCCGGTAGTAGAGGTCCTCCCGGAAGCGGCCCGCCTTCACCTTCGCGCCGAGGTCCCGGTGGGTGCACGCGACGATGCGCACGTCCACGCGCTCCACGCGGCTGGCGCCCACCGGCTGGAGCTCTCCGTCCTGAAGCGCGCGCAGCAGCTTGGCCTGGATGGTGAGGGGCAGCTCGCCCACCTCGTCCAGCACCAGGGTGCCGCCGTGCGCCTGGGCGAAGTAGCCCCGGTGCGCCTGCGTGGCGCCCGTGAAGGCGCCGCGGGCGTGGCCGAAGAGCTCGGACTCGGCGAGGTCCGCGGGCAGCGCCGCGCAGTTGAAGCGCACCAGAGGGCCCGAGGCGCGCTGGCTGTGGACGTGGAGCAGCGAGGCGATGAGCTCCTTGCCCGTCCCCGTCTCTCCCATGACGAGCACGGTGACGTCCCGCCCCGCCAGCCGCAGGGCCGCGTCCAGCACCCGGCGCAGCGCGGGGCTGTCGCCGATGATGGGGCGCCCGAGCGCGTGCTCCGCCTCCAACCTGCGGCGCTGGCCTCGCAGCCGGTACGCCTCGGCGGCGCGCTCCACGGCGAGCCCCACCTCGTCCACGTCGAAGGGCTTGCTCAGGTAGTCGTGGGCCCCGGCCTTCATGGCGCTCACGGCCGCGCGCTCCGAGCCCTGCGCGGTGAGGACGATGACCGGCAGGTCCGAGTCCCGCTCACGCAGCGCGCGGAGCAGCTGCAGCCCGTCCATGCCGGGCATCACCAGGTCGGTGACGACGGCCTCCACGCCCTCCAGCCGGCCCAGGGCCTCGGTGCCGGAGGTGGCGGTGACGACCTCGTCGCCGTGCTCGGCCAGCACCTCCTGGAGCGTGTAGAGGACGCCGGGCTCGTCATCGACCAGCAGGACCTTCGCCATGGCGTGGGCCTCCTTTCTCGTCGGGCGGCGGCAGGGCAAGGCGCGCCACGGTGCCCTGTCCGGGGTGGCTCTCGTAGTCCAGCGTACCGCCGTGCTGCACCGCCACGGCGCGCGCCAGCACCACGCCCAGCCCCGTGCCCGCCTCACGGGTGGTGAAGAACGGAGTGCCCAGCCGTGCCAGCACCTCCGGCGACATGCCCCGGCCGGTGTCTCGCACGGTGAGGATGACGCGCCCTCCGGAGTCCTCCACGCCCAGCGCCACCGTGCCGCCAGTGGGGGTGGCTTCAATCGCGTTGAGGGTGAGGTTGAGCAGCGCCTCCTTCAGCCGGCGCGCATCCACGTGGGCCCGGGCGCGGGTCGCCGTCGGTTCCACCCGCACGCCGGCCTCACGAGCGCGGCCCTCCACGACGGAGACCACGTCCTCCAGCAGCGGCTCCAGGAGCGTGTCGGTGGGACGCAGGGCGCCGAGCGGACGGGCGAAGGAGACGTACTCCTGGAGGATGGCCTCCATGCGCTCCACCTCGGACTGCACGACGGCGAGGCGCTCCCGGGCCTTGGGCTCGGAGGCCGAGCGGGCCAGGAGCTGGACGAGGCCTTTCACCGAGGAGAGCGGGTTCTTCAGCTCGTGCGCGACGGAGGCGCCCATGGACTCGAGCGCGGCGGCGCGGGCCTCCGCGGCATCCAGGGACTCCGCGCGCAGGCGCTCCAGCAGCGCGCCCGAGCGGCGCCAGGCTTCGGTCAGTCCGGCGACGCTCGCGCGCAGCAGCAGGAGCGACACCAGCAGGAAGAGCAGCCGCAGCCACTCGGCCTGGGGTGAGGGCAGCCGGGGGAAGGGCACGTCCGGCGGAAGCGCGCCCAGCCCGGCGGACAGGAGGACCGTCGCGACGAGCGCTCCCGTGCCCTCGCGGCCCAGGCCGAAGGCGGCGAAGGTGGTGACGACGGGCGCGAAGAGCATGGGCAGCAGGGGGCTGGCCAGCCCGCCCGTCACCGCGCAGCCCGCGGTGATGCCCACGGTGGTGAGCAGCAGGGAGCGGAACAGCCACGCCTCCGGGAAGTCGCGAGCCCGCCCGCGCCAGGCCTCCCAGGTGAAGAAGCCGAGCAGCAGCGTCATGCCCACCGCGAGCACCCGGAGCTGCGCGGAGGGGACACCCGTGCGCCACAGGACGAGCGCCGTCACGCCCATGGCGGGCGCGACCAGGCGAGGCCGGAGCCGGAGGAAGGCGGTGCCCACCGCGCGCACCTGGGCGGCCCGCACGGCGTCATGGGGAGGCAGGGGGGCGAGCATCTCAGGCGGCCTCGCGCACCTGTAAAGCAATCCGACAGGGGCTGTCGGCGCGCTGTGCAGGAACGCGGCGCGCTCGAGGGGCGTGGCGTCCCGGAGCGAGGGATTGCGGGCACATGGCGTCGCACTCTGCCATGGCACGGTGCATGAAATGAGAGGGGTCACCATGAATGACATCCTTCCCTCCCCTCATGTCGACGCTCCCCTCCTTCCCATGCGCCGGGGCCTGCGCGCCGGCCTCACGGCCTGGGCGTGCCTGGCCCTGCTCGTGTCCCTCTCCGGAGTGATGGAGGCGCCACCGCCCTACGTCATCCCGCTGCTCATCTTCGGCAGCGTGCTGTCGTTCGCCGCGGCGTGCGCCGGCTCGCGCACCTTCCGGGCCGCCGTGCTCTCCCTGGACCCGAGATCCCTGGTGCTCTACCACCTGGTGCGCGTGGTGGCTGGCGCTGGCTTCCTCGTGCTGCACCAGCGAGGACAGCTCCCTAGCGCCTTCGCCCTTCAGGCAGGCTGGGGCGACATCGCCGTCGGACTCACGGCGCCGCTGGCGGCGCTCGCGCTGCCCGCGAACACGCGCTTGAAGCGGGCCGTGGTGTGGGTGTGGAGCGTGGTGGGGCTGCTCGACATCGCCTTCGTCGTGTTCAACGCGCAGCGGCTCACCCTCTTCGAGGGCAACGCGCAGCTGATTGCCATGCTGACGCGCTTCCCGTTCTCGCTGCTGCCGCTGTTCATCGTGCCGCTGGTGTTCATCACCCACGGCATCGTGCTGGCGAGGCTCCTCAGTCCATCAGCTGCCGCGCCAGGTACACGTGGTGGAGCGCCCATCGGCGTGCGTTGAGCAGCGGGTCCGAGTCGTTGGAGTGCCCACCGTCGGTGTTCTCGTAATACAGGTACGGCAGTCCCATGGCCTCCAGCCGGGCCGCGAACTTGCGCGCGTGGCCGGGGTGGACCCGGTCGTCCTTGGTGTTGGTGGTGATGTACGGCGTGGGGTAGCGCACCCCTGCCTGGAGGTTCTGGTAGGCCGAGTACTTCGAGATGAAGGCCGCGTCCGCCGGCACCTCGGGGTTGCCGTACTCGCCCACCCACGACGCGCCCGCCGGCAGCTTGTGGTAGCGCAGCATGTCGATGAGCGGGCTCTCGATGACGGCCGCGTTGAGCAGCTCGGGGCGCTGGGTCATCGCCACGCTGGTGAGGACGCCGCCGTTGGAGCGCCCATAGATGCCGATGCGGCGCGGGGTGCTGACCTTCCGGCGGACGAGGTCCTCCATGACGGCGGCGAAGTCGTCGAACGACCGCTGACGCTTCTCGCGCAGGGCGGCCTGGTGCCAGCGGGGGCCGAACTCACCGCCGCCCCGGATGTTGGCGACGACATACGCGCCGCCGCGCTCCAGCCAGAGCTTGCCGACCTCGGGCAGGTAGACGGGCGGCTTGGCCACCTGGAACCCGCCGTAGCCGTACACCAGCGTCGGCACCGGCTCGCCGGACTTCTGCGCCACCGGTCGCACCAGGAAGTAGGGAACCCGCGTGCCATCCTTCGACGCCGCCCAGAACTGCTCCACCCGGTGCTTCGACGCATCGAAGCGCGCAGGCATCGACTTCACCTGCTTCACCGTGCCCGCCGCCGCGTCGGCCAGCCACAGCGCCGTCGGCTCCAGGAAGCCCTGGGACTGCACGAAGAGCCTGTCGTGCGCCGAGGAGGTGGAGACGATTCCCACCGAGGCGTTCTTCGGCAGCGCGAGCCGCTTGCGCGTCCACTTCCCCTTCGCCGGCGTGTAGACGTCGAGCGCGCCCTTCACGTCTTCATACACGTTGACCAGCAGCCTGCCGCGCGTCGCGGCCACCGCCTCGATGGCCTGGCGCGGCCCGGGCTGCAGCAGCAGGGTCGGCTTCGCCGCCGCGGCATCCGCCTTCAGCGCCGCGAGCGGGTACGCCACCAGCGCACCCTGCTTGAACCGGCCCCAGTCCTCCTCCAGCGTGAAGACGACCTGCCCCTCCACGAAGGCCTGGAAGGAGGCCTTCAGCGGCAGCGGCACGCGGACGGGCTCCTCCGCCGCGAGCAGCCAGAACTCGGAGTCGAAGAAGGTCACCGCGCGGTTGACCAGCACGGCCTGGAGCGCGCCCTCCGCGTCGCGCAGCAGCACGGGCCCGGCGTAGACGTCCGTGCGCTGCCCGCGAAAGACCTCGGTCGCCTCCGCCAGCGGCGTGCCGCGCTTCCAGCGCTTGAGCACGTAGGCGTAGCCGGACTCGGTGAGGGTGTCGCCGCCCCAGTCCCGGCCCACGAGCAGCGTGTCCGCGTCCATCCAATCCGAGAACTGCTTGCCCTCGGGCAGCCGGAAGCCTCCCTCCACGAACTTCCCCGTGGCGGTGTCGAGCTCCCGCACCTCCACCGCGTCCTTGCCGCCGTTGGACAGGGAGACGAGGCACCGCTGGTCCGCGGGCGGAAGGCAGTCACTGCCCTTCCACACCTGGTTGGCGCCCTCGGCCTTCGACAGCGCATCCACGTCCAGCACCGTCTTCCACTGCGGGGCCGGGCTCGCGTAGCCGTCCAGCGAGACGTGGCGCCAGACGCCGCGGGGGTTGGCCTGGTCCTGCCAGAAGTTGTCCACGCCGCCCGCGCGGAAGTCGGGGGTAGGAATGCGGTCGGTGGCGGTGAGGAGCCGCAGCGCCTCCGCGTGGAAGGACTCGAAGCGCGGGTCCTTCTCCAGCACCGCCAGCGTCTTCGCATTCTGGGCGCGCACCCACTCGAGTGCGCGAGGGCCCTGCACCTCCTCCAGCCACAGGAAGGGGTCCTCCGAGGCAGCCGCCACGGGAGCGGTCAACAGCCCGGTCAACAACGATGCGACATACAGCCTGCTCATGTCCTCTTCTCCCAGTGCCGGAGGCGGGCCTCGAACACCCCGGGGCCGTGGCCATTCCCCGGAGGCAACTCCTTTGAACTCCAGGGACTCACGCTACGGAGGCTGCTGCGCCTTGTCATGGTCTGGCGAGCGCACCGCGTGTATCACTTCATTCCATGAGCTTCTCGCCGCCCGTCACGCCTCCCTCGGAAGTCCTCGCCACCCTGCGCGGCCGTGGCTACGCCGTCCTCAGCCGCGCGGGCCTGTGCGAGCTGGTGGAGACACCCGCCTCCGAGCTCGATGCGCTGGTGCCGACCTGGAACGACCTGCCGCCCGACACGTACCTGCGGGATGGCGGGCGCTACCGCTCGCGCCGGCACTCCTGCTTCGTCGTCGAGGGCTCCGCCCTCCGCCAGGTGCCGCACCGCGCGCACTGGCAGCCCGTCGAGTACAACGCGCTGCACGGCGGCCTGGAGCGCTGGTTCGAGCCGATGGCCCCGTCCGTCATCGCCCGGCCCGTCTGGTCGAAGCTGCTGAGCGGGATTGCCGCGTGCGGCTCGGCGCTGAAGGGGGCGCAGCCCTGGTACGTCGAGGCGCACCAGTTCCGCATCGACACCACGGACGGCATCGGCCGGCCGACGCCCGAGGGGGCGCACCGCGACGGCGTGGACTTCGTCGCCGTGCTGCTCGTCGGCCGTGAGGGCATCAAGGGGGGAGAGACGCGCGTGTTCGAGGCCGCGGGCCCCAATGGCCTCCGCTTCACGCTGACCGAGCCCTGGTCCGCGCTGCTGCTGGACGACGAGCGCGTGATTCACGAGAGCACGCCCATCCAGCCGCTGGGCGGCGTGGGCCACCGCGACACGCTCGTGCTGACGTTCCGCTCCAAGGGGTTCCAGGGCCCGTGAAGGGTTTGTGTCCGACTGCTTCCGCCGGTATGACGCAGGGGTGACGCCCCCTGGACGAGTGCCGCTGTTCGAGAACGCCCGCGGCCTGCTCATCGTGCTCGTCGTCGTCGGGCACTCGCTCGAGCCGCTCATCGGCCGCGAGCCGCTGGCGAAGGCGCTCTACACCGGCCTCTACCTGTTCCACATCCCCGCGTTCGCGTTCCTCTCGGGCCACCTGTCGCGCGCGGAGCTGGACCGCAAGGTCGTCCTCGGCATCGCGTGGTCCCTGCTGGCGCCGCTCGCCATCTTCCAGGCGCTCTACGTGGCGTTCGACGTGTGGGTGCTCGAACGGCCGTGGACACCGCAGTGGCTGGTGCAGCCGTACTGGGTGCTCTGGTTCCTGTGGAGCCTCGCCTGCTGGCGGCTGTTGCTGCCGCTGCTTCGCCGCGTGCCCATGCCGCTGGGAGTGTCGGTGGCCATCGCGCTCGGGGCCGGGCTGATTCCGTGGGTGGGCTACCTGTTCGGCGTGTCCCGGACGCTCGTGTTCCTGCCGTGCTTCGTCGCGGGCCATGTGGTGCGGCGGGAGTGGCTGCTGTCTCCCAACCCGGCATGGGAGCGGGGCATCGCGCTCGCGGTGTTCGCGGTGCTGGGTGGCTTCGTCTCGGCCCTGGCCCTGGGAATGGTCGCCGCGCCGGACCTGCAGTGGCTGTACGGCAGCAGCGGCTACCGGGCGATTGGCGTGGCTCCGCTGTCCGGAATCTCGATGCGGCTCGGGTTCCTCGGCTGCGCGCTCGCGCTCACCTGGTCCTTCTTCATGCTGTGCCCCCGAGGCGATGGCGCGCTCACCCGCTTCGGTGGACGGAGCCTGGCGCCGTTCCTCCTGCACGGCTTCTTCGTGCGTGGCCTCGCGAAGGCGGGGCTGTTCTCCGCGCTGCACGGCGTACAGGGGGTGGCGCTCGCGATTGCTGGCGGCGCACTGCTCGCGGTGCTGCTGGGTCACCCGCTCGTCGTCGGGCTCACCCGGCCGCTGTGGGAGCCACGGTGGCTGTTCCAGCGAGGCTGACCCGCGCCGGGGAGTGGAGCTGCTCGCGCATATATAATGATGCGGGCTCGCGGCCCTCCGCCGGTGCGGGA
This sequence comes from Pyxidicoccus xibeiensis, assembly GCF_024198175.1. Classification (NCBI taxonomy): domain Bacteria; kingdom Pseudomonadati; phylum Myxococcota; class Myxococcia; order Myxococcales; family Myxococcaceae; genus Pyxidicoccus; species Pyxidicoccus xibeiensis. The sequence goes on from NZ_JAJVKV010000004.1 coordinate 667,335, forward strand.
AATGTCGTCGCGGGTCCTCCCTGCACACCCCATGTGCGCGGAGCCTGCCTCAGGCCCGCAGCGCATCGAGGATGGACAGGCGCGCGGCGCGCAGCGCGGGCAGCAGCCCACCGACGAGTCCCATCAGCGTGCCGAACAGCAGCGCGCCCACGACGATGCCGGGCGTGGGCGTGAAGCCGAAGCTCACCTCCGCGAAGGTCTGGAAGTTCAGCGTGCGGATGTGAATCCACCGCGTGGCCAGCGCCCCCAGTGCGCCCAGCACGCCGCCCGCCGCGCCCAGCATCGCGGACTCCACCACCACGCTGGCCAGCACGCTGCGCCTCCGGAAGCCCACCGCGCGCAACATGCCCAGCTCGGCGATTCGCGTCGCGACCTGCGCGTACATCGTAATCATCGCCCCCAGCACCGCGCCCACGCTGAAGACGAAGGACACGAACAGCCCCAGCACGCGGATGAAGGTGGCCAGCCCACTGGCCTGGTCCGCCCAGTAGCGGGGCTCCGGCTTCGCCTCCAGCGTGAAGCGCGCGTCCTCCCCCACGCGACGCACGAAGGCGTCCATGTCCTCCGCCGAGCGCAGCCGCACCAGCGCGGAGCTGTACTCCGGCCGCCCGAAGGCCGAGCCCAGCCGCGAGGCGTCTCCCCAGAGCTCCGACTCGAAGGCGCCCGCTCGCGCCTCGAAGACGCCCACCACCGGCCACCGCTGCTGGGCGAAGCGCAGCTCGCCGCCCAGCGTCGCCTCCGGTGACGTGCCCACCAGCGCGCTGCCCAGCGCCACCTCGTTCGTCCCTGGCCGAGGCGCGCGCCCCGAGACGAGCCGCACCTCCGGCCGCGCCGCGAAGCTCTGTGGCCCCACGCCCCGCGCGGTGGTGTTCATCGCCTGCCCGCCGTCGCGAGGCAGGGCCACCAGCACCACCAGCTCACCGGCCACCAGCGGCGCTCCGTCCGGCCCCGACGCCACCGCCGGGTCCGTGGCCAGCACGCGCACCGCGTCCCGCTCCACCGCGCTGACCAGCTCGCCGGTGGCACCCTTGCGGAGGATGACGGCGTTCGCCGGGTCGCCTCCGGCGGCGAGCGCGGACTCGATGCCGTTGGCCAGCATCAGCACTGCGGAGAAGACGAACACCACCAGTCCCAGGCCCAGCACCGTCAGGCCCGTGGACAGCCGCCGGGCCCAGAGGCTGCGCGCATTGTAGAAGAGCGGCACCATGGCTCAGGCCACCTTCCTCAGGCCCTCCGCCACGGGCAGGCGCACCGCGCGCAGGGCGGGCACGGCTCCGGCCAGCAGCGACACCGCCAGCGCCGCGAGCACGGACAGCACCAGCGTGCGCACCTGCATCACGTTGTCCGGGAGCTGGCCGAACTGCGAGGCGATGAGCCGCGCGAAGCCATTCACCAGCGAAGGTGCCGCGAGCACGCCCAGCGCCGCCGCCGCCAGGCCGATGACGGCGGACTCGGCGAGCACCAGCAGCACCACCTTCCCCGGGCGGAAGCCCATCGCGCGCAGGGTGGCGAGGTCCCGGGTGCGCTCGCGCACGCCCATGGCCAGCGTGTTGCCGATGACCAGCAGGATGATGAGCAGGATGACGGTGGACACCACCCGGATGGCGGTGACGATGGCGGACGACATGGCCACGAAGCCGAGCTGGAAGGCGCGCTCGCTCTCGGTCTTCGTGGGGTACGGGCTGTTGGCGAACATCCCGTCGATGGCGGCCGCCACCTCGCCCGAGCGCGCCGGGTCATCCACGCGCACCGCGTAGATGCCAGCCTGGTCCTTGGCGGCCTCGGGGAGCTGCGCGCTCTCGTTGAGGCACGGGTAGCTGAAGACGAACAGCGTGGTGTCCGCCCCGGGGCGTGTGCCGGTGTAGATGCCGCGCACGTTGAAGGTCCAGTCCCCCGGATATATCTGGCCCTTGAGCGTCACCCGGTCGCCGGGCTTCCAGCCGAAGCGCCGCGCCAGCTTGTCGCCTATCAGCGCGCCGCACGGGTCGCTCCGGAAGGCGGAGAGTTGCCCGGAGGGAGCGGTGAACTCGGGGAAGACCTCCAGGAACGTGGAGGCATCCACGGCGAAGTTGGCGAAGAAGTCCTTCTGCGTCTCGCCGAGCGTGCCGCCGAACCACTCCTGGTGGGTGATGGCCGTCACCCCGGGCAGCGCGGCGATGCGCGCGTAGTAGGAGAGCGGCAGCGGCTGGGTGATGGACACCTTGTTGCGGACGATGAGCCGGTCCACCTGCGCCGCCTCCGCGCCGAAGTAGAAGAGGTCGATGACGGTGCGCAGGAAGATGAAGGCCGTCACGCCCACCGCGCCCGCGAGGATGGTGAGCCCCAGGCGCAGCGGGTTGCGCAGCAAGTCCCGCCACACGAGCCGGCCGAATGTCACTGGAGCACCCCCTTCTCCAGGTGGTGCACGCGCTCGGCGCGCTCCGCCGCGTGCGGGTCGTGCGTCACCATGACGAGCGTCTTGTGCAGGTCGCGGTGGAGCACCCCGAAGAGGTCCAGCACGGCCTCGGCCGACTTGCGGTCCAAATCACCGGTGGGCTCGTCCGCGATGATGAGGTCCGGGTCGGTGACGATGGCTCGAGCGATGGCCACGCGCTGCTGCTCGCCGCCGGAGAGCTGCGGTGGGCGATGGCCCACGCGGTGGGACAGGCCCACCAGGTCCAATGCGGCCGCGACGTGCCGGCGCCGCTCGGCGCGAGACAGCGGCGACAGGAGCAGCGGCAGCTCCACGTTCTCCGCCGCGGTGAGCACGGGGATGAGGTTGTAGAGCTGGAAGACGAAGCCCACGTGCGCGGCGCGCCAGTCGCTCAGCTCGCGGTCGTCCAGTTCCGCCAGGTCGCGTCCTGCCACGGAGACGACTCCCGTCGTGGGCCTGTCCAATCCGGAGATGAGATTGAGCAGCGTGGACTTGCCGGAGCCGGACGGGCCCATGAAGGCCACGAAGGCGCCGGTGTCGATGGTGAGGTCCACCGCCTCCAGCACGGGCACCACCACCGTGCCGCGCCGGTAAGTCTTGGAGACGCCCTCCAGGCGGACCATGGGGAGCGAGGCTGGCACGGCCTCAAGGCTCATCCGCTCCCCGCTTCCACCTTCACGCGCCGCCCCTCGCGCAGCCGCCGTGCATCCGGTGCCGCGACGACCTGGGTTCCCGCCGGTGGGCCCTGCTCCAGTGCGACCTCCTCACCCACGCGTGGCCCGACTCGCACCGGCTGCCGCTCCAGCTTTCCGTCCTTCACGACCCAGACCGCGGGCCCGCCCTCGCCATCCACCACCGCGGTGGCGGGGACACGCGGTGGCGTTGCCTTCGGGTCCAGGGCGTCCGGGGGCAGCTCGCTCCTGAGGAAGGACACCTTGGCGCCCATGTCCGGCAGCGCGCCCTTCGGTACTTCCTGGAAGCGCACCATCACCGTGGCCGTGGCCTTGGAGCGGTCGATGGCGGGGCGCACCGTGCCCACGCGCGCGGGGAAGGCCTGGTCCGCAAAGGCATCCAGGAAGATGAGCGCCGGCTGTCCCGCGCGGATGCGGGAGAGCTGCTCCTCGCTGACCTCGGCCTCGACTTCGAGCGCGTCCAGGTCGACCAGCTCGATGATGCCGCCGAGGTTGGTGCCCTCCAGCGCGGCCGGAGCGAGCACGGCGCCCTCGTCCGCGAGCTTGCGCGCCACGGTGCCGGTGAAGGGTGCGCGCACCACGGTGTGCGAGAGCATCAGGCGCGCGGCCTCGCGGGCGCGGCGCGCGACGCCGAGCTGGGCGCTGGCCGCGTTGAGTTCCTCGGAGGTGGCGCTGCCGGCGGTCTCCACGTCCAGCAGCTCCGCGCGCGGGATGACACCCTGCTTCGCGAGGTTGCGGGTGCGCTCGGTCGTGCGCCGTGCGTTGGCGGCCTGGGCGCGGGCAGCGGCCAGGCGGGCCTCGGCGGCGCGGACCTCGGCTTCGGCGCGCGCGAGGGCGACCCGGGCGTCGCGGTCATCCAGGCGGGCGATGACCTGCCCCTCCTTCACGGGCTCGCCCTCCTCCACCGCGACGTCGACGAGGCGGCCCGCGACCTGTGGCGCGATGACAGAGCGACGGCGTGAGTCGACATAGCCGGCGGCGGACAGCTCGGTCTGCTGCTCGCCTGGGAGTGGCTCGCGGACCTCGACCACGCGGACGGTGGGGGCGCGGCGGGAGAAGGAGACGCCGAGCAGGACAAGGACGGCGAGCAGCAGCGCGGCGGGGATGAGCCAGCGCAGCCTGCGACGACGCTTCAGCGGTGCGGCCGAGCGGTCGATGCGGAGCGCGCTCAGGGGGTTGTGCGGCGGGGCTTCTGCCACGGCTGTCTCCCGGCGGGGGCCACGGGCCCTCCGGAAGCAAGGTACGGAGGCGTCAGGGGCCGTGCTGGAGCCGGTGGCTGCTTCCCTCGGGTTCCGGAAGGAGGCGAAGCGCTCTCACGCCGAGCCGCCCGCGGCGCGCTTGCGAGCTGGTGCGGCTCGGGGTGATTTGCGTGCGGGCTTGGAGGACTGGACTGGCAGCTCACGGAAGGTCAGGCCGTCGAGCTCGAAGCGCTCGACGACCTTCTTGAAGCGCTCGGTGACGACGAGAACCATCGAAGAGCTCAGCAGCCGGAAGATGTCCAGGTCCCTGGGGAGCGAAGCCTTGTCGAGGATGAGGTGCTTCGGAAGCGTGAGCCCCTGGCGGCCGCACTTCGGGCATGGAGGAGGGAGGCTGCGTGGAAGGCAGTCCGGATGCAGCCTGCCGCGCGGCTCCAAGTGCAGGTCGAGCAGTTCCGGAACGCCCTTCGGACGGAAGAGCATCTCCGTCCGAACGCCTCGCAGCCCGCGAAGCCCTTCTGCCTGTAGCAGGTCCAGGACATCAGGCTGGACAAGCAAATCGTCGGCGTACTGATGGAGGAAGGCTGAGAATGGCCCCCTGGCTTTTCCCACCAGAGAACCAAACGTGGTTCCGGGTTTGAGCGGGAAGCCAGGAGGCAGCAGCGGGCGGACCTGCTCACGCAGGCGCTCGAACTCCTCGAAGTCCTCCTCCAGATAAGCCTTCGACAGCTTCTTTCCGACTGGATGGTCGGAGAGGTCTACAGCGGGGTAGTTGAGCCCCGCGCCGCCCCAGGTCGCCTTGCACTCGGGACAGACCACCCCTGGCAGGAGCCATTTGTGGCGCGCGTTATAGCTACCTTTCTTATGCGCAATGTCGCCGGAGTCGAGTTGGTAGAAGCGCGGCATGGTGTCAGTAGTCCAGGGGTGGGCCCACAAGTAGATGGTAGGGCAGAATGGGCCCTACCAGGTCGAAGCGGATGATCAACTCGCGCGCATAGCGATACATCTCCTCCTTGGTTGCTCCCTCGTGTCTCTTGCGAAAGTCCCTCCAGGCCGCGTTCCACGGACCGCCATCTACGCCCTTGTGGATGCGCTTGTGGGTCTCCAGGTCGAGCAGCATCGTCTCCTGATGGATGTTGATGCCCTGAATCTCGAACCACTCCCTGAGCCCCTCCTGTCGCGGGAAGATGTGGTGCTTCTCGCGAGGCTGAGAAGCCAACGCCTTCGCCATGGCCAGCAGTCGCTTCTGACTGGGCAGCAGTTCCCGCCCATGCCAGTGAATCTCGAAGACGGGCTCCGCCCTCCCCGGGAACTGCCACACCGTGCTCCAGTTCCGCTGCGGTGAGCCGACCGCGCTCGGCGGAAGCACGAACGTGCCCCGCGTCCGGACCAGCCGCCCGGGCTCCACGTCCTCGCAGCGGAAGAGGCCACAGGCCTCCTCCGCGCACAGGAACGTGACGCACGCGCCCTCATCGAGCCGGCTGTATGCCTCCAGGTACTCCGCCACACCCGAAGGCGGCGGAGTCGACGCACAGGAGGCCAGCACTACGGAAAAGCACAGAACCGCGAGCCGCGACATTCAGCCCCCCAGCCAGTCCCACCACGGACTGGCCGGAGGTCATATCAACACCGCACCGCACCCGTAACGCAGTTACTTCTTCCCGTACTCCAGCGGAGTCCCCTTCCGCTTCGCGTAGATGTACGCCTCCATGGCGCGCATCCTCGGGTCGTCATCCGCGAGCGGCTTGCCGCGCGCCGGGTTCTCGATGCACCAGTTGATCATGTCGCGCAGCAGCGCCACGCGGCCCAGCTGCACCTGGTACTTCGGGTACGTCTCCGGGTGCGTATTGGACGCGTCCGGGTGGCACATGTCGCAAGACACCGCCACCGTGCCGCCAATCGCCGCGGCATCGTGGAAGATGCGGTTGCCCTCCTCCACGAACGCCTGCGTGGACGCCGCCCAGATGGCCTCGTCCCGCTCGGAGAACGCGCCGTACGTGTGCCCGTCCTGGATGCGCGCGCCCTGCTGTTGCTGCACCGCCCTGCCGCCGCTCTCCGCCGTGACGCCGCCCTCCTTCACCGGACCGCCCGACGTGGGCTTCTCCGGCGTCCGGGGCACCGCCGGCGGGCTGCGAGGCCCCTTGGGGTCCGGGCTCGGCGGAGGCTTCGGCGCCTGCGCCACCCCCGGCAGCTGCACCGGGTCCCAGTTGGCGTTCGGGTTCTTCTTCAGCCACTCCTCCATCAGGGCTCCCGACACGCGCAGCGCCTGCTCGCGCGTCAGCGGCTGCCCCTCCTTCACGCCGTCCACCTCCATGGACGTCTCGCCATCGCACAGGCCAATCACCAGGTCGCCGTCCTTCGACTTCGGCAGCGGGTGCTTCTTCACCTCGGGCGTCGTCGGGGCGGCCACGGGCCGCGGCTCGGGGCCGCCGGCCAGGGCCACGCCCCCAGCGAAGGACAGCAGCGCGCCCGTCCCCACAAGCAGCTTCATCCGGAAGGTCATGGTGTCCTCTCGCGCTCAGTAGCTCGGCAGCTTCGTTCGGGGCGGCGCATCCTGCTTCCCACCCGACGCGAGGTAGCTCGCGCGCACGGAGATGGGGTTGCGCTCCCAGAGGTTGTACAGCTTGTCCACCAGTCCCGCCTCCAGCACATCCATCCGCCCGTCCCCGCAGCCGTCGAACTGGCTGAACGGGTCCGGCCGGTTCATCTGCACCGTGAGCTTCGGCAGCCCCTCCGGCGCGTACGGCCACGGCCACGCCGTGGACAGCATCCCGTGGAAGTGGATGTTGTCGATGCGGTTGGTGAGCAGTTGGTGCGTGTGCCCGTGGATGACGGTGACCTTCTCGAAGGGCTTGAGCAGCGCCTGCACCTCGTCCGCGTCGTCCGTCCAGAAGTTCCAGGGCTTGTAGTACTTGTAGAGCGGCGAGTGGCTGAACACGATGACCGGCGTCTTCTTGTCCACCTTCGCCAGGTCCTGCTTCATCCACTCGCGCTGCGGGCCGCCCACCTCGAAGCGGGACTGCAGGCCGTTGTCCAGGCCCGCGACAATCTTCATCCGCTCCATGGGCGTGAGCTTCTTCTCCGTCCAGAAGTCCTTCTCCAGGATGGAGTTGAGCACCACGAAGTGCACGCCCTTGTGGTCGAACGAGTAGTTCGGCGCGCCGAACAGCTCCTTCCACAGGTCCCCCATGTCGAGGAACCAGTCGTGCTCGCCCACCATCATCTTCACGGGCGCCTTGAGGCTCTTGAGAATCTGCGCGCCCAGCTTCAGCTCAGCGGCCTGTCCCAGCTGCGCCAGGTCTCCGCCGAACAGGACGAAGTCCGGCTGCGGATCCAACGCATTCACGTCGTCCACCGCCTTGAGGATGGCGCGGACGAACCGGTCATTCAGCTTCTGCTCGTACAGGTGCGTGTCGGAGATGTACGCGAAGGAGAAGCGCGGCTTGGTCCCCTGCGCCTCGGCCACGTTGACCAGCTGGAAGCTGTGCGGCGTCCTCAGCCCCAGGCCCGCCACCAGGCCGGCGGAGATGCCCGCCACCCTCATGAACGCGCGGCGGTCCAGCTTCTGCAAATCGCGGAAGAAGGCGTCGCGCTCCTCGTGGTGCTTCGTCTCGATGCTGCGGAACTTGTTCCCCATGGGCGGCGCCTCCTAGTTCTGCTTCGTTGAAGCGGGCTTCACGGACGTCTCGGTGCCGTACACCCCGACCTCCGCCGGGTTCTTCACCGCGAGGTCCGGGTTGGGCGCCAGGTCTCCCAGGTTGCCCTTCTTCCCCAGGGCCACCGCCGTGTCGCGCTCCGGGCGCTGGCTCTTCCGGGCGCGCTGCTCGGCCAGCCGCTTCGCGTTCTGCTTCGCGAACTTCTCGTCCGTGAGGGTGAACATGAAGGCCACCAGGTCGTCGATTTCGGGCTCCGTCAGCCCCAGCCGCTGCATGCCCCCGTCCAGGTACGGGTTGGGCACGCCGCCCTTGTTGTAGTGGTCCATGACGTCCCACAGCGTGGTCAGCGAGCCGTCGTGCATGTACGGCCCGGTGATGCCGATGTTGCGCAGCGTGGGCGTCTTGAAGGCGCCCACGTCGTTCTCCTGCTTCGTCACCAGGAAGCGGCCCAGCTCAGAGAAGCGCGTCTCCAGCGCCAGCTCGTCAATCTGCTTCTCGTCGCCGGTGCGCACGACCTTCAGCCCCTCGCGCGCCAGCTGCACGAAGTCCTGCTTGTGCGCGGCGATGCCGATGTTGTGGAACTTCTGGTCGCTGAACAGCGGCGAGACGACGTTGCCCGCGTGGCAGGAGTTGCAGCGCGCCTTGCCATTGAAGAGGGCCCAGCCCCGGCGCTCGGACTCGTTGAGCGCCTTGGCATCGCCCTGGATGAAGCGGTCGAACTTCGCGTTGCCGGAGTACAGCGTGCGCTCGAAGGCGCCGATGGCCGCCGCCAGGTCGTCGTAGTTGACGTCGCGGTTGAAGACCTTGCGGAACTCCGCCGCGTACTCGGGGATGGCCTTCACCTTGGCCACCACGGCTTCCGGGTTGGGCATGCCCATCTCCCGCGGGTTGAGGATGGGCAGCTTCGCCTGGTCCTCCAGCGTGCCCGCGCGGCCGTCCCAGAACTGCGACGCATTGAACATGGCGTTGAGCACCGTGGGGCTGTTGCGCGTCACCTTCTGCCCCTTCACTCCCTCGGACACGGGCTTGCCGTCTGCGAAGCCGAAGTTCTCGTCATGGCAGGTGGCGCACGACACGGAGTCATCCACGGACAGCCGCTTGTCGTTGAAGAGCTTCTGGCCCAGCGCCACCCGCTCCGGCGTGGGGGCGCGGTCCGCCGGCACCGAGACCTTCCAGAGCACGGCGGACACGCCCGGCGGAAGGTCTGGAGGGGGTGGAGCAGGTTGCTTCGGAGGTGGCTCGGCTTGCCCGGTGAGGGCGTACAACATGACGGCGAGCGGCAGGGCGACGCCGGACGAAGGACGCATGCTCTCCCCTTCCTTCCAGCCACCTGACGCATCGCGAGGAAGTCGCAACGCGCGGGCTGGAACAAGGCTTTCTCGAAACCACCATTGTCCTGGGGTTCCGGTCCAGACGGGTGGGGCGCCAGTGTCTGGCACTGGAGGGTTGGACGCGGAAGAGTTCCTCTAGCGAACGGGAAGGCGCAAATCCCTGGCGCTGAAGAGCAGCGCGGAAGCGGAGGCGGGCGCGAGCACCGCGGCGGTGATGACGACCCAGTCCACGACGCCGCGGGCGAGCGCCGCGTTGTAGGTGGCGGCCTGGACGAAGGTGAGACAGGCGTCCGCGGCGGTGAGCACGCCCATCGCGGTGGCCAGTCCGTCCCGCCAGCGCCGCACCAGCGAGAAGAAGCCGACGCACAGGCCAATATCGAACAGTACCCACCCCCACTGCACGGCCGTGGAGGGGAACCAGCGCCGGGTGAAGGGGAGCGCCAGCAGCGCGGTCCACGGCACCAGCAGGACGGCCAGTGCGTTCACCAGCAGCCGGGGTCGCCGGAGCACCGTGGCCACGCCGAAGCGCACCAGGCTGCCCCGAGCGAAGGCGCGCAGCGAGTCGTAGACGGCGGCCAGCCCGCGTCCCGGCGCGGGGTACGCCACGTGGATGGGCACCCAGGTGTCCGGACGGAACTTCGCCTTGAAGGCGCGCAGGCCCTCGAAGTCGAACAGCGGCCTGCCACAGGCTCGCGCCAGCCGCAGCCAGGGCCGCACCGGCCCGGAAAGGGGCGCCAGCCCCAGCGTCACGTAGCGCCGGCCCTCCGCGGCCGCCGCGCGCATGGCCGCGTCCACCAGCGACTCGGCCGTGCCGTTCGGTGCCTCCGGGTCCCTCAGCAGGTCCTGGAGGAACCAGCCCTCGCGTGCGTACACGGGCGACACCGCCAGGAAGCCCACCACCGTCCCGTCCACCTCCGCCGCGAAGGCACGTCGCTCGCGTGCGAAGGTGTACGGGCGCAGCTGCACCAGGAAGCCCATGGGCGCCATCCGCCGCGACGCCAGCCAGCGCGCCTGCAGCCGCTCCACCGCCTGCCGGGTGGGATGGGCCGGGTCCTCCAGCACCGCCGCGGGCACCTCGCGCACCTCCACGCCACGGGAGCGCGCACGGCGCAGCTGCTCGCGCAGGCTCCGGCTGCCGCGCACCACCTCATGCCAGTGCGTCGGGTCCCACACCGGCTGCTCCCCCACCGGCAGGGCCTCCATCGGCACCCGCTCCGTGAAGCGGGGCTCGGTGGCGAAGAAGCACACGCGCCGGCCCGCCTCGCGCGCGGCCGCCTGGAAGGCCCCGGCCACGTGCGGCAGTCGCTCCTCCGAGGCGATGGGCGCCCCCGCCGCGACCCACGCGCCCCCCGTGTCCACGTACGCCACGCACGCGTCGCCCGCCGGGTCGAACCAGTAGTGGAAGCCCGGCTGGAGCACCTGGAAAGAAGTCGCGTTCCACCCATACTGGCGCAGCAGCTCCAGCACGCGCGGCCGCTCGTCGGGGACCGGCTCCAGTTCCATCCGCTCCCCGTACTCCAGCGCACGCCAGGTCGCGAACGAGAAACACGGCGGGGCCCGCCCGGCCGCCCATCCTCCAGAAGCGGGCCTGCCCGCAGCGGTGAGGAGTGGACAAAAGCCCCGCGGCGGAAGCCGCCTCCGGTGGGATTCCGCAATAGACAGGCGCGGCCCTCTCTCCAGGAGCAAGTGGCGTGACCTACCGATGTCCAGCCAGCGCGCGAGGCCCCCTCCTGGCCTGCGCGCTCGGCACCCTGTCCCTTCCCTCCCTCGCCTCCGCCGAGTCCTCCGAGCCCTCGGGCGTCCGCACCAACACCGCGCGCCTGATGACCACGGACGCGGCGGAGGTCATCGACGCGCCGGTGCTCGGCCTCCAGCGCACGGCGCTGCCACTCTTCGCGGGGCTGGCCGTGGACACCTCCGTCTACGCGGATGCGCTGCTGGCGCCCAACCTGGGCCTGCGCTGGGCGGTGGCCGCCGGCCCGCACCGCGTGGTGCTCGGCGCGCGCTACACGCACTTCGTGGGCGCCTCCACGTACTCGGACATCGTCACGGGTGAGACGCCAGCGCTGCGCAGCTTCGAGCCAGAGCTGTCCGGCCCGTCCTTCTACGGCGTCTACGGCCTGGCGCTGGGCCCGCTGCTGGTGCAGGGCGAGGCGCGGTACGCGCACTACACCTCCGACTACCTCTCCTTCACCGGTGGCGTGGGCTTCAACTTCCTCGGCCACTGGTCCGTGGTGGGCGAGGCCGGCGTGCGCGTGGAGGGCGGCTCCGCCTTCCGCGCCGCGGCCGGCATCCGCTACGGCGGTGACGGCTTCGGCTTCGGGCTGGGCGCCGCCTACGTGGACATGAGCGACCCGGCCCTTCCTGGCGAGAGCCTCCCCGTCCTCCCCGTCTTCGACCTCTCCTGGACCTTCCGATGATGACCCGCGCCCTCCTCGCTTCCTGCCTCCTGCTGCTGTCCGCGTGCTCGGCGGAAATCGTCGTGCAGACCGAGCCCTTCGACCAGACGGTGCCCGTCACCTCGGTGCTCCAGCCCGTCTACGCGGAGGTGGCGTTGGACCTGCCGGAGGAGACAGTCAACACGCAGGACCTGGACATCATCGTCGACGAGGTCTCCGCCACGCTCACCGTGGTGAACCCGTCACCCACGCTGACGCTGCGCACCTCCGCGCGGCTGTCCTTCACCGGCACGGCCACGCCCGAGCAGCCGCGGACGTATACGGACCTCGACCGGCCCAACTACTACAACACCGCGGTGGAGGTCCTTCCGGTGCGCGACTTCCTGCCCAACACGCGCACGGCCGTGGTGGTGGACACGCCCGCGCTGAAGCAGGCCATCGGCAGGCGGCGCGTGTGGTTCATCGTCAGCAACACGGTGGTCCGCAGCGGCATCGGCACGCCGCAGCTCCCGGTGAGCATCCAGCTCGAGGACATCGTCTTCCAGGCCGTCATCACCAAGCCCTTCCCCGGGCTGGGTGGCGCGCTGGAGGTGGGCGGGCTGTAGCGCCTCAGCGGGACGCGGGCGTGGCCTCGCGCTTCACCGCGTCCCGCACCCAGGCCCGGTCCTCGGCGGACAGCACGCCGAGGCACTTCGCGCAGTAGTGGCCGCTGCTCTTGTCCGCGGACTCGATGGCCTTGCCCTGCGCGTCCGCCATGACACAGCCCTCCGTCTCGCAGTGGTCGAAGCCCAGCGTGTGGCCGAACTCGTGGACGGCCAGGTCCGCCACGCGCCGCATGAGCACGTCCTCCGTCGGGCTGCTCTTGCGGTAGATGTACGTGGACACCACGCAGGCCAGGCCGTCGAGGGTGCCCAGGCCGCCGACGCGCCAGTCGTGGATGTCCTCCTTGGTGGTGGAGATTTCCGCGTCGGTGACGGCCACCACCTTCCACGCGCCCTCCGGCGGGTCCTTGTCGATGGCCTCCAGCAGCTTCTCCGCGCGCCAGCGGCTGCGCGGGGCGTAGTACGCCTCCTTCGGCAGCTCCCGCCGGGGCTCGAAGCGCACCTGCACGCGCAGGCGCGCCTGGACTTCCTGGGCCACCCGCTGCAGCACCTCCTGCTTCACCTTGCCGAAGGGGAGGATGGCCACCACCCGCTCGGAGCCCGGCGCGGGCGACGCGGCCGAGGCGGGCAACCCCACGAGCAGCAAGGAGAGGACCCACAGCGGCAGCAGGAGCACACGGGAGGTGGAGTGCATGTGCGCCATCGTAGCCGCGCCCTCCGTGAAGCCGTCAATCGGCCGTACCGAGGATGCCGAAGTGGTCATAACGAAGTGGCCGGGAGTGGCCATTGTCCGGACCACTTGGGTGGGAAATACGTCGGTGGAGAAAGTGAGGAGTCATGTCATCCAGCACGGCCACCGCGACCCACCTTCCCACCAGTGCTCCGGGACGAGAGCAGCCGCTGCGCCGCACCCTGGGGTTGTGGCAGGGCGTGTCGCTCTACGTGGGCTCGGTGCTGGGCACGGGCGTGCTGGTGCTGCCCGGGGTCGCCGCGGAGACGGCGGGACCGGCGTCGGTGCTGGCGTGGCTGGGGCTGGTGCTGCTGTCGCTGCCGCTGGCGCTCACCTACGCCGCGCTGTCGCGCCAGCGCGCCGACGCGGCCGGGTTCTCGGATGCGATTGAGCGCGCCTTCGGCCCTCGCTGGGGCGCGGTCTCCGGCTGGCTCTTCCTGGCGCAGGTCCCCACCGGCACGGCGGTGGTGGCGCTCATCGCCGGCGAGTACGGCGCGAGCGTCTTCGGCGGAGGCAGGACGATGGCCCTCGTGCTCGGCGCGGGGCTGGTGGCCTTCGCCTATGCGGTGAACTTCGTGGGCCTGCGCGTCAGCGCGATGGCGCAGCTGGTGACGCTGGGGGTGATTGTCCTGGGCCTGGCGTTGATTGTCGGACGCGCGCTCCCGGAGGTGGAGCCCCGGGCCTTCACGCCCTTCTTCGCCAAGGGCCCGGCGGCGGTGGGGCTCGCCGCGGTGCAGCTCTTCTGGGCCTTCGTGGGCTGGGAGGCCATCACCCCGCTCGCGCGGGAGTTCAAGGACCCGCGTGACATCTGGCGGGCCAGCCTCCTGGCCGTGGGCATCGTCGGCCTCGTGTACCTGCCGCTCGCCATCGTCACGGTGGGCACCGGGGCGCAGGGCGGCTCGGGGAGTGCGCAGGCGTCGCTGGTGATGCTGGCCGGGCATGTCTTCGGGCCCGGCGCTTCGCGGGTGGTGGGCATCGCGGGGCTGCTGCTCTCGTTCATCCCGCTGAATGCGTATGTCGCGGGGACGAGCCGGCTCGCCTTCGCGCTGGGCGAGCGCCGCCAGCTCCCCTCCTGGGTCGGCGTCACGTCCGCGTCGGGCACGCCCCACCGGGCGCTCGCGGCGCTCTGTGTCGTCGCGATGCTGGCCCTCGGGGTGACGTGGGCGGCCGAGCTGCGAATCGCGGACCTGCTGCCGTACTCGACGTCGTCGTTCCTCGCGACGTACGTCCTGTCGATGGCCGCCGCCGTCCGGCTGCTGCGCCCGCCTGTGTCCTACGCGGCCATCGTGTCGCTGGTGGTGTGCACAGGGGTGTTCTTCTTCGTGGGCACGCTCATCGCGTGGGTCGCCGCCATCTCGGTCTGCGCGCTCGTCTACCAGCGCTTCGCGCAGGCCCGCCCGGGGTGACGCTCAGGACGTGGGCGCGTCCGGCAGGCACAGGCGCCCTTGTGGAATGAACGTTCCTTCCGGGCCATGGCGGCCGGGAGGGGGCCTGGCGGTTCGACGTCCGTATGCCCCGGGCTGGACACGACCGCCAGGCGCTCCGTGAGGATGCAACCGGCGGGGCCGCAGGCCCCGAGCAGCGCGCGCCGTCACTCGCCGTCGTCCTCGTCGTCGCCACCCGCCGGCTTGCGGCCCAGCAGCCGGTCGATGTCACCGCGGGCCTCATCCGCCTGTGCCGCGCTGATGCGGCCCACGGACGCGAGCTGGTCCACAATCCAGTGCGCGCGCCGCCACAGCGCCCGCGAGCCGGAGGAGGGCGAGCGCTTGCGCGGCGCCGGCAGCATGGCGGCGAGGATGGCCCCCTGCGCCACCGTGAGCTGGGACGCGGACACGCCGAAGTGCTCCCGCGCGCCGGCCTCGATGCCGTAGACGCCCTGCCCCCACTCGGCGACGTTGAGGTACAGCGTGAGGATGCGCTTCTTGGTGAGCGCCTCCTCCAGCCGGTGCGCCAGTATCAGCTCCTTCGCCTTGCGCAGGAGGCTGCGGTCCGTGGACAGCCAGAGGTTCTTCGCGAGCTGCTGGGTGATGGTGGAGGCGCCCCGTCCCAGGCGGCGCCTCTCCCACGCTTCCTCCAGGGCCTTGCGGACCTCCGAGGTGTCCACGCCCTCGTGGACGTAGAAGCCGGCGTCCTCGGAGATGAGCACCGCGGCCACCGCGTGCTTGGAGACGGCATTCAGCCCCACCCAGTGCTGGCGTCGCCGGGCCTTCTTCCCCTCCTCCCGCGCCTGCTCCGCCCGCCATTCAATCAGCGCGGTCGTCTTCGGGTTCTCCTTCTCCAGCGGCTCGGCGGAGGGCAGCGTGACGTACTCGTACACCGCGAAGGCGAGCAGCAGCCCCGCGAGCACGAGCAGCACCTTCTTGCGCCGGGAGCCACGCCACCAGGACGAGGCGACGCCAGCGGGACGGGCTGGCGTGCCCGAGGGCGTCACCGAGACGCCATGACGAGCCTGGGTGCCCGAGGGTGTCGCCCCTTCGCCAGGGGATGGCGCCCCGCCCGGAGGCGGCACCGCGTCGTGGGGACGGGCCGAAGTCCCAGGAGGCATCGCCGCTTCCTCCGACACGGGCAATGCGGAAGGAGCGCCCTGCTCGGGCCCGTCGGGTTCCATCCGTGCGCGCTCGGGCTCCTCGGGCTCCGGAGCCGGTCGACCATCCGTGCTGGACATCAAGACCGTGCATAGCGCCTCCGGCCCCTGGCGTCACCCCCACCTCCTCCGCCCGAGGGGGCGTCCCCCGCGAAGGTGCAGGCACCACCGCTCCGCCAGCGTGCGGTCGGGACGCGCGGAGCTTCGTCGGCGGCTCCACCCGGCTACCGTTGTTTCACCTTCGCCCGGGCCACGGAGAATGGCGCGGGCGTGCTCTTCCACCGCTCGTCGACGGAGGCGAAGCCCGCCACCAGCTCGCCCGCGAGGTACCCGCGGTTGCGCTTGTCGCGGCGGCGCAGCCAGTCATTGAGGATGCGGCCCTTCTCGTCCTTCCGAGCATCGGGGCGCGCCAGGTTGAAGTGGCCGCGCTTCACGCCATTGCCCGCGCGGTGGACGAACGTCACCGTGCCGTCCGCGCCCACGCGCTCGACGATGCCGATGTGCGTGAGGCCGTCGTTGAGCCGTCCGTCGCGGTTGCGGTCATGCGTGTTCCGGAAGAACACCATGTCCCCCGCGCGCGGCGTCTCGCGAAGCGTGCCCAGGTCCCCCGCCTTCCGGTAGATGGCCTTCACCCCGTTCTCTCCGGGGAGGGTCCGCTCCGGCATCAGGCTGAGCCCGGGCTTGCGGTACGCCAGCTGCGTCAGGCCCGAGCAGTCATCGTTCACCGAGGTGCTCACCGTCGACAGCGAGCGCAGCCCCACCCAGTTCTTCGCGCGCCACACGGCCCGCTCCGCCAGGGACACGGTGGCCTGACGCTTCGGCGCGCTCTTGCGCGCGGCCTCCGCCGCTCCGCCCCACAGCAGCATCCCCACCACCGCCCCCACCCAGACGCCTCGATGCATGCCCGCGCGATAGAGCAACCGGCGTGCCCGGCCCGCCCGGCCGCTCGGACGTCCACTCACGGACATCCCCCAGGGCAGCGCGGCGACCCGCTGTGTGGAATCGGTTTCCCATCCGGGACGCAGGGGCGGCCACGAACGGAATCCTCCGGCTCACCCGAGGGCATCCACCGCCCCGTCCCCGGCTGGGACGGAGCCCGCATCCGCGGAGCTTCAGCGCCACGAACCCGGAGGCCAGCCAGCAGCGAGGCGCGTCGCGCCATTCCCAACCCCCAGCGGAAGCCAACCCGCGCGGCGATGCCCGGCCGGGTGCTAGGAACGGCGGCGGTGCGAGGGAGCGCCCCTCCGGCTCCAGCGCCGGGTCGCCCCACCCGCCAGGTTGCCCTACCTTCGAGGCGAGGGAGTCCGTCCGCCGTGCCCTTCGACTACTACGACGACCTCACCCCGGCGCAGCAGCGCGTCTACCGCATGAGCGACAGCGTCAGCGCGCTGCGCATCCGGCAGGCCCGGACGCTCGCGCCCCGGGTGAAGGCCCTGCACGACGCCCTGGCCGCCGGCGGCCGCCCCGCCCTGGAGCGCGCCACCGCCGAGCTGGGGGTGGAGCTGTGCGAGCGGCGCTGCTGGAGCTGTCCGACTCCTTCCACACCGAGGGCTTCTTCCAGCGCGAGTCCAGCCTCTTCCACCAGCTCGTCCCACGCCCGCCCACCTCCCCGAAGTCGGTCTCGAGGTTGGCAACCAAGGGTGAGACGCCTGACACCGGTGACTTAAGTCCAGTCACGCGGCGGCGCTGAGGCTAGATTTCGCCTTCCTATGGCGCATCCGACCGAAGACAAGAACTTCCGCCTGCCGACCACCCTCCGCCCCCGCCGCTACGCGGCCACGCTCACCCTGGACCTGGACGCGAAGGCCTTCTCCGGACAGCAGACCCTGGACCTGGAGGTGGCGGAGCCCTCGAAGGAAATCATCCTCCACGCCATCGCCTTGCAGCTGGGGGACGTGACGCTGCGCGTGGGCGGCGAGCAGCGCAAGCCCGCCTCCATCCAGCCCATGCCGGCGAGCGAGACGGTGGTGCTCCGCTTCGACGCCCCGGTGCCCAAGGGCGCCGCCACGCTGGACGTGGCGTGGACGGGCCGCTTCACGGAGGGCCTGCGCGGCCTGTACCAGGCCGGCAAGGTGGCGGCCACCCAGTTCGAGGCCGCCGACGCGCGCCGCCTCTTCCCCTCTTTCGACGAGCCGGCCTTCAAGGCGCGCTGGGCCCTCAGCGTGCGCGTGCCCAAGGGGCTCACCGTGCTGGGCAACGGCCCGGTGGTGAAGGAGGAGCAGGACGGTGCGCTGACGAAGTTCACCTTCCAGGAGACGGAGGTGCTCAGCAGCTACCTCATCGCCCTGGTGGTGGGCCCGCTGGTGGGCACGCCCGCGCAGGACGTGGAGGGCGTGCCGGTGCGCACCTGGTCCCTGCCGGAGAAGGCGCACCTGACGCGCTTCGGCCAGGACGTGGCCCTGGCCGTCCTCCCCCGGCTCCAGGACTACTTCGGGCTGCCCTATGCCTTCACCAAGGTGGACCAGGTGGGCATCCCCGACTTCGAGGCGGGCGCCATGGAGAACGCCGGCCTGATTACGTACCGCGAGGTGGCGCTGCTGCTGGACCCGGCCACCGCGCCCCTGTCCGTGCAGAAGCGCGTGGCGGAGGTGGTGACGCACGAGCTGGCGCACCAGTGGTTCGGCAACTGGGTCACCATGGTGTGGTGGGACGACCTGTGGCTCAACGAGGCGTTCGCCACGTGGATGGCCTTCAAGATTGTGGACCAGTGGCGCCCCGAGTGGCGCATGTGGCTGGACTTCGACGCGCACCGCGCCAGCGCGCTGTACCTGGACGCGCTCAAGTCCACGCACCCCATCCACGGTGAGGTGCGCAACGCGGGCGAGGCCGGTGAGAGCTTCGACGCGATTACGTACGAGAAGGGCGGCGCGGTGCTGCGGATGATTGAGGGCTTCCTCGGCGAGGGCCCCTTCCGCGAGGGCATCCGCCAGTACATGCGCAAGCACGCGCGCGCCAACGCGGTGAAGGAAGACCTGTGGAACGCGCTGGGCGCCGCCGCGAAGCAGCCGGTGGAGGAGCTGGCCACCGCGTGGGTGGGCCAGAGCGGCTTCCCGCTGGTGACCGCGCGGCTGGACGGGCGCACCCTGCACCTGTCGCAGCGGCGCTTCTACTCGGAGCCCGGCGTGGAGAGCGGCGAGAAGTGGCCCGTGCCCATGGTGCTGCGCTTCGAGGACGGCGGCGGCGTGCATGAGCAGCGCGTGCTGCTGCGCGACACCCAGGCCTCCGTGAAGCTGGAGGGCTCCGGCGACGTGAAGTGGCTCACGGCCAACGCGGGCTCCACCGGCTTCTACCGGATGGCGTACGACAAGGCGGCGCTGGAGAAGCTGGCGGTGAACGTCAAGGCGCTCGCGCCCTCGGAGCGCATCTCCCTGCTGGCGGACCAGTGGGCGCTGGTGCGCTCGGGGCAGGCGTCGGTGGCGGACCTGCTGGATCTGGCCGCCCGCTTCGGCGACGAGGAGGACGACTCCGTCCTGGACGAGCTGGTGGGCCGGCTGGCGTACATCGAGAGCCGGCTGGTGGACGGCGACGAGCAGGTGCGCTTCCGCGCCTGGGTGGAGAAGCTGCTGGGCCCGGGGCTCAAGAAGCTGGGCTGGCAGTCGGCGCCGGGCGAGTCGGACCGGGTGAAGCTGCGGCGCGCGGCGCTGGTGCGCGCGGTGGGCGGCCTGGCGCGAGGCCAGGAAGCGCTCGCGGAGGCCCGCCCGCGCGTCATGCGCATGCTCCAGGGAGACCGGGACGCGGTGGAGCCCAACCTGCTGGACTCGGCGGTGGCCATGGTGGCGCGCGCCGGGGACACGGCCCTGTTCGAGACCTTCCTCTCGAAGGTGCCGAACGAGCCGGACCCGGCCACGCAGCGCCGCTACCTCATGGCCCTCACCGGCTTCGAGGACCCGGCGCTCGCCGCGCGCGCGCAGAAGCTGCTCTTCACCGACACGGTGAAGACGCAGGACGTGGCCAGCTTCGTCGCGGGCCTGCTGGGCAACCGCACCGGCCGCGAGGGCTGGTGGAAGCAGATGCGCGAGGGGTGGAAGGACGTGGTGGCCCGCACCGGCAGCGCGCCCATGCTGCTGCGCCGCATCGTCGAGGCCATGGGCATCCTGCGCACGCGCGAGCACTTCGAGCAGGTGCAGGCGCTGCTGAAGGCGAACCCGGTGCCGGAGGCGCAGCAGGCCACCGCGCAGACGCTGGAGCGGCTGTCGCAGGACGTCGCCCTGCGTGAGCGCTGCACCCCCGAGGTGTCGGCCTGGCTGAAGAAGCAGCCGTGAAGACGACGCTCACGGCGGCCCGCCTCTCCGGCGCGCGCGAGGCCCTGCGCAAGGCCAACGCGGACTTCGAGCGCGTCTACCCCGGCGAGTCCCCTCGCCGGCAGCCGGTGCACGTGGTGTACGGCGGGGCCCACCTCTTCCGCGCGGGGACGGCGCGGAAGCTGGGGGACCTCGCCCTGGCGGCATTGAAGGAGTACGCGCCGGACGCGGCCGAGCTGGCCCATGGCCTGGGCCTGCCCCAGCGTGGCCGCTTCGCCCAGCGCGTCTACGGGCGCGTGGTGGACAAGCTCGAGCGCGAGCCGGTGGAGGACCTGCGCATCGACTTCGAGGACGGCTACGGCCACCGCCCCGACGCGGAGGAGGACGGACACGCCGTCTCCGCCGCGGAGGAGCTGGCCCGGGGCCTGGAGCAGGGCTCGCTGCCGCCGTTCATCGGCCTCCGGGTGAAGTCCTTCACGGAGGAGCTGTACGAGCGCTCCTCGCGCACGCTGGACCTGTTCCTCACCACGCTGCTGGAGCGCACGGGCGGGAAGCTGCCGCCCTCCTTCGTCGTCACCCTGCCCAAGGTGTCGCTGCCGGAGCAGGTGGCCGCGCTCGCGCGCATCCTCGACGTGCTGGAGGAGGAGCGCGGGCTGGCGAAGGGCTCGCTGGGCCTGGAGCTGATGGTGGAGACGCCGCAGTCCCTCTTCGACCGCGAGGGCCGGCTGCACCTGCCCCGGCTGGTGGCGGCGGGAGAGGGTCGCTGCACCAGCGTGCACCTGGGCGTGTACGACTACACCGCCGCGCTCAGCGTGAGCGCCCACGCGCAGAGCATGCTGCACCCCGCCAGCGACTTCCTGCGGGACGTGGTGCAGGTGTCGCTGGCGGGCACCGGCGTCATGCTGGCCGACGGCGCGACGAACATCATGCCCATTCCGCCACACCGGGGCGAGGGCACCGCCGGGGTGCTGCCCACGCAGCGGCGGGAGAACATGGAGGCGGTGCACCGGGTGTGGCAGCTGTCGTACCGGCACATCCGGCACTCACTGGAGCGCGCCTGGTACCAGGGGTGGGATTTGCACCCGGGGCAGCTCCCCGTGCGCTACGCGGCCGTGTACGCCTTCTTCCTGGAGGGGCTGGATGCGGCGTCGCGCCGGCTCAAGGCCTTCATGGAGAAGGCGGCCCAGGCCACGCTGGTGGGTGACGTGTTCGACGACGCCGCCACCGGCCAGGGGCTGCTCAACTTCTTCCTGCGCGGGCTGAGCTGTGGCGCGCTGAATCAGGACGAGGTGCTCGCCACCGGCCTCACGCTGGAGGAGCTGCGCAGCCGCTCCTTCCGCGCCATCGTCGAGTCCCGCCGGGCCCGCGTCTCGGGCGGGTGAGGTCCCTGTTCGGAAATGTCGGGACTTTTCGCGGCGCGAAACCCCCGACATTTCCGAACAGCAAGCGCCTCAACCCGCCTCGGGGCCCGTCCCGCGCCCCTGGCGGAACTCGCGCACCACGGCGGCGTCGATGGCCAGCACGCCCGCGAGGAACAGCACGGGCCCCAGGTGCATGGCGAGGCCGAGCAGGCCCCACAGGGTGAGCAACCCCGCGAGCGCGAGCGGCAGCAGGGGGGAGAGCGCGGCGCGGGCCCGGGGCACCGCGGCCAGCAGCGCGAGCGCCAGCAGCGACATCACCGCGAGCGGCGCTCCCACCCGCGCGCGTCCGGACGTGCTGTAGACGTGGTACGTGTTGGAGATGCCGGAGCGCCAACCGTAGTTCGACTCGTCCCAGCTCCGGCCGGTGGAGCGGCCGGTCTGGTCGACCTCGTGCACCGTGGACCGCTCGTAGCCGTAGCCGCCCAGGGACAGCCGGCTGTCGAGGCCCACGCCCCAGGTGAACAGCAGTGACACGGCGCACGCGGCGGCGCCGGCGAGCACCCACCGCTTGAAGCGCGCCGCCCCGGGCCGGGGCCGCAGCTCCGGCGCCGACGCGGAGGACGCCCGGAAGACGCGCCACTGGACGTAGCCCAGCACCACGGCGCCGAGGAGCCAGAGCAGGGGCACCAGCCCGTAGCCCAGCTTCAGGAAGGCGAAGGTGAGCGTGAGCCCAGTGAACAGCGGCAGGAAGGCCGCGTGCGACGCCACGTGGACGACGCGCTCCAGCGGCGGCGCGACGGGGCGTCCCGCGGCACGCCACTCGCGCGCGCCCAGCAGCACGCTGCCCGCGAGCATCACCACCGACCATGGCAGGCCGATGGTGCCCGCCAGCATGGGCAGCCCCGGCAGGAGGACGGCGGCGGCCACCAGCCCCGAGCCGAGCAGCGGCAGCGAGCCTCCGGGAAGCCGCTCGCGCAGGCGGGGGTCCTCCAGCAGGGACTGAACGGCACGGCCCGCGGCCTCGGCGGTGCGGCGGGCCGCCTCGGCCGCGTCTTCCACGGGCGAGCCGGCGGGCGTGACGTCCCGGCCACAGTGGGGACAGGTGGGGCCGTGCGCGGACGGAAGGGGCTGGCCGCAATGCGAGCAGAGCATGAGGCTCTTCGTAGCAGCGGAAGGGAGCGCAGCCTATCGCCACGGCAGATGGCGCGAACGCGGGCGGACTGTCGCAAAGGGCACATGGCAACACATACGTAATTCTGCTGTGACAATGGACATACAAGAACAATCCCATCAGCCCTGGACCTGAAACATGCAATGCCATTACTCTCGAAACGCCACACACGAAGAGGAGGGGGACGTGACGTGCGTGTATCAGCGTCCGCACTCGAGCTACGTGCGCCCTGCCCTCCTCCTCGGCGTCCACCGAGGAGCAGACACGTGACACACCGCCTGACCCGTCTCATCCCGTCACTCGTTCTCGTCACTCTTGCCCTGGCCTGCTCGGGCCCTGAAGCGCAGCCCTCCACGGAGCCGACGGCTCCCGAGGGTCAGGAGCGCATCGAGACGCCCTCCGAGGAGGGCAACGTCACCGCAGCCTCGAACATCTCCTTCTGTGGAATCGTGCCCGGCTGCCCCGAGGGCTACGCCCCTGTCCGGGCCCTGTGTACGGCCGAGTGTTACGTGCGTGGCTACAGCTGCGACTGGGGCCACAACTACGTCGAGTGCACGCCGGTGCAGGCCAGCGGGTCAATCTCCGCGAACCCCACGACGGTGAGCATCAACCTCAACCAGACCAGCACCGGCACGACGGAGATCTGCTGGGACGTCGACAACGTCTCCACGGGTGAGGTCTGGGTGAGCATGAATGGCGCGCCCGAGTCGCTCTTCGCCAGCGGCTCCAGCGGCTGTCAGTACGCAAGCTGGATCCAGGCGGGAAGCACCTACAGCTTCAACCTCTACGCGGGCTCGTCCCACAGCAACCTCCTCGGCAGCGCCGGTGTCACGGGCTCTGGCTACTACGGTCCGCCGCCGGAAGAGCCCATCTGCAATCCCGCCACCTGCCCCAGCGGGTCGGATTGCCGGTGCGGCGACGTGTGCTGGCCGCGGAACCGGGAGTGCCCGTAGGCCGGGGCGGGGTGCGCCAGCGCAGGCACTGAGCCTGGCGTCCACGGTGCGGCGACGTGGCCTGCGAAGGTAGCGCCCCGAACACTCAGGTCCTGAACCGTGCCGCGGGAGCCTTCCCGCGGCACGGCGTTTCGCCGGATTGCTAGAGTCGCCCCTCCCTTCTCGCGGCAGCGCCCCGAGTCCTCCGATGCGGCGATTCGCCCTCCTGCTCTGCCTCGCCACGGCCTGTGCCGGGCCCTCTCGGACCTCCCGCCCCGGAGCCGAGCCCCCCGGCCCCCGCGCGCAGACACCCGCCCCGCCGCCAGCTCCCGAGCCCAGCGGCCCGTTCGCGCGTGAGTTGCCGGAGCTCCCCAGACACCGGGTGGACTCGCCCGAGCGCGTCTTCACCGCCCAGGTGGAAGCGAGCGCCCCGCCCACGCTGGCCCGCCACGAGGGCTCCACGCGCCTCGACATCCCGCTGGGCACCGGGGCCGCGCTGGCGTGCTTCGTCTACGAGCGCCCCCTGGACGCAGCGGGAGCACTACTGGCCGTGGCGAACGCGGTCCGCGCCGGCCCAGGCGTCACGGTGCGGCACATGGAGCCCACGGAGGTCCTGCTCGTCCCGGGCGCCCCGGCCCTGTTCCTCCGAGTGGACTACGAGACGTCCACGCCTGCCGGCACGGGTGCGGGGCAGATGAAGCTGATGGTGAGCGCGAGCCCGGAGCTGCCCCTGCTGTGCGCGCACGACGAGCCCGGCTACACGCGCACCTTCCGCCGCATCACCACCGCCCTGGCCACGTCGCTCCAGGTGCCCGGAGGCGCACGGAAGCCCGCGCGCGGCGAAGAGCTCCACGTGATGAAGCTGGACGGACGGCTCGCCGGCTTCGGCTGGCGCGCGTCGAGGCGCATCGGCGATGGAAGCACGCGCACCGAGGCCAGCACCAGCCTGCTGCTCCCCAGCGCGGGAGGCGGACTGCGTGCGGAGGACACCACCACCACGACGCTCACCGACGAACAAGACCACCTGACGGAGCTGCGCCATGCCCGCGCGGAGGATGGAGCCCTCGCCCTGCAGGTGACGCTGCGACGTGAGCGCAAGCCGGTGGCCGCTACCGCCCCCGCCGCCGAGCCCGGCACCCTGTACCGCTACGAGGGCCGCGAGGGGACACGCGCCATGAAGGGCACCTTCACCTCGAAGCGAGGGCTCGCCACGGAAGACGACGTCAGCTTCTCCGTGCGCAAGTGGCTGCTGTCCGGCGAAAGGCCGGAGGTGGTCCTCGACGTGTACCGCCCTCAGGAGAACGTCACCGCCCCCACGGAGCTCACCCTGCGACGAGAGCCCAAGGCAGGTCCGCGAGCCCTCACGCTGACCCTCGGCACCCGCACCGCGAAGGCGCGAGCGAACGCCCAGGGCCTGCTGGAGTGGATGGAGCTGGCCCGCCCTGAAGGAAGGCTCACCTCCGAGCTCATTCACGCCTCGCCCTGACCCCCGTCCCGTGCGAGAAAGAGCGCCATGGACCTGCTACGCGAATTCTCCCGTGTCTATGTGGCGGAGGCGTTCATCGAATTCCTCTTCGACAACGGGTATCTGGACTACGACTGGGCCGGCGACAAGGACCCGGACGAGATGAGCGCGGAGGAGCTCCGCCCCGCGCCGCTGTCCATCGACAGACTCCAGGATGCCGCGGGGGATTTCTGGAACGCCTCCGGCGGGCGGCTCCTCTTCTACGCCTACCAGAACGTGGACGAGCACGCGCGGACGCCCGAGCTCCGGAAGTACGCTTACACCGAGGCCCGGTGGGACGTCTCCACGGCCGTCCACGCGCTGTGCCGGACTGGCAAGGTCTACCAGTCCCGCAGGCTCCCCAGGAAAGAGGTCGTGCTCTTCACGGGGAGCGCCGAGAAGGTCCTCGCCGCCAACCTCCATGTGCTGAGCGCCAAAGCCGAGGAGCACACGACGCGCGACGACTACCTCGCCTTCCAGGAGGAGGCGGACCGCGAGGCGTAGACGGCAGGCCCGGCCCGAGGCCGCCGTCTCACCTCACCACAGCATGTCCTGGTCCTCGGTGACGCCGGGCACGTTGGACAGCTCCAGCGTGCGCCCGCCCACCTTCACCGTGCCGGAGAAGAAGCCCACCGGCTGCGCGAAGTGGCTCACCACCAGGCGCAAGTCCCGCTCCTCGCGGTGGACGTAGAAGGGCTGGAAGCGCAGGTCCACCGCGCCGTCCGTCGTCACCAGCCGCCACGGCTCCATCAGCTCCTTCGCGTTGTACTCGAACCGCGCGCGCCCCAGCGGGTACAGCCGGTCTCCCAGCCACAGGGCGTTCTCGTTCGCCTCGACGTTGCTCTCGTTGAAGCCCTCCACCAGGTTGACGCCCACCGGCGTCCCGTCCGCCAGCCGTCCCGCGGCGAAGGCCCAGCGCCACGCGGTGTGCCGCGCCAGGTAGCCCTGCGTGTAGTCCATGCCGCCCACGCCGCCATCCAGCCGGAAGCGCTTGCCGCCCGCCTCGAGGCTGCCGAAGGACAAGAGGCCGTTGCGCTTCATCGTCACGTTGACGAGCCCGTCGCCCTCCACGGGCGCAATCACCGTCAGCGCGGGGGGGCCACCGGCCACCAGCAAATCTCCGGACCACTGGAACGACTGGAGGCTGCCGGTGCGCAGGCGGCTGACGTCCACCGCCACGCGGTAGCGCTCGTCGTCCTCGCCGCGCTTGATGGACAGCTTGCCGCCCAGCGTCCGGAACGACGCGTTGAGCCCGGCCCCGGGCTTGTCACCCAGCTCCACCATGGGCCCGGGCGCGCCCAGGAAGCTCACGTCACAGAGCGGCTTGCGCTCGCGCAAGTCCAGCGCAACGGCGAAGGCGCTGGCCGTGTAGCCCAGGTCCACCACGGCGAAGAGGGCCGCCACCTCGGGCGTGGCCGCGAAGGTGTAGTGCCACCGCTTGCGCTTGAGCAGGCGGGTGGTGCGCGTGGGGGACCACCGGCCTTGCAGGCGGGGCAGGTCCACCTCGGGCAGCTCGCCCTGGTACGTACCGAATCGGGGTTCCCCCTGCGGGGTGGCCACGGAGGCCGGGGCGGGGGGCAGCAGGACGGCTTCGCGCTCGGGCATCATCTCCACCCATTGGAGGCCAATCGCCCGCGGATGTCATGCGGCGTCGTCACGCAAGGGCGACCCGGCGACATTGCCGTCCCCGGGACTACCCGGGGATGTGCGACGAAGGACGCATGCGGGCGCCCTCCATCCGGCTGGGAACCTTCAGCTCCGACCAAAGACGATGCGCTCGTGGGCGAGCAGGCGGGTGGTGAAGCGCAGCGCCACCACCGCCACCGCCACGCTGGACAGGGCGGCGATGATGAAGGGCAGCGGCCCCAGGACCTCCCCGCGCATCACCTCGCCGGCCAGCAACTCCTGCCCCAGCACCGGCACCGCGAACATCCACGGCTTCGTCTGCAGCGGAGACAGGGCCAGCACCATGCCCGGCAGCATGGGCACCACCATCAGCAGCGACAGGTACGTCTGCGCCTCCTTGAACGAGCGCGCATACGTGGAAACCCACATCTGCACGGCCGAGGCCGCCAGCGTCAGCGGCAGCACCGCCAGCGCCATGCCCAGGGCGGCGGGCGCGTCGAAGCGGGCCTTCACGCCCAAATCCTCCAGCGGCACCCGGCGCACCACCAGCAGATACGCCACCAGCGTGAGCAGCACCGCCGCGCACGCCATGGCCACGGTGGCCAGCCACTTGCCGGACACCACCGCGCCGCGAGGAGCGGGGTTGAGCAGCAGCGGCTCCAGCGAGCCGCGCTCGCGCTCTCCAGCCATGGTGTCGCTGGCCAGCTGCATGCCGCCCGCGAAGGCGGCCAGCACCAGGAACAGCGGCACCATGTTCAGCACGCCGGCGGCGGTGCGCTCCGGGGTGGACAGGTCCAGCTCGTCCACGCGCACGGGGATGGCCAGCTCCGGGGCGATGCCCCGCGCATACAGGCGCTGGTTGCCCAGCAGCTGCGCATACGCCTCCAGCAGCCGCCGCGCCCGCATCACCGAGTGGCGCGCGGACTGGCGCGAGCTGTCCACCACCAGCTGCACCTCGGCGGTGCGCCCCGTGGAGTACTCCGCCGAGTAGTCGTCCGGCACCACCACCACCACGTCCAGCGTGCCCGCGCGGATGCGCGCCTCGTAGTCCGCGGGCGCCTCCGACAGCGTGGCCCCGTAGCGCTCCAGGAAGGCCATCAGGCTGGGGGCATGGGCGCGCCCCACCACCGGCAGCTCGAGCGGCCGGTCCTGCCGGTACCAGGACGCCAGCAGGTTGAACATCACCAGGAAGACGACGGGACCCAGCAGCGGGAACATCAGCGCGGTGAGCACCGAGCGCCTGTCGCGCAGGTGGTCCTTGAGTTCCTTGCGGAAGACGGTGATGGCCAGGCGGCTCATTGCATCAGCCCCTGGTCTGTGCCGATGGTGGCCACGAAGGCCTCCTCCAGGCTGTCCTTGCCGGTAGCTGCGCGCAGCGCGTCCGGGGTCCCGTCCGCCACCACCCGGCCATGCGCCACCACGACGATGCGGTCGCACAGCGCGGCCACCTCCTGCATGACGTGGCTGGAGAACACCACGCACCGCCCTTCCGACTTCAGCCGCCGCAGCAGCGTGCGCACCGCGCGGGTGCTCATCACGTCCAGGCCGTTGGTGGGCTCGTCCAGCAGCACGTTGCGAGGCCCGTGCACCAGCGCCCGCGCCAGTGCCACCTTGACCCGCTCACCCTGGCTGAAGCCCTCGGTGCGCCGGTCGGCGATTTCCTTCATGTCCAGCAGCTCCACCAGCTCGTCCACGCGCCGGTCCAGGACCGCGCCCGACAGGCCGTGCAGCTCGCCGTAGTAGCGCGCGTGCTCGCGGGCGGTGAGGCGCGGGTAGAGGCCGCGCGCATCCGGCAGGACTCCCAGCGCCCGCCGAGCGTCCTCCGGCCGCTGCACCACGTCCACGCCGTCCACCAGCGCGGTGCCCCGGTCGGGCCGCACCAGCGTGTAGAGCATGCGCATCGTCGTCGTCTTGCCGGCGCCGTTGGGGCCCAGCAGGCCCGTAATCACGCCGTCCTCGGCGGTGAAGGACACGTCCTCCACGGCCGTCACGGCCCCGAAGCGCTTGTGGAGGTTTTTCGCCTCAATCATCTCAGGGCACCGGACCGGCGAAGGAGGTGAAGAAGGGAGGCCGGGTGAGGCTCGGGCCGCACGAGGGCTTCAGGCCCTCCACGCTCCCCTGCTCCAGCAGCTGCTGCATCAGCGAGCGCGCACAGTCCGCGCCCAGGGTGTTGTGGCCCACGCCGGGCACCACCACGTGGAGGCTCTTGCTCAGCGTGCGCTTCGCGTCCTCGGCCCACGCGGGCGGCGTCACCGGATCCAACTCGCCCGACAGCAGCAGCGTGGGCACGTCCGACGCCACCGGCTCGCGGTAGCCCGGGGGCAGCGCGGCGCGGGGCCAGTCCCTGCACACGTCCAGCATCTCCCGGCCCATGTCCGGGCCGAACCAGGTGCCCTTCGCCTCGCGCTCCACCGCCGCGGCGTCGAAGAAGGGCGCGTCCTCCGCGCAGACGACGGCGTAGTGCAGGCCCCGGCTGACGGTGTGCTCCATGGTCTCGGACAGGCCCACGCTGAGCGCGACGAAGGGAGCCCAGTCATCCCGCGTGGCCCTGTCGAGCATCAGCGGCACCAGCGACGCAATCTCCGGGCTGTAGAGGTGGCTGAACAGCTCCGCCAGGAAGGCGCGGCGCGACAGCACCAGCGCCTCCGGCACACCGGTGCGCGGGTGCGGCACGGTGATGCGCGCGGGCGCCGCCTCCAGCTTCGCCAGCAGCGCCTCCGTGCGCGGCCGCAGGTCCGGGTATGCCTTCGCGCACGTCGCATCCTTCGCGCAGTGGGCCAGCAGCGAGTCCAGCGCCGCCTGCCCGTCGCGGGGCGCGTTGAGCGGCAGGTACAGGCTCATGGGCGCCACGCCATCCAGAATCGCGGTGCGCACGCGCTCCGGGTGCTGGCGCATGTACACCAGCGCCGCGCGCGTGCCGTAGGACACGCCCCACAGGTTGATTTTCTCGTAGCCCAGCGCCGCGCGCACCTCGTCCAGGTCATCCATGGCGATGGGCGTGGTGTACTGGCGCACGTCCGCGGCCCAGCCCTCGCGGCACTTGTGCAGCTGCGCCACCGGGCTCGTGTCCGCGAAGCGCTCCGCCAGCCCCGCCTCCAGCGACTGGAACTCACACTCCAGCGGGTTCGAGTCCCCCGTCCCGCGCTGGTCCACCAGGACGATGTCGCGCTTGCGGCGGATGCGCTCCAGCGCCATCAGCACCTGCACGCGCGACGCCGCCTGGCCCGGGCCTCCGGCCAGCAGCACCAGCGGATCCGCCGCGGGCTGGGCGGCCAGGGCCGGCACCACCACCACGCGCAGGGGCAGCTTCCGCCCCGTCTTCGCGGCCCGGTCCTCGAAGACCTCGTAGGTGCCGCATTGGGCCTGGGAGGCCAGGCCCTCCAGCCGGCAGGGCGTGAGCGTCAGCTTCCGCCCGCCCGAGGCCCCCTGCTCCCCCCGCGAGCAGGACGCCAGCGCCAGCGCCGCGAGCCCCAGGGCCAGCATCCGAAAGGGCCTGACCAGCCCCCGGCGGGGACCGGGTGGAACAGAGGGGATGTGTGTCCGGACCCCGGGCAAGGCGCCTCCATCATGGTGCGGGGAGGTCTGCCACATACCACCCGACCGCTGTCACGCGGTACACCTCCCTCTCCGCCGTGTCTTTGAATCCCGCGCCGCCCTGGCACGTCCGGTGATACGCCCATGCCCACGATGAAACGCGCCCTCCTCGTCCTGGCAGCCCTCTCCCTCACCACGCTGAGCGGCTGCGCCGCGCTCCAGAACCTCCTGAAGGGGGCCTTCAAGAAGCCCAGCATCTCCTTCAAGACGGCACGGCTGGCGGACGCGTCCCTGTCCGACGCCACCGTCAACCTCGTGTACGAGGTGAACAACCCCAACGGCTTCGGCCTGGACCTGGCCTCGGTGGACTACTCCTTCTTCGTCGAGGGCAAGCAGGTGGTGGCCGGCAAGCCGAAGAAGGGCCTCAACCTCAAGGCCAACGGCAAGAGCGAGCTCGTCTTCCCCGCCAACGTGAAGTTCGCGGACATCGCCCCCGTGGTGGAGACCTTCCTCAACAAGGACCGCGCCGGCTTCAAGGCCGAGGGCAGCGTGGGCGTCAAGACGCCCATCGGCGTCCTCAACTTCCCCCTGTCCAAGGAGGGCACCTTCGAAGTTCCGAAGATTCCGCAGGTCTCCTTCCAGGCGCCCCGCATCAAGAGCGTCAGCGGCACCAGCGCGACCATCGAGTTCCCGCTGTCCATCAAGAACCGCAACAGCTTCCCCCTGCCCGTGGCCGGCATTCAGGGCGCGCTCAAGGTGGCCGGCGCGGATGTGGGCACCCTGTCCACAGGCAACCTGGGCCTGCTCGACGGCAGCGGCTCCAAGGAAGTCACCCTGCCGCTCACCATCAACCTGCTGAAGGTGGCCGGCGCCGCCATGGCCCTGCGCTCGGGCGGCAAGGCCCAGGTGAGCCTGGACGGCAAGCTGACGTCGGACGCCCAGGCCGTCCCGCTCAACCTCAGCCAACTCCTGAACTTCGCCAAGTGAAGCCTGCTTGCACTCCAGGCGGAGAGGACTGAACCCTGGGGTTGTCCCGGGGCGCCCTTGACGTTACGGTGGGTCGTCCCCCTGGACCCCTGCAGGCATCCGACATGCGCCGCATCCTCTTCAAGTCCAAGATTCATCGCGCGACCGTGACCCAGGCCGACCTGGACTACGAGGGCTCCGTCACCATCGACCGGGACTTGCTGCGCGCCGCCGACATCCTCCCCTACGAGAAGGTGGCGGTTTGGAACGTCACCCGGGGCACCCGCCTGGAGACGTACGCCCTGGAGGGCCCCTCCGGCAGCGGCGTCATCTGCATCAACGGCGCGGCGGCGCACCTCAACCAGCCCGGCGACCTGGTGATTCTGGCCACCTTCGCGGAAGTGGAAGAGGCGGAGCTGGCCGGGTGGAAGCCCACCGTCGTCTTCGTGGACGGCAAGAACCGCATCGTCCCCGGGCTGACGGAAGAGATTCCGGGCCCCCAGCGCCGCTCGGCCTGAAGCCCGCCGCTTTGCCCCACCGGGCGCCTTTTGCCATGCTCCGCCCATCCTTACAGGAGGGGCGGCAGGCCCCGGAGGCGTTCATACGATGAGGCGGATGTGGGCGGGAGCCAGCGCGCTGGCATTGCTGGTGCTCTCGGGGTGTTCGGCCATGGGCTCTTTCCGTCCCAACCCCAACGACGAGGATCCGCTCTATGCGACCATCCCCGTCGTGAAGGCGCCGCAGAAGGACCGCTGCGTGGCGCACGGCCAGTCCGGCGCCCGGTCGTCATGTGACGAGGCCCTGTACCTGGCCACCGAGTACACGCGCCGGCTCTCCGTCGGCGACGAGGTGTGCCTGGAGGGTGGCTACGGCGAGGAGCCCGGCTATGCGTGCAAGGCGCGCGCGGCCGTCATCGACACGTCGCCCAACCAGGTGAAGCTGGAGGTGCGCGGGGCCAAGCCGGACTCGCGCTGGTTCAACGTGGAGATGCGGCACGCCTGGTACGAGGAGGGCGCGCTGGTGGACCTCTACCTGTCCGAGCGGGGTTATTAGAGGGCAGGCGGAAAGGGAGCGTGAACGGATGGGCTTCTACGACAGCGTGGCCGAGCGGCTGGCCTTCATGAAGATGCTGACTCCCGGCGAGCTGAAGAAGCTTGGCTCGGCGCGGCTGTCGGACGTGGTGATGCAGGAGGTGGCGCGCGCCCGGGTGCGGGTGGCCGAGCTGGAGAAGCGCTACCCCCACGCCCAGCCGCGCGAGCTGGCCCAGCGCCTCATCGACGAGAAGAAGAACCTCGCCAGCATGGTGGGCGGGGTGAGCGGCGTCTTCGGCCTCGTGGCCCTGCCCGCGGACCTCGTCTTCATGGCGTACCTGCAAATCATCCTGCTCACGGACGTGGCCACCCTCTACAAGGTGAACCTCAAGACGGAGCGTGCGCGCGGGGAGATGCTGGACTTGTTCGGCTACGCCAACGGCCTGGGCCCGCTGCACCGCGCGGGGCCCAAGGTGCTGGGGAAGCTGGCCGCCATCCTGCTGGAGAAGGGCGGCCTGCACACGGTGGGGCGGGCCATGCCGCTGGTCGCCGCGCCCATCACCGCGTACTTCAACAACCAGCACATCCAGATGGTGGGCGAGCAGGCCGTGCGCTTCTACGAGGGCTTCGACAAGGCGCACGCCAAGGCGAAGGCCCACCGCAAGGCCAGCGGGAGCTGACGCGCGCCTCCTGAGCCCGGGTGCCGCTTCAGGGCCCGGGCACCTGCGCGTAGCCCAGCAGCCGGTCCATGACGCTGAGCTGGTAGCCAAAGCCCCGCACGCGCGGGCCGTGGCCGCCCTCCACCGTGTAGAGCATCCCGTAGGCCACGTGGTGCACCAGCCCGATGTGGTCCTCCGGTTCGTCCTGGTCGCCCTTGGACCAGACGACGAGGTCCCCGGGCTCGGGCGTGTAGTGCTCCCCGGACAGGTGCGCCCAGCCGCGCTGCCCCAGCTCGCCGAAGAGGCGGCGCGCGCTGACGGTGTACGGGAAGGGCGGGCCCGCCGGGTCCTGCCAGAAGCACCAGCTCACGAAGCCGGCGCACCAGGAGCTGCCCTCGGGGGCCAGGTCGCGCAGGTACTTGCGAATCGACGTCGCGGCTTCCTCGCCCGCCCGCAGCTCGCCCAGCGCCATGGACAGCGCATGCCGCCCGCGCGCGCTGCCGCCCAGCTCCGGCAGGGGCATCTGCGTGAAGTCGATGGGTGGCGGCTCCATCAGGAAGGGCCGGGGGTGCGTCAGGCTCCACCACGTGAGGGGCCCCACCCCGCCATCCACCACCAGCGGCTCGCTGTCCGGGCCCAGGTTCTGCGCCTGGAAGGCGCGCACCGCCGAGTGCGTCGCCGCTCCGAAGTCGCCGTCCTGACTCACGACGTAGCCCCGCCGCGTGAGCAGTTGCTGGAGCCGCTGGACCTCGGGCCCCGAATCCCCCAGGCCCAACGTGCGCGCCATGGTGTGCCGCCCCCCGTCACCTCTCGGGAAGGGTAGGGACGCTCCGGCGCGGGACACTCCCGGCGTGGAGGACGGGGGCGGTGCCCGGGCGCCAACGCGGGGCTCCGCCTTGTGGCTGGCCTGCCGGGTCGGCTTGTGACTGCCGGTGAACATCCGATGGGACGGCGGGAAGGCCCCGCGGGGATTTCCAGCGTCCGCCGGGAAGGAGGAAACACGTCGCGGGTTGGGTGATCCGCCGCGACGGTTTCCGGAGAATCGAGATGGCTCCGATATGCCTATTGATGCCGGACGTTGAGTTGCTCAGCCGGGGCGTGTGCCCCCTCGATGACGGGTTGCCAACCTCCCTCGGCCGGAGGGGACACGGCGCCCGAGAGACGGAGGCGATGAAGATGTCCGAGCTCTCGATGGAAGTGCGAGTGCAGGTCGCGCGGTTGAGGAATCTCATCATCGACGTAGCGCGCTGCGGCGCGCTGAACAGCCCCCTGAGCTCGCTGCCCCATACGGAGCTGGACCCGATGGAGGTACAGGCGCTGTGGTGGCTGAAGGCGGAGAGCCTCCTGCCCGTCAACGTGCTCGCCGACAGACTGGGAGGCATTGCGCTGCCCCGTCTCAGCCGGTTGTTGGACCGGCTGGAGGACGCGAAGCTCGTCCAGCGTGAGCGCTCGGTGCGGCATGACCGGCGTCGCGTGAGGGTGCGGCTCACCGAGCAGGGGCGGGCGCTCGCGGAGCAGGCCGACAACGTGGTCCAGGAGCGGATGGCGAAGCTGCTGCTGCCGCTCGCCGGTGAGCAGCGCAGCGCGCTGGTGGACATGTTGGAGGGCTGGGTGGAGGCGATGGGCTGCTGGAACCGCGCGGAGGAGCTGGCCACCGAGGAGGGCACCGAGCCGGAGCCCGAGACGGCCGAGGCCTCCGACGTGTCGGAGCGGCCCAGTGCGCCGCGCCCGAGGCTCACGCGCGCCGAGCCTCCCCCCGTCATCACCGCCAACGCGGCCTGACGTTCGCCTCGGAGTCGTGACATCCACACCGGGCCTCGACACCTGGGGCCCGGTGCTACAGCCGCACCTCCACCACTCCGGAGGTGTGGCATTCCGAGACAGCCTCTCCCATCCAGGGGGCATGGCCCTCCGCCTCGACTTCGACGTGGAGTGAGTCCGCCAGCACGCGGCCCAGCCGCCACCGTCCTTCCGCGTCCGTGCGGCCCCGCGCGGGCGGCAGCGAGCCCAGGACCCCGGTGCTGGTGACATACGCGCCGTACACGGGCGCCCCCGCCGAGGTGACGCGCACCTCGCAGGCCACGCCGCCCTCGTCCATCCGCAAGGTGACGAAGCGCTCCGCGCCATCCGCGCTCACTTCCGCCGAAGTGCTCGCATGGACTTCGTAGGGTGACGTCGCGGCGAGCACGCGGTACGTCCCGGCCTCGAGCAGGGACACGGCCATCCCCCGCTCCTCCTCATGGAAGACCTCGGCGGAGTGCGTGAGCCACCGTCCCTCCGTGCCGCGCCGCTGGAGCACGAACACCGGATACGGCCGCCGAGACCGCTCCTGGAGCAGCGCGCGCGCATGGCCATCCATGCGCAGCACCAGCCACCGGTACACCGGCACGCGCCACGTCACCGCCGCGTCGGACACACCGGCCTTCGGGGAGAACTCGAAGGCCTGCCACTCCGGCGCCAGCGGACGCCCCGAGCCGGAAGGCACCACCTGCACGGTGAACCGAGACGGGCTCCACGAAGGCAGCGCCTCCACCGTGAAGCGTCCTTCCGGCGTCAGCGCCACGTCCTGTCCGTCCGGCCCCACCAGCCGCGCCCCCGGAGGCGCCGTGGCCGAGCCCTCCAGCACCACGCGCCCCCGCAGCGTCACCGTGCTCCCCACCCCGCCCGGGAAGAGTGCATGCACGTCCAGCACCACCGTCTCCACACGCCCCTCGCGCAGCGGCACCTCCACCGGTGCGCCCTCCTGACCGGAAGCGCTCCGGAGCCACAGCCGCACCGCCGGGTCCATCGGCAGCGGGAGCAGCGCGGTGTCCCCATTGGCAGACAGCGGAAGGGGCGTGCCCTCGCTCAGCGCAGCGGCCACGTTGGGAGCCACATGGCGCACCACCGGCAGCAGCTCGCTCGCGCGCTCGGCGCCGCGCGGGTCCACGTCCACGATGCGCTCAACCCGGACGAAGAAGGGCCCGTGCTCCGGCCGCGTACCGGCCAGCCGCACCCGTACTCCCGTGGGCCGGCGCGCTCGCAACACACCGGCGTCCACCACCCTCGACGCAGGAGCATCAGAAGACAGCCGTCCCGCCACCCCACCCGTCGCTGGCACCGCTGCCGTGGGCCGCCGCTCCAGCGCTCCCGCCTCCGGCACCACATCGCCCCACCAGAACGTCCCATCCGGCTCCCAGGCCAGCAGCCGGTAACGTGGCGCCACCGGCACCGGCTCCGGCCCCAGCGTCCCGCCCGAGGCGGACGGCGTCACCGTCGCCGGCCGCCACTCCGCCACATTGGCCAGGTCCTCCAGCCGCGAGGGCCCCGCGCCGCCACCGCCCTCGCGCTTCGCCTCCTCCCACGTGAGCCGGTCCGCCTCGGAGATGAACGCCGCGCCCACGCGGGCCTCACCCTGGAATGGACGTTCCCCTTCCAGCACCGCGCGCAGCCGGAGGCCCCCCGGCGAGGGCCGCACCGCGACCTCGGGCACGCGCGGCACCTCCGACATCGCTGTCTCCACACCGGCAACGGGCAAAGGACGCGCGGGCGAGGAAGGAGCCTCCTCCTCCGGAGCAAGCCCCCACCACAGCGCGAGCCCGACCACCACGAGCGCGGCGCCCCGGATCCACCGGCCTGTGCGGCCCGTGCGGCTCAATCCGTGTCGCTGCTGGAGTACAGGGACAGGTAGACGGGCGCGTGGTCCGCCAGCCGGGTGACGAAGTCAGACATGTTGGCGATGTAGTCCCGGCCCACCGTGGAGAACTCCGTCACGTACGTGTTCTGCATCCAGAAGTGGTCATACGCGCTGACGAAGGCGCCGCTCAGGTTGATGGTGGTGGCCACGTCCAGCCGGCACGACACCGCTGGAGCCAGCCCCGCCAGCTCCGTCCACGACGCTCCGGTGCAGGCCATGTTGTGGTCGCCCAGCAGGATGACGTCCTGGTCCGTGCCGCTGCCGTCCTGCACCGACTTGAACACCGTGTCGATGTTGCGCACCTCCACGTCGCGCTCGGCGGCGGTGCCCCAGATGGCGTGCCAGTTGATGAAGGTGTAGTCCGCGCCCGTGGGCGTGTGGCGCACCTTCACGATTTGCGGCTCGCGCTCGAACTTGTCGCCCGTGTCGCTGTACACCGTGGACGACAGCAGCGACACCGTGTCCGTCCGGTACAGCACCGCGTACATCTCCTTGTACGACGAGCGGCCGATGAGCGGCGTCTGCGCGTAGCTCCACGACACGCCGGACACCTGCGTGAGCGCCTGGGCAATCGCGGGCATCACGCTGGCGTTCATCACCTCCTGCAGGAACACCAGGTCACAGCCGTTGTTCGACGTGCTGTTCGCACCGAACTGGTTCCAGAGCTGCTTCGCGTCATCCAGGTACGTCTGCTCCGCGGACCACCCTTCGTGGCGCAGGTTCCAGCTCACCACCCGCAGGTAGGACGCCGCCTGCGCCAGCGTGGGAACGCAGAGCACCACCAGCAACACCACCGCGCGCGACAAGAAGGACGGCCGTCTCATTCGGGCACCTCGGAGTGGAGGGGCGGCCGAGGGGGACGGCCGCACTCACGCTCCGTCCTAACGGATTCCGGGCCTTACGGGCAATCAACGTTCTTGAAACGTAAGAAACAAGCAAGATCTCAGCACACCCACCCCTGATGAAGACCTCCCGCACCAACGCACCACGCCAGGGCTCCGCCTCGTAAATGCAACTTGATTACTATTAGATCTGAATTGCATATTGCGGGCGCACTCCAGGGTGCTCCGCACACGTCCCCATGACGGGTGCTCTCGCGACCCCTGGCGCCCGGACCGGGAGAGACACGTCATGAGCAGGCTCATCTGGAGCGTGGGAGGCACCGGCCTCCTGCTGTCGGCGCTGGCGACGGCCTGGCTCCACCGCCCCCTCGAGCCACGGGTGGTCGAGGCGCCCATGGCCTCCGCACCTCATGACTTCACGGCGGAGACACCGGACACGCACGCCGCTCCCGCCCCGCCACCCACGACACCGCGGCAGCAGGCACGGGGCGCCTCCATCCCACCGCCCGAGCACCCCGCCTCCCCTCCCGCGGACCTCAGCGGCCTCGACGCGCCGAGGCCGCCTCCAGGGTCCGCGCTGCCTCGCGAGCGTCGCCAGGTCTCCGAACCCCGGCTGCGGCTGGTGAAGGCCCTGCGCGGTGACTACCCGACGCCGGAGGCCCGCCGGGCCGCGGTGCTCGCGGAGCTGGCGGCGTCGGGAGCCAGCGGCGAGCCCTGGACGGAGGACGCTCGCGCCGCGCTGGAGCGCTGGAAGACCCGCGTCGACGAGGACGTGCTGCCCGTGCGCGCCGAGCCTCCCCGCTGCTTCGCCGCCGGCTGCGTGTCGCGCGTCACCTTCCCGGACGCGGCCTCCTTCGACGTGGCCTTCCAGGGCACCGCGGAGCTGAGGCTCGGCACCGCGAGCGCCCACCTCCAGCTTCCGCCCGAGCGCCTCGCCTCGGGCGAGGTCGTCGCCTCGTGGGTCGTCCTCCGCCCGGACGCGCCCTGAGGCCCGCCTCCACACCTGTCGTAGCCGCAGTCCCCCACGAAGTCCCCACCCAGGAGTCAACACCATGAAGCTGGAGAACCTGCTCAAGAAGTCCCTGCTCGCCACCGGCGCGGCCGCCCTGCTCGCCGGCTGCGGCACCCCCGCCGGCGAGTCCACCCCGGAGCCCACCCCCGCCCCCGAGGCCTCCCTGGAGACGCAGGGCGCGCAGCTGCTCGCCGCCTGCGACCCCGTCGAGCTGGAGGAGGTGGTCGAGCACGCCTGCATCCACGCCGAGCTGGGCCCCTTCGAGGCCGTCACCGCCTCTGCCCTGGGCGCGCCGGTGCTCGTGGACGTCAGCGCCCCCCACACGGCGTACAACGTCACCCTGCCCCCCACGAACTACTGCGGCTGGGGTGGCCGGCTCGCCTTCATCCCCGAGGAGTCCGGTGAGCTCGCCTTCCTCGTCTCGCGCCACCGCGGCCTGCGCATCTTCGAGGCCGCCACCGGCACCGAGGTCGCCCGTGAGTGCCGCTACAACGTGCCCTCCACCGTCTGCTCCAGCCTGAAGACCGGCATCCTCGCCGACGTCGAGGGCGGCACCGAGTACCACCTCCAGTTCCTCTCCCTGACGCCGGGCAACGCCCAGTTCAGGCTCGTCGTCGAGGAGGCTGGCCACCACCACGAGGAGTAGACCCCTCCCTCCAGGGGCACGGGCCCGCGGAGGGCCGCCCGCGCCGCGGGCCCGTGCATGCTGTTCAATTTCAATCCACACCGATGCTTATGCATCACAGTTGCATTTAAAGCGAGGCTCCGGTTAGGAAGGGCCTCATGTCTCCATCCCTCCGCGTCCTCGCCGTGGCCGCGTGCGCCCTGGCACTCTCCGCCTGCAGCGGTGACGAGCCCGCTCCCATCGAGCCTCCACCGGAGGACGCGGGCCCCTCGGACCCCTGCGAGCCCAACGGCCACATCCACCGGGAGCCCACGGGCGACTGGTGCCACTGCAACAAGGGCTACCGCGCCACCCTCGAGGGGCTGGCCTGCGAGACGGACCCGGACTACGTCCCCAGCGCCGGCTTCAGCTTCGGCGACAACGGCGAGCACGCCTGCTGGCACGTCACCAACGGCCCCTTCGTCACCGTCAGCGCCTCCACCACCCGCCAGCCCCGCGTGGACGACTTCCACACGTACTACACGGTGAAGCTGCTCCCGGAGGGGGGCCAGTACGTGGGCACCTTCAGCTACAAGGCCTTCGCCACCGGTAACTTCGTCGTCTACCTCGGCAACCCGGACATCCCCATCACCCTGGTGGAGACGGCCATCAACACCCCCGTCACCCCGGCCGGCACCCGCGCCACCGACGACCACTGCTCGGCCCTCAAACACATGGTCGGCTACGAGCTGACGGACCGCGTCCAGTACACGCTCGAGATTGGCCCCACGTCCCTGCCGGAGCTCGGCATGGTCATCGAACACCTGCCCTGAGCCACACCGCTTCGCGCCCGCGAGACCTGGAAATGACCGCGCCGTTATTGCAACTCAATTGCGTTTGATCAATTGATGCGGGCACCGGGCGCGATGAGCCCCGGCTCACGAAAGGAACCCCCAAATGAAGCTGATGAACCGGAACCTCTGCGGTGCGCTGCTGAGTCTTTCGCTGGCCGCGTGCGGCCCCATGGACGAGGCCGAGCTGGAGTCCCTCACGTCGCAGGAGCAGGAGCTGCCGGCGAACTGCACGTCGGTGGACGACACGGCCATGACGGACCACGCGTGCGTCCACTACAACAACGGCGCCAGCAACCTGAACAGGACGGCCAGCGCCACGCGCGTCACCACCGCGCCGTCCGTGAGCACGAAGCACATGCACTACACCATCACCCTGCCGGCGGGCGCGGAGGGCTCGGTGACGTACGTCCCCACGGCCACCGTCGCGGGTGACACCACGGAGTCCGTGTCCTTCTATCTGTCGCCCTCGGCGACCTTCACGCTGCTCACCTCCGGCGGCACCACCGTGACGCCCGGCATCAACGAGACGATTACGTCCAGCTGCGGGCTGTCGAAGGTCGTCACCTACGACCTGACGGTGGGCAGCACGTACATCCTGGCCATGGGGCCCGTCGCCGGGAACCAGGTCCGCCTGGTGCCGGAGTACCTGGATGACAACCGCGTCCGCTGGTACCGCGATGCGGACGGCGACACGTATGGCACCAGCACCAACTCCGTCCTCACCGCCTGCGAGCCGCAGTCCGGCTACGTCGACCGGCGCTTCGACTGCAACGACAACGACCCGAACATCTTCAACTGCTAGCAGCCTGCTCAGCAGCGTGTCCGCCGGGGCCGGACTGCTCGGCCTCGGCGCTGCCTCCTGACGGGCGCCTGGCTCCTGGGGACCGGGTCCGCTCTTCGGGAGTCACGCATGGCCCGGGTTGCAGCCGGGTCGGGACTCCCTGACAGGACCTGTCCCGGGTGGGCCAGCGGGCCCGCCCGCCGGAGCGCCTTCCCACGCGAGGGCGCTCCGGCACCGCTGTTTCCATGACTCATCCTGGAGGAAGTACCAACGATGCGCCTCGTCCATGCCACCGCCCTGCTCGCCACCTGCGCCATCCTCGCCCTGACTGGCTGCAACGATGACTCGCCTGACACCCCGGACGCGGGCACGCAGCCGGACGCGGGAGACACGGCGCCCCCCACCGTGACGGGCACCACCCCCGCGGCAGACGAAGCCCACGTGGCCGCCACCGCCGCCATCACCGTGCGCTTCAGCGAGCCCATGAAGTCCGGCGCCGGCACCGTGCGCGTGGCGGTGGACGGCGCGTCGCGGGCGCTGGGCTCGGGCACGTGGCAGGCGAACGCCTTCACCGTGCAGCCGGTGGAAGCGCTGCCTCCGGGCGCGCGCGTCCAGGTCACGGTGGAGACGGACTTCGAGGACGCGGCCGGCAACCGGCTGGCGTCACCGCTCACCTTCCACTTCAACGTGCATGGGACGGCGGCGCCCCGGCCTCACGTCACCGCGTCCACCCCCGCCGAGGGCGCCACCAGCGTGCTGCCCGTGGAGCTGTACAAGGAGGGCGAGCAGAGCCTGGCCCTGCGCAAGGTCGTCACGCTCACCTTCAGCGAGCCCATGGACCCCACCGCGGCGCAGGTGACGCTGACGGACGTCACCACCCCGGCCAATGCGCCGCGCGCGCTGACGGGCACCTGGTCCCAGGACAGCCTCACGCTGACGGTGGCCATCCCCCGGCCGGAGTCGGACCTGCCGCCGCTGGAGCAGGAGAACCGGTACTCGCTGGACGTGACGGGACTGAAGAGCGCCACGGGCCAGCCGGTGAGCACGACGCACGCGGGGCTGGGCGACGGGAAGCTGGACTTCACCACCGGCCGGCGCAGCGCCGACGTCGAGCACGCCTGCACCCACGCGCTGGTCAACCCGACGGTGGACGTCACCGCGGGCAGCGCGCCGACGGGCTCCATGCCCGCCACGGACTCGGGTCACGCCTACTACCGCCTGACGCTGCCGGCGAATGGCGCGTCCTTCCAGGGCTACACGGAGGTGGTGACGTTCCCCGACGAGGACCAGACGGTGGCGCTGTACCTGAACCAGTCCGTCGACGTAGCGGTGCACGACACGACGGAGGGGGAGGAGCTGCTCGCCTCTACGCGGGAGCCCGCCGCGCCCGTCTGCCTCCCCGCGATTACGCACGTCGTGAAGTTCCCTGCCCCCGCCGGAGACCGCTTCCTGCGCCTCACCTTCGGGCCGACGCCGCATCAAGTCCTCACCTTCGTCTTCGAGCGGTACTGAGCGCGCGGACCGGCTCCACCCACGAATGACGGCCCGCGGACAGTTCGCTCCGTGAGGCCGTCGCGGGAGCAACCACCGTCGTAGCGTCGGGGCGTCTCACCCCTCTTCCACCCGAGACCTCTCCCCGCGTATGCGACTCCTGCCCTTCGCAAGACCGCTCCTGGCGGCGTGCGCGCTGCTGTTCCTTCCTGGCTGCTTCCGCCTCTTCGCGGGCGGAGGTGGCGGCTCGACGGACTTCAAACCGCCCCGGCGCGTGGACCCGGCGGACGTGGCGCTGCCGGAGGGCTACCGCATCGAGGTCGTCGCCACCGGCCTCACCTACCCCACCGGCGTGGCCTTCGACGAGGACGGCACCCCCTACGTCACCGAGTCCGGCTATAGCTACGGCGAGGACTTCGCCCAGTCCCGCCTCGTGCGTGTCGGCCCTGACGGCACCCTCACCGAGGTGGCCAGGGGCGAGCACCCGCCATGGACGGGCGTCACATACCACCAGGGCGCCTTCTACGTGGCCGAGGGCGGCGTCCAGGGCGGAGGCCGCATCGTCCGCATCACCCCGGGCGGGAAGACGACCCCGCTCGTCGCGAACCTGCCCAGCCTGGGAGACCACCACACCAACGGCCCCGCGGTGGGGCCGGACGGCGCGCTCTACTTCAGCGTCGGCACGGCGACGAACTCGGGCGTGGTGGGCCCGGACAACGCGAGCATGGGCTGGCTGAAGCGCAACCCGGCCTTCCATGACCTGCCCTGCCGCGACATCACCCTCGCTGGCGTCAACTACCCCAGCGACAACCCGCTCGCCCCCAATACGGCCAGGGTGAGCACGGGGGCCTTCGTCCCCTTCGGCACGGAGACGCAGCCGGGCCAGGTCATCAAGGGCACCATGCCGTGTACCGGCGCCGTGTACCGCCTCGTCCCGGACTCCACCGCGCCGGAGCTCGTGGCCTGGGGGTTCCGCAATCCCTTCGGCCTGGCCTTCGCGCCCAACGGCCGCCTGTACGTGACGGAGAACGGGCACGACGTGCGCGGCAGCCGGCCGCTCTTCGGCGTCGCGGACTACCTGTGGGAGGTGCAGCAGGGCGCGTGGTACGGCTTC
The DNA here is from genome assembly GCF_024198175.1 of Pyxidicoccus xibeiensis. NCBI lineage: Bacteria > Pseudomonadati > Myxococcota > Myxococcia > Myxococcales > Myxococcaceae > Pyxidicoccus > Pyxidicoccus xibeiensis. Next base: position 710,337 of record NZ_JAJVKV010000004.1, read on the forward strand.
CCGGACTTCGCGGGTGGCAAGCCGGTGGACCAGGAGTGGTTCAAGGTCCCCGGAGGCGACGTGCCCAAGCGCGTCCTCCAGGAGCCGCCGGGCACCCCGCCGCAGCCGGTGGCCCTGTTCGGCGTGCACTCGTCCTCCAACCGCCTGGACTTCTCGCGCAGCGCGGAGTTCGGCCACGTGGGCGAGGCCTTCGTCGCCCAGTTCGGCGACCAGTCCCCGGACACGGGCGAGACGATGGCGCCCGTGGGCTACAAGGTCGTCCGGGTGGACGTGTCCAACGGCATCATCGAGGACTTCGCCGCCAACAAGAGCAAGGGCAGCGGCGGTCCGGCGACGAAGCTGGGCAAGGCGGGCCTGGAGCGCCCCGTCGACGCCCGCTTCGACCCGAGCGGCAAGGCGCTCTACATCGTGGACTACGGCGTCATGCTGGTGAAGGCGAAGGGCGTCTACATCCCCTTCGAGAAGACCGGGGTGCTGTGGCGCATCACCCGCACCGCGCCCGAGGTGAAGCCATGAGGACCGCCGCGCTCGTCGTGCTGTCCCTCGCCGCCCTGGCGGCCTGTGGCCCCTCGCGCCGGGGGCCCGCCTTCGGCACCCCTCGGGAGTTCACCGCGAAGGAGCAGGAGGGCCGCGTCCTCTTCATGCGCCACTGCAACCAGTGCCACCCGGGCGGCTCGGGAGGCCTGGGGCCGAGCATCAACAACAAGCCCCTGCCGTCCTTCGCCATGCGCACGCAGATACGCCAGGGCGTCGGCTCCATGCCCGCCTTCACCGACGAGATGCTCGCCGACGCCGAGGTGGACGCCATCCTCGCGTACCTGAACGAGCTGCAGGAGGAGAAGGACTAGGCACGTCGCGGGCCTGTCCAGGCATGCCACGGGCGATTGACTTGGGGCTTCACTCCGAGTGACCTAGCGTACGCGCGCTGTGGGGGCGCGGGCTCGAATCCCGAGCGGGTCTTCAGGGGGATGACACATGGGTCGATCGCGGATGTCGAAGGACCTCGAACAGCTGGAGCAGCATGGGCCGCCGCGGCTGTCCGTCGACTCCCTGGAGCTGGAGGGTGAGCAGTTCGCGGTGTTCGCCTGGGACGTCGACCGTCCGCGTGGGGCCGACCTCACGCAGTCCGAGCGCCACGTCCTCGAGCTGCTCGTGTCCGGCGCCTCCAACGCCGACATCGCGCGTGCTCGGCGAGCCTCGGTGCGCACGGTGGCGAACCAGGTCGCGAGCGTGCTGCGCAAGCTCGGCGCCGCCTCGCGCTATGAGTTGATCCAGCGCTTCGGAACGACGCGTGGCCGCGCGCACTGACCCCATCCGCGTCGTCGAGGCGGCGTACACGTGGGAGCCGGATGAGCGCCGCTGGCTCGACGGGCTCGTCGCCGCGGCCTCCCGCTTCGACGTGGGCGGCGGCACCATCGCCTTGACGGTCGAAGCAGGCGCGGCCACGCGCGTCACCGCGCTCGCGAGCATGAAGGCAGCCGAAGAGCACGCGCGTGCGGTCCGTGCCGTCACCGAGAGCCTCCCGCTGGCGCTCGCGCACCGGGTCCTCGCGCCCACCGAGTTCGTCGGCAACTCGGAATACCGGATGACGCGGCTCGCACGCGGCACAGAAGGGCGGGAGCGCACCCTCATTCGTGAATGCGACCGCGCGCTCCCAGCCATGTGGGCGCTGGTCAGCGGCGAACCGACGCGGCGCTCGCTGATGTTGTGCTTCCCGCGTCGAACACAAGAGAGCGGAGCCAGCCACGAGCCGTTCCCACACCGTGATGGCCGGTCGCTCGGGCTGATTGGAGCGCACCTGGGCGCGGCGCTGCGCTTGCGCACGGCGCTGGCCCCGTGCGCCGACGACCCGGAGACCGAAGCCGTCCTCCGGAGCGACGGCAAGCTCCTTCATGCCACCGGCGACGCGTGCACGAGCCGGGCGCGCGAGTCACTGGTCGATGCGGTGCTGGCTTCCGAGCGAGCGCGCGGGCGGATGCGTCGCGAGGCCCCCGACGACGCGCTGCGCGCATGGACGGCGCTGGTCCGGGGACGCTGGACCATCATCGACTCGACGGAGCGCGATGGACGCCGCTATCTGCTCGCCAGACGCAACCCGCTGCATCACGGCAACAGCATCCTCGAGCTGACCCCCGACGAGCGCGACGTCGCGTGGCTCGCCGCGCTGGGCCATTCGTTCAAGTACATCGCCTACGAGCTTGGAATCCCGCTCTCGACGGCCGCGAGCAGGCTGCGCCGTGCGATGCGCAAGCTGGGGGTGAGGTCACGCAAGGAGCTGCTGAAGAAGCTCGGGACCGCGCCTCCCGGACAAAAATGACCATGGAGGGCGGTGAGCGGCCTCGGTAGTGATTCGAGGATGAACGCCTCCACCTTCCGGCTCATCGTCCTCGTCGCCGCGGCGCTCATGCTCCCGGCCTGCAAGGACTGGATCGACATCAACGACCAGGACCGCGACAAGATCCTCGCCCAACTCGACAAGAGCACGAACGAGCTGTCCGGCAGCGTCAACGGCCTCTCCGAGACGTTCGCCCGCGAGCGCGGCAAGCTCTCCCAGGAGCTGCAGCAGACCCTCGCCCTCTCCATCGCGAACCTGAACGAGCTTGTCGCCCAGCTCGACCGCAGCGCCGACAAGATGCGCGTCAGCGTCACCAACTTCCAGCAGGACACGGGGTCCAACCTGCAGGGCAGCATCACCCGCCTCCAGGGAACGATTGCCACGCTCCAGAACAACCTGACCGCCGACGGCGCGGCGACGATTCTCCTCACGACGAAGCAGCTCGAGGAGCAACGCGAGCAGCTCCTCAAGCAGACCCACGCGACCGTGCAGTCGGTGATACGCCCGACGCTGGAGCGCCTCAGCCGCGTGGGGGATGACCTCGTCGGCAAGGTGACGCTCACGGTCAACGTCGTCATCGTGCGCGTGGTCACCGGCCTCCTCGCCGCCATCGCGCTCATCGGCGCGGTGCTGGCGTTCCTCAAGCTGGAGGCGTCGGCGCGGCGCTGGCCCGCGGTGGCCTTCACGACGGTGATTGTCGCCGGGTCAGGCCTCTCGGCGACCGTGCTCGCGGAGCCGATCGCGCTCATCGGCGCGCCGAACCACCAGATTCCGACCGGCACGGCCGTCTGCGCGAACATGACCCAGGCCAGCCTCCGCTTCCGCGAGGCCGCCCCATCGGGCCGCCGCGGCAAACCAGCGAACCTCCCCGACGCCGACGAGCGCGCCTTCAAGCTCAAGGACCTCTCGGTGGAGTGCGAGATCTTCGCGCCAACCGGTGCCCTGGGCCAGCAGGCCAAGGACGCCTTTGTCGTGGCGAGCCTCTACTTCGACGACCGCATCCCCTGCGTGACCGACGCCGACTGCCTGGCGGGCGCGGCCGACCTCCGCTGCGACCCGGTCTCGAACGTGTGCGTCCTGTCGCCCACGATCTGCAAAGGCCCCGCCGAGTGCCCGGCGGGGAACCAGTGCGTCTCACACCGCTGCGTGCCCATCACCGGGCCCACGGCGGCCTGCACCACGCCGCACGACTGTCGCCCCGAGCAGTCCTGCGACCGCGCCACGGGTAGGTGCCTCGTCACCGCGGACGTCCCGCCCACGTCCTGCGACGTCGACCCCAAGCAGCTCGGACCGTGCAGCCGCGGCGTCCTCGGCTCGAAGGACCGCTGGGTGGTCTGCAAGCAGACCGTCGAGCGCCAGCTCGAGGCCTGCAACGGCATCGATGACGACTGCGACGGCACGCCCGACCAGGGCCTCGCGAGCGCCGAGCCCTGCATCGCCGAGGGCCAGGTCGGCTACTGCCGCGACGGCGTGAAGACCTGCGCCGGCGCCGCCGGGTGGCAGTGCCAGCCGCGCTCACGCCGGGACGAGGTCGCCCAGGGGTGCAACAACGTGGACGATGACTGCGACGGCACGGTGGACAACGGCGTCACCCTCGGTGGCAGCTGCTCGGCCGGTGTCGGCGACTGCGCGAGACGCGCGACCCAGCAGTGCGTCAATGGCGCCACGCTCTGCGTGCCCGGCCAACCCCTCACCGAGGTCTGCGGCAACGGCGCCGACGATGACTGCGACGGCGCGACCGACGGCGCCGACAGCAACCTGGCCGGCATCCCCGAGAGCTGCAACGGGGTCGATGACAACTGCAACGGCGCCGTCGACGACGGAATCTTCTGCCGCCCGGTGAAGCTCGTCATGAGTGATGTCGACGACGAGACCTACCTCTGGTTCGGTGACTCGACCGACAAGAACAACGCCATCTGTGGCGTCAGGCGGAGCGGTAACAGCAACGGCGCCGGTGAGTGCGACCTCGTCGCCAGCCTGCAGCAGAGGGGAATCGGCGTCGGCAAGCACCGCTTCACCATCATGACCGTGAACAGCGGATGCTTTGGCACGAGCTCGCACGCCCAGGTCGTCACCGACGTGGAGACCGAGACTGTCCACAGACAGGGCCGCGTCACCGCGCACTGCGGCTGGGTGGAGAAGGACCAGTTCGAGGTGGACTTCACGACGGGCGAGGTGTTCCCGGTACAGAACTGGGGGTGCGTCAACGACGGCAACTGCCGCCCGTGAGCGCGGGCGGTTCGAGGGACACCCTCTGTCGGGCAGCCAGCACATGGTTTCGAGACGATTGCGTTCCGTAACCCGGGCCCCTAGCTTGGAGTTATGGAACGACGTCGTCTCGTATCTCGGCGCCCCCGCCGTGCCGCCGCGGAAGCCCCGGAGGCGGACGAGGTCCGCCGCCCCGGCCGGCCGAGGAGCGAGGAGGCGCACGGCGCCATCCTGGACGCCGCCATCTCCCTCATCCGCGAGGTGGGCTACGACGCGCTGACGATGGACGCCATCGCCACGCGCGCGAGCGTGGGCAAGGCAACGGTGTACCGCCGCTGGTCGTCGAAGGAGACACTGGTAGCGGAGTCCCTGGAGCGCCTCATGCGCGCCCTCCTCGTCCCGGACACGGGGACCACCGGCGGCGACCTGAACGCGATGATGCGCGACGCACGGGGCATGTACAAAGACCCGGCCACCCGGGCGCTCCTGTCCGGGCTCGTCGCGGCCATGGCCCACAGCGAGCGCATCGCCCAGGTGGTCCGCGGCGGCTTCATCGCCGCGCGGCGCGAGGCCTTGAGACAGGTGCTGAACCGGGGCGTGGAGCGCGGCGAGCTGCGCAAGGGGCTGGACCTGGACCTGGCGCTGGACCTGCTGGGCGGCCCGCTCTTCTACCGCTTCCTCATCACCGGAGGCCCCGTCGACGAGCGGCTCACGCGCGGCGTCGTGGAGACCGTGCTTCGGGGGTTCGCCCCGTAGGACTGAAGCTGTTCAACGCGAGCCATGGAGGCTGTGAGCCCAGATGGACTTCCTCTCTGACGACATGCGGCGGGACCCGTACCCCTTCTACGCCCAGGCGCGGGAGCACTTCCCCGTGCTGCACGAGCCCGGCGCGGACCTGTGGCTGCTGTTCGACTACGACAGCGTGAAGCGCGCCCTCAACGACCACGAGGCCTTCAGCAACATCGTGGAGACGTCCTCGGGCCAGACGCCGGACTGGCTCGTCTTCTCGGACCCGCCGCGCCACTCGAAGCTGCGCGCCATCGTGATGCGGGCCTTCACGCCGAAGTCCATCGCCAGCCTGGAGCCGCGCGTCCGTGAGCTGTCGCACGAGCTGCTGGCCCCGGCGCTGGAGCGCGGTGAGCTGGACCTGGTGGCGGACTTCGCGGCCCCGCTCCCCGTCATGGTGATTGCGGAGATGATTGGCATTCCCATCGCGGACCGGCGGCGCTTCCTCGCGTGGTCCGACGTCATCATGCTGCTGAGCTACACCCTCTCGGGTGGCGACGCGGCGGCGCGGGCGGTGGAGCAGCACGCCCGGGTGAAGGAGGAGATGCGCCTCTACCTCCGGGAGCTCGCCGCCGAGCGCCGGAAGGCCCCGAAGGATGACCTCCTGACGCGGCTGGTGGAGGCGGAGGTGGACGGCGAGCGGCTGACGGAGGACGAGCTGCTGGGCTTCTTCCAGCTCCTGCTGTCCGCCGGCACGGAGACGACGACCAACCTCATCAGCAATGCCATCCTCTCCTTCCTGGAGCACCCGGAGCAGCTCGCGCGGCTGAGGGCAGAGCCCGGGCTGCTGCCCTCGGCCATCGAGGAGGTGCTCCGCTACCGCACGCCGGTGCAGCTGGCGTTCCGCAAGACGAAGCGGGACGTGGAGCTGAACGGACAGCAGGTGCCCGAAGGAAAGCTGGTGCTGCCGCTGCTGGGCTCGGCGAACCGGGACGCCACGAAGTTCAGGGACGCGGAGTCCTTCGACATCACCCGGGACCCCAACCCGCACATCGCCTTCGGCCACGGCATCCACTTCTGCCTGGGGGCGTCGCTCTCCCGGCTGGAGGGCCGCGTCGCCCTCACGCACCTCCTGGAGACGCTGAAGGACTTCCGGCGGACCAGCGACGCGCCCTGGGTGCCGCGCAAGGCGCTCCACGTGCTGGGACCCGCGAGCCTGCCCCTGCGCTTCGAGCCCGTCCGGCGGGCTGCCGCGGGCGCATAGCGAGCGGCGCCAGCCTCCAGCAAGGCGTGGGCGCTCTGCCCGCTTGCGGCGGCGAACCCTCCTGCCACGCCTGGACCGGCGAGGCATGCTCACTCCGCCCGCTTGCGGCGGCGCGACATGATGCGGCTCAGCGCCACCTCGGTGATGCCCAGGTAGGCCGCCACGTCGCGCTGGGGCACGCGCCCCTTAAGGTGCGGGTGCTCATCCCAGAACCGGTCCAGGCGCTCCTCGGCGGACAGGTCGAGGAACTCCTGCTCGCGGCGCTCCTTGAGGATGAAGTGCCGCTCCGCCACCCGGCGCGCCAGCCGCTCCCAGCACACATGGCCCTGCTCGAGCGCCTGGAGGTCGCGGGCCTGGAACACCAGCACGCGGCTCGGCTCGAGCGCTTCGATGGAGGTCATCGACGGCAGGCGCTGCAGCATCTCCGCGTAGGCGCCAATCAGCTCGTGCTCGGCGCGGAAGGCCTTGATGGACTCTCCGCCGCGCGCCGACACGCGCACGGCGCGGAACACGCCCTGGAGCACCACGGCGACGCGGTCCGGCGGGTCTCCCGGCCGCAGGAACAGCTCCCGCTTCGCGAGCGCCTGCTCCCTCGCCACCGCCTCGGCCTTCTCCCACTCCTCGGGAGGGATGGGGGCCACGGTGCAGAGGTGCTCGAAGAACTTCGGGAAGCGCATGGGGGTAGGGGCCTCGGGGTTGACCCAGGTTAAGGCGGCGGCCGTGCCGGGTGCCATACACCCGTGGGCATGTCCATCAACGTCTACGCGGTGGCCACGCCCTTCGTCATCGTCCTGGCCCTGGCGGAGTTCGCGTACTGCGTGGTGCGCCGCAATGGCTACTACAGCTTCCAGGACTCCATCGCGAGCATGGGCACCGCGGTGATGAACCAGTGCGTCAACGTGGCGGTGGCGCTGCTGGTGCTGCCCCTCTTCACGCAGCTGGGCCAGCTGGCGCCGTGGAAGCTCGACGTGTCCTCGCCGCTGGCGCTGGTGGGCCTCTTCCTGGGCGTCGACTTCCTCTTCTACTGGTTCCACCGCTTCGGCCACCGGACGAACATCGGCTGGGCGGCGCACTCCCCGCACCACTCCACGGAGGAGCTCAACTACGCGGTGGCCCTGCGGGCGAGCGTGACGCAGCGCCTCTTCTCGTTCCTCTTCTACTGGCCGCTGGTGGTGGTGGGCTTCCCGCCGGAGGCGGTGCTGGCGATGGTGGCCTTCCACCTGGTGCTGCAGTTCATCCCGCACACCCGCGTCATCCCGAAGCTGCCCCGGTGGGTGGAGTCCTGGCTGAACACGCCGTCGCACCACCGCGTGCACCACGCGCGCAACGACGCGTACATCGACAAGAACTACGCGGGCTTCCTCATCATCTGGGACCGGCTGTTCGGCACCTTCGCGGAGGAGAAGGAGCCCTGCTCCTATGGCCTCACCACTCCGGCGAACACCTGGGACCCCACGGTCATCAACTTCCAGGCGTGGGGCCGGCTCGTGGGCGATGCGGTGGCGACGCGGAGCGGGTGGGACCGGCTGCGCATCTGGGTGATGCCCACGGGCTGGCGGCCCGCGGACCTGCCGCCGCGCTCGCTCGGGTACTGGAAGCAGGATGGCGTGGAGGTGAAGTTCAGCTCCACGGAGCTGCCCGGCATCCGCGGCTACCTCATCTTCCAGCTGTTCGCGTCGATGCCGTTCATGCTGCTGGTGAGCCACCATGCCTCGCCACTGTCGGGCTGGCGGAAGGTGGCGCTGAGCCTGCTGCTCTGGGCAATGGCGACCGCCTGGAGCGGGATGCTGGAGTCGAAGCGCTGGAGCCTGCCGCTGGAGCTGGCGCGGGTGCTCGCCATGGGCGTGGCGGTGACGCTGTGGCTCGTCCAGGCCGGAGCGCCCCAGGCGTGGAGCGCGCTCACCGCGGCGTGGCTGCTCGTGTCGCTCACCTGGCTGCTGGCGGCGCGCGGTGGGGCCCGGAGCAACCCACCAGTGGCCCACGGCTCGCGCTGAAGCACATCAGGCGGGCCGCCGGAGCATGAGGGGCCAATGACGCCCAGCCCCGGGTCCGTCACCAGGAGGGGCGCGGGCCGGACGGCGACTCGCCCTTCCCAGGCAGGAACGTGGCGGTCCGCATCAGGCCACCTCCCCGACGGGTGCGGCCTCCCCGGTCCGCACCAGCTCCCAGGTCGAAAAAGGGTCCTTCATCCGGGCCCAGCGCACCGGCCCGCGCGCCAGCTCCTCGGGGGTCAGCAGGCACGCCTCGAGCTGCCGCGCCATCTCCTCATGGTCCGCGTCCTGGGTGATGAACACGATTTCCTGCCGCCGGTCGCCATGCGGGCCCACCGTCTCGCGCTCGATTTCGGCGCGGGCCTCGGCGTCCTCCGGCCACTCGGAGCGGGGCACCGCCGCCCACCACAGGCCACCGGGCTCGAAGCTGGACGCGCCTCCCGCCTGCGCCCAGAGCCCGGCGATGTCGTTGCGCGTGGCGAGCCAGAAGAACCCCTTGGAGCGCAGCACGCCCTTCCAGCTCCCCTGGATGAAGCGCCACAGGCGCGCGGGGTGGAAGGGCACGCGGCCGCGGAAGACGAAGCTGCGGATGCCGTACTCCTCCGTCTCCGGCACGTGCTCGCCCCGCAGCTCCTTGAGCCAGCCGGGAGCCTTCTGGGCCCGCTCGAAGTCGAAGCGGCCGGTGTTCAGCACCGCGGCGAGCGGCACGCGCCCCCGCTCCGCCGTGACGAGGTGCGCCTCGGGGTTGAGCCTGCGCAGCACCTCCGCCAGACGGCCCTGCTCCCCGGCGGAGACGAGGTCCGTCTTGTTGAGCACCAGCACGTCGGCGAACTCGACCTGCTCCACGAGCAGGTCCACCACGGTGCGCTCGTCCTCTTCCGCCGCGGCCAGGCCACGGTCCGCGAGCCCGTCCGCCGCCTCCCAGTCCTTCAGGAAGTTGAAGGCGTCCACCACCGTCACCAGGGTGTCCAGCCGGGCCACGTCCGACAGGCCGTGACCGGACTCATCCGCGAAGGTGAACGTCTCCGCGACGGGCAGCGGCTCGGAGATGCCGGTGGACTCGATGAGGAGGTAGTCGAACCGCCCTTCCCGCGCGAGCCGGGCCACCTCCCGGAGCAGGTCCTCTCGCAGCGTGCAGCAGATGCAGCCGTTGGACAGTTCCACCAGCTTCTCGTCCACGCGGCTCAGCGCGGCGCCGCCGCTCACGAGCTTCGCGTCGATGTTCACCTCGCTCATGTCATTGACGATGACCGCCACCCGCAGCCCCTCGCGGTTGTGGAGGACGTGGTTGAGGAGCGTCGTCTTCCCCGCGCCCAGGAAGCCGGAGAGGACGGTGACGGGCAGCCGGGAGGCAGTGGCTGGCCCGGTCATGGCCTGCCTCCATGGCAGGCCGCCGAAGAGGCAGGCGAACTGAAGGTGTGGCGAACCCCGGGCATGGCGTGACTCCCTTCCTGACGCCACCCTCATGCTCCCACCCAGCCACTTATGCAACTCAATTGCATATACGACCATGGGGTGATGGACTGGCGGCTCCGTCCAGCGGAGGAGGAAGAGCTCCTCGAGCGCACCGCCACCATGGCACTGGGAGCGAGCCGGACCTTCGAGCTGTGACGGCGAAGCTAACCGCCGGTGGACGGGGAAGGCTCCCACGCTCCCGCGAAGGCGGTGTAGCGCCGCACGTTGACGGACAGGGCGCGGTGCACCTGCGTCTCCGGCGTCACGTCCACGGCGCCGCCACCGGGAGGCACCGTCAGCCGGTCGAAGTGCGCGCCCTCGAACCACCGGTGCGGCTGCACCTCCACGACGAAGAGGCCGTCGTCGTCGAGCTCCGCCTCGATGGGCACGAAGTCCACGCGCTGCAGCTCCACCGGAGGGGGGAAGTCCAGCGCGACGCGGAACGGGACGCGCTGCTCCTGCCGGAAGGCCGTGCCCTCCAGCACCACCGAGCGCCCATTCAGCGGCGCGGCCTCGGCCCCCAGCGCCCGGGACGGAGGCTGGAGCAGCAGCGAGAAGGAGCGCGCCAGCCCGGCGATTCCAGGCGAGCGCCCCAGCACGCGCGCCGCGCCGCCCTCCGCCAGCAAGTCGAACACCACCTCGCGGTCCCACTCGCCCAGCACCCGGCCCCCGGAGAAGAAGTCCCCTTCGTGGGCGTGCGCGGTGGGCAGGAGCCACCCGCCCAGCCGTCGCAGCGCGGCCTGGGGCTGCTGGAGGGGCGACGCGTTCTCGAAGAGGTAGATGGGCCCCAGCACCATGAGCCCCGACGACAGCCGCACGCGCCAGCCGGTGTCGGTGATGAACTCTCCGGGCACCGTCTCGCCGGGTGCGAGCGCGGTGCGCAGCCCCATCTGGAAGGTGATTCCACGGCCTCCGGTGCCGGACAGGCCGCAGGCGGCACCGCCGCCCAGGAGCGCCGAGCCCAGCATCAGCGTGAAGGCGCGCCGCGTGGTGCGCAGGGGAGACGTCATGGCGAGTCCTCCTGGAGGTCCAGGTACACGGTGAGGGTGCCCGTGAAGGTGCGCGGGGCTCCGGCGGAGAAGTGCCGCGTGGCCAGCAGCGACGCGGGCGCGTCCGGGCCGCGGAAGTTGGAGACGTAGTTGAACTCCGTCTCGCGCCAGCGGGTGTCCAGCAGGTTCTCCACCTGCACGCCCAGCTCCAGCGCCTTCCAGCTCGCACGGGTGGCGATGTCGAAGAGGAAGACGGAATCGCTGTAGCGGTCCAGCGGAAGCGGCCGGGGGCCGATGGCGCTGTGCCCCACCGCCACGTTCCACCCCAGCCGCTCGCCCGCCACGGTGGCGGTGCCACGCAGCGAGGCGTCCACGCGGCCCAGCAGCTCGGGGATGTACGGCATCACCGCGCCGTCCCACAGCTTCCACGCCGAGGCCCCCGGCGTGGGCAGCGTGGCGCGGGCCCAGGCCAGTGACGCCTGCACGTCCAGCCGCTCGCGCCACGTCGCTCGCGCGGTGACGAAGGCGCCCAGCCGCTGCGACGCGCCGATGGGCTGGTTGCGGCCGAGCCGCTCGTCGAAGACGAAGTCCTGCGACACGCGGGTGGCGAAGACGGCGCCGCGCGCCTCCAGCGCATACGGCCGGCCCTCACCCTCCAGCCGCCACCCCAGCCCCGTCTCGCCCGAGGCGACGCGGGCGTACGGCGCCAGCTCCGCGTCGGACAGCGCGGCCGCGTCACTGGAGCGCGCCCCCAGGCCGGCGCTGGTGAGCCAGGTGAGGCGGGGTGACAGCCGCACCTCCACGCTGCCGCGCGGGCTGGCGAAGAAGCCGTACGCCTCCAGGGACTCCTCGGGGATGCGCGGGCCGTCCCGGTCCACGGTGGGGCGGTTCTGGTCGTCCACGCCGAAGAGGAAGGTGTCCAGCCGCACGCCGCCGCGCAGGGTGAGCCAGGGGAGCGGCGCCGCGCGCAGGGAGCCGTACGCGCCCAGGTGGGTGGTGCGCACCTGGTTGTCGAACAGCGTGGTGTAGGGCGCGCCACCGCTGTCCCGCAGCCGGCGCGAGCGCGTGCGCACGTCGTCGAAGCGGGCCACATAGCCCAGCTCCAGCGGCTGCGCCTGCCCGAGCAGGGTGAGGCCCGGGGTGTAGCGCCCGCGCAGGCCCACGGTGGAGCCCTGGTAGTAGCCCTCCGTGTTGTCGCCGCGCTGCGCTTCCTCGCCGGGCGGGGAGTCCTGGAGGAAGCCGGTGAAGTTGTCGCGGATGCGCATCTGCCGGAGGACGACATAGCCCTGCTGCACGAGGCGCCCGCCCCGCTTCAGGCGTGCCTGGAGCTCGGCGGAGAGGATGTGGCGCTGGCCCGCGCCGCCCTGGTTGGCGTCGTAGAGGCAGAAGAACTGCGAGTCCGCGTCCGGCTCACACGGCAGCCGCGAGTCCACCACGTCCGTCTCCCGCACCACCCCCGCGGAGGAGAAGCGCGCGCCGTAGCTGGTGCCGAACAGGCGCAGCCGCGTCTCTTCACCCAGCTTGAGCTCCACCTGCGCCATGGCGCCCGCGTTCGCATGGGCGCGGTTGGGGCCGTAGCCATGGCCCTGGCGCAGCAGCAGCCCCACGAAGGTGGCGTCGCTGGACTCGGGCGGCCCCCACAGCAGGGCCAGCCGGCGGGTCGCGAAGCTGCCGTAGGCGACGGAGGCCGTGAGGCCACGGCGCGCGAGGCCGAGCTGGTACTCGACGGTACCGGCGACGCCGAAGTCCCCCTGGGACGGGTCATAGGGGCCCTCCGTGACGCGCAGGGCCTCCACCAGCTCCGGGATGATGAAGTAGGTGTCCGCGTAGCCGTGGCCGTGCGAATGGGAGACCTCGTTGAGGGGCACGCCGTTGAGGCGCAGCTCCACGTCCTTGCCCTCGCCCGCGTCGAAGCCCCGGATGAAGATGGTCTCCGCGTGGCCCTCGCCGCCGTGGTTGGCCAGCATGACGCCGGGCGCCAGCAGCATCAGGTCCGACGCCGAGTCGCGCGGCACGTCCGCGAGCTGACCCACCGGAATATGGAAGTCCCCCACGGCGACTGGCGGCGGCGCGCTCGCGGTGCCGCGCACGGTGGTGGAGAACTCCGGCCCGGTCCCCGCGTCCGGCGCATTGGCCGGTGAGGCCTCCCCTGCCGCACCGGACGCCGACGCGGCTGCGCCAGCGCGCGCGGGGCCCGCCTCCGCGCCGGGCACTCCGCCCTCGGGCGTCCCCGCGCCTTCTGCGCGTGCGGCCCCCTCGTCCGCGGAGGACGGGCCGTCCTCCAGCATCGACTCCCCCTGCGCCGTCGCGGCAGGTGCCTGCCCCACCACCGGCGGTGCATGCCCGCCATGCACCTCCAGCCCCCGCCCGCCCCCGGCCGCGACCTCCTCCAGGTGGTGCCCATGCACCGGCGGCACGAAGGTGACGGGAATGTCCGCCCGCACCTCGATGGGCTCCGCGCCGCGCCGGGCCGGCTGGAACCGCCACCGCACGGCGGCGCCCATGGCGGCCCGGTCGAAGTTCACGCCCGCCGTCTGCCGCACCTCCACGTGCGACACCTCGCCCGCCGCGTCGATGGTGACGCGCAGCAGCACGGTGGCGGGCACTTCTGGAGGATGCACATGCGCGGGCAGCACCGGAGGCGGCGCCTCCAGCGGCACAGGCGGCGTCACGGGCACTTCGGCCGTGGCGCTCAGCACACAGAGCACCAGCGTCGGAATCCACACGGGTGATGACCTCTCTTGGGACGGCAGTCCCCGGACGGAAACGGCCGCCCGGGGAGCTTCCACCCATCAGATACACCACCCACCCATTGACTCGCAACGAAGTTGCATTTACTCAGCGGTTGCATGAAGACCTCGCGGCGGAACCAACGGATGGGAGCATGCGCGGCGCTGCTGGCGTGGGCGCTGCTGGGCACGGCGGCCTGTGACAACGTGGCCACCGGCGACGTGAAGGTGACGATGAGCGGCGGAGACCGCACCCAGCGGGGCCTGCCGGACACCCTCTTCCAGGACGGCTGGTCGGTGCAGTTCACCCGCTACCTGGTGTCCCTGGGGGACCTCACCCTCACGTCCGCGTCCGGCGAGGTGCGCACCAGCGACAGGCACGTGCTGGTGGACGTGCAGAAGGGCGACATCCCCCTGACGGAGCTGAAGGGACTGCCCGCGGGCCGCTGGGACGTGGGCTTCCGCGTCAGCCCTCCCAGGGAGGGCACCGAGCTGGCGGATGGCCAGGTGTCGGCGCAAGACGTGGCGATGATGCGCGAGCGGGGCTTCAGCTACTTCGTGGAGGGCCGCGCGGTGAAGGCCGGCGTGGGCGTGCTCACCTTCCGCATGGGCTTCCCGGTGGACACCCGCATGGAGGACTGCATCAACGGCGTGGACGGCACCCAGGGCATCGTCGTGCCGGAGGCCTCCGTGGCGGAGGCGGAGGTCACCATCCACGCCGAGCACATGTTCTATGACCGCCTGGGCACCCACAAGGGCGTGCAGCTGCGCTTCGACGCCATCGCCGCCACCGCCAACCCGGAAGGCCTCATCACCCCCGAGGGCCTCGCCTCGCAGCAGCTCACGGACCTGAAGGACGGCCGCGGCCAGGAGCTGCGGGACGCCCAGGGCCAGCCCGTCGTCTACCTGCCGGGCGCGTACGACGTGAGGACGCTCCAGGAGTTCATCACCCAGAGCATCGTCGACCAGGCGCACCTCAACGGTGGCGGCGTGTGCCTCGCCGTGAAGTGAGGCGCTGGGGGCCGGCAACGGGCACCCCATCCGGCGGCGCTATCGGCCCTCCGTCTCCACGCGCTTCACCACCAGCGCGCGCAGCCCCGGGTCCAGCTCGTAGGACACGATGGCGGCGGCGACGTGGACCTGGAACTCCTCCATCGCCTCCGAGGGGCTCACGTACTGGCGCAGCCCCACCGTCCGGGCCAGCCGGGCCAGCGTGCGCTCCACGCTCCCGCGCTGTCGCGACGGCAGTCGCTGGCACTGCGCCTGGGCCTCGGGGGTGAAGACGAGCCGGTAGGGGCCAGCTCCAGGATACGGGGGACTCACGGGAGGACGCCAAGGTGCATGGGCGGGGTTGAAGGGCGCGGCTGCAAGCTCAGCCACGCCAGACCCCGGAGGCCCCCTTCCGGCCACGCGCCTCCACCCTTTGTACGCGACACCCACACAACGTGAAGCGCTGAACACTCGCCGCTGGCGGAATGCGGCTCGTGGCTGGCGGCACCACCCTGGAATGCCCAGTGTGGAACTGTCCCGAACCCGAGCCCCCTCCATGCGCCGCAGCCGAATCTTCATTGCCCAGTCAGCCGAATTCCAGCTCAAGCGACTGCCGCAGGATTCGCGCCTCCACATCGAGACGCACCTGGAGAACCTCGTCCTGGTGCTGGAGCAGGACGCGCCCGAGGCCGTGCTCGCACGGCTGCCCCGTGAGGACGAGGGCTTCACCACCAACGTGGGCGGGGTCCGCATCTACTTCTCCGTGGACACCTCCCTGCGCGCGCTGACCGTGCAGCGCCTCGAGGTGCTGGAGCCGCCCCGGCGCGACGAGCCCACCGGGTAGCACCGCGCAACCTCAGGCGGTCAGCAGCGCCGCGTCGTCCAGCACCGGCTCACGCACCACCGGCTGCAGCGTGCCCGAGCGGCGGGGCAGGCACACGCGGAACGACGTCCCCTCCTCTTCCGAGGAATGCACGCCGAGCGCGCCCCGGTGCGCCTGGACGATGCTGTCCGCGATGTAGAGGCCCAGGCCCAGGCTCTCCCGCGCAGTGACTTCCGAGCCCTCGCCCCGGCGGAAGGGCTCGAACAGGTGCGGCAGCAGCTCCGGCGGAATGGGCGCGCCCGCGTTGTGGACCTCCACGTAGACGCTGTCGCCCTTCTCCCAGGTGGACAGCCGCACCGCCGAGCCCTCCGGGCTGTACTTCAGGGCGTTGTCCAAGAGGTTGGCCACCACCTGCGCCATCCGCTCCAGGTCCCACGTGCCATGCAGGCAGTCGCGCGCGAAGTCGCACCGGATGGCGCGCCCCGGCCGCGTCACGTGCAGCTCGTCCACCACCCGGCGGCACAGCTCGTTGAGGTCTCCCGCCCGGGGGACGACGGGAATCCCCCCGCCCAGGCGGGCGCGGGTGAAGTCCAGCAGCAGGTCTACAATCTGCTGGATGCGCTCGCCCCCGCGGGCCACCCGCTCGAAGGCCTTCTTGCGCGCCGGGTCCAGCCCCGAGCTCGCCAGCTGCGACCTCGCCGTGGTGAGGATGACGGACAGGGGCGTGCGGATGTCGTGGCCGACGATGCCCACCAGCTGCTGCTCCAGCTCCGTCGCCCGCCGCAGCTCCTCCGCCGCGCGCTGCCGCTCGGCCAGCTCCAGCTCCTGGCGCTTCACCTCTTCACCGCGCAGGTACAGGTCCACGAACACCTGCACCTTGGCGCGCAGGATGTCCGGGTCCACCGGCTTGAGGAGGTAGTCCACCGCGCCCTGCGCGTAGCCCCGGGTGACCCAGGCGGCCTCGCGGCTGAGCGCGGTGATGAAGAGGATGGGCAGGTGGCGCGTGCGCTCCCGCGAGCGGATGAGGCGCGCCGTCTCCAGCCCGTCCAGCCCCGGCATCTGCACGTCCATCAGGATGCAGGCGAAGTCCCCGCGCAGCAGCTCCCGCAGCGCCTCCTCGCCCGAGCGGACCGCCACCAGCTCCTGGCCCAGCGTCTCCAGGATGCCCTGGAGGGCGAGCAGGTTGGCCTGGACGTCGTCCACCAGGAGGATGCGCGCGCGGGGCGCCAGCGGGGTGGAGGCTGCGTCGGACATGGCGGAGGGAAGCCGGGTGACGGAGGAAGGCACCTTTCAGGTCCATCTGCGGAGCGAGGCCGCGATTATGAGGGGAGCGGGGAGCCAGGCCCCTACCGGCCTGGCTGCTTTGAAGCGCCCATCTTCAACACGGCGCTTCGCCCTTGCGTTCCGGGTCAATGTCCTCGTGGCCGGCCCCTGGCTGCTTGTGCCCCAGGCGACTTCGGGCTGGGGTAGATAGGGGCCGAACCGCTGCCCTTGGAGGACCGTCCCATGGACACCCCACAGCACCTGCAAGCCCGACTGGCCCTGTGCCGTCCCGAGCATACGGTGCTCGACCTGTTCCTGCGCAGCCTCCTGGAGGCCATCCAGCAGGAGACCGGCCTTTCCCTCACCGCCGACACCCCTGCCCCCGCGCGGGGCGGGGCGCCTCGCGGCCCGCCGCCCTTCCGCCCGGCGCGCGACTACCTCCAGGCCCTCCACCAGGGCGCGAGCGCGCTGGAGGCCCGGGGCATGCCCTATGGAGACGCGGTGGAGCGGCTGTCCTTCGTCGCCGCCAACAAAATCTTCGCGGCGCCCGTGGGGGAGATGGTGCTGTCCGTCGCGGGGAAGGACCCGAACGAGGGGCTGTCCGTCACGCAGGGCATGGCCGGCGCCACCAGCACCTACGGAGAACGCGAGTACGAGCGCGTGTCGGACCGCGCCGCGCGGCTCGTCTTCCGGGAGGAGTACTTCGGCCCCGCGTGGAGCCGGGGCATGGCGCTCGCAGGCCTCCTCAAGGGCAACCCGGACCTGAAGTTCCAGGTGGAGCTGGAGTCCGGCGAGCCGCCGTACACGCACTTCACCCTGCTCGTGAAGTGGTGAGCCACGGGCCCGGCGGCCTTCGACTCCGCCGGGCTCGCGCCCATTGAGCCCAGGCCTAGGCCTGGGGCGGCTCGCTGTTGCGGCGCGCCGCCACTTCCTTCTTCACCTGCTCCATGTCCAGGGCCTTCACCTGGCCCAGCAGGTCCTCCAGCGCCGCGGAGGGCAGCGCGCCGGCCTGCTCGAACAGGAGGATGCCGTCGCGGAAGACCATCAGCGTGGGGATTGAGCGAATCTCGAACGCGCTCGACAGCTCCGGCTGCGCGTCCGTATCAATCTTCCCGAAGACGACTTCCGGGTGCTTGCTGGAGCTCTGCTCGAAGATGGGTGCGAATGCGCGGCACGGGCCGCACCACGTCGCCCACCAGTCCAGGATGACGATGCCTTCCTTCGACACCGTCTCCTTGAAGTTGTCCTTCGTGATTTCCACCGACGCCATGACGCGCTCGCTTCCTTGGGGCTAGCGGACTTCCAGCAACTCCACTTCGAACAGGAGCGTCGAATTGGGGGGGATGACGGGCGGGTAGCCCCGCGAGCCGTAGCCCATCTCGGGGGGGATGGTGAGCTTGCGCACACCGCCCACCTTCATGCCCGCGACGCCCTTGTCCCAGCCCTCGATGACCTGCCCCGCGCCGAGCCGGAAGGTGAAGCCCTGGCCCCGGTCACGGCTGCTGTCGAACTTCGAGCCGTTGGTCAGCGTCCCCACGTAGTGCACCGTCACGGACTTGCCGGCCGTCGCCTCGGCCCCGGTGCCCACCTTCACGTCTTCCGCCTTCAGACTCATTCAGCGCTCCTCTTCCGCGTGGAGGAATCACCTTAATGCGCCAGGGGCGCACGCGCCGCACTGGAAAAACACAGTGGCGCGGGGCCCGTCGTCTTCCGGGCACCGCGCCACCGTCTCAACCCTGTCCTGACATCGGGACGACCGCGTCCTCAGAAGGTACCGCCGACACTGACGGTGCCCTGGTAGCTGCCGCCCTCACCGAAGTCGCCGCCGCCGGAATCCACGCCCGGAGCGAACTCCTTGTCGAAGAGGAAGTTGTAGTTGGCCCGCGCGTCCACGGTGAAGTCACCCACGTGGCCCCGGAAGCCCACGCCCGCCGGCACGTTGCCCACCGTGTCGTCGTCGTAGCCCAGCGCCTCGCCGCCGCGGAAGTTGTAGTCGTTGATGCCGATGCCGCCCAGCACGTAGGGGTGCCAGTCGGTGGCGAACAGGCCCAGCGTCACCACGGCCTGGCCACCGTTGCGGATGAGGTCCGGCCCGTCCACCGTGCCGCCCTCGCCGCCCGCGTCGATGTTGTTCAGCGCGCCGCTGTAGCCCAGCTCGAGGCCGAGAATCTTGGACGGCTTCAGCGCCGCGCGCACACCCGCCGTGGCGCCCGGGTTGATCTGCGGGGCCAACTCACCGGTGTAGCCCTCCACGCCGCCGCCGACCAGCAGCGTCAGGCCGCGCGTGTCGTTCTTCTCCTCTTCCTCCACCTCCAGCGGCTCGATGGGGTCCGCGCGCTCGGCGGACGGCTGGAAGTCGGACGGAGGCGGCGTCGCGATGCCGCTACCGCCGGTGGCGTCGTCCTGCGGGTACGCGGGAACCGCGCTGGACTGCGGCTCGGGCGCCGGAGCCGGAGGCGAGATGTCCTGCGGCATCAGCCCGCTGCCACCCGTGCCCTGGCCCTGCACCGGCTGGCAACGCAGCAGCACTTCGCCCTGGGTGCCGCTGCCGCCCGTGCCCAGGTCCTGTCCCACCTGGCCGCTGCCGCCGACACCTTCGTTCATCAGCGGGTCCTGCGAGGCGCCGGTCGCGTCGGGGACGGGCTCCGTTTCGATGATGACCGAATCGTCCTCCTGGAGGTCCCCCTCCAACTGGTTGAGGTCCTCTTCCGCGGGCACCTGGTCCTGCGCCTGGGCCAGCATCAGCCCTTCCGCGTTCTTGTCAGTGCTTGCCCGGGTCGGCGGGCAATCGCCATCAGCAGCCATGGCCGCCGAGCCGTACATGAGCGCGGCAACCGCGCCCGCCAGAATCTTCGCTTTCATCCAACCCTCCATCGTCGAGTGGCTGACATGAAGGTTGTTTGCGAAGGCACATCCGGCAAGCCACTCACCCCCGTGGATCAACGGCTGGAGTGGCCGCTGGAAGAGCAGGCGGCCAGGCGTGGCGCGGGCACAACACGGGGTTGCGGCTACCCGTCGCGCATCCACTCCGTGCCGGTGACGACGGGCAGCTGCAGGGCGCGCTCGCGGTCCAGGTCCAGGTTGCCGATGTGCAGCGACAGCGGCGACTGCACCCACTTGTAGATGGACTGCTGGAAGAGGCGGACGAACTTCTCCACGTAGCCGCCCAGCCGCGCCGCCTCCACCTCCGGGAACATGGTGGTGAGGGCCTGGAGCATCTCCCGCGGCGTCAGCTTCTCGCCCGCGTACAGGTAGAAGCAGGCATCGAGCACGGGGAAGGGCATCAGCTCCTCCTCCCCTACCTGGTTGTGCGCCAGCTCCGGGCCGGCCGGCTTGGCCAGCACCTTCTTGATGCCCTCGTAGCCCGTCGTCTCCTGGAGGTAGTCGAGCAGGTACATCACCACCGTCTTGGGGACGTTGGCGATGACGGCCAGCGCGCCCATGAGGTCTCCGCCGATGGTGGTGTAGCCCACCGACTTCTCGCTCATGTTGCCCGTCTGCAGGAACAGGCCGCCGGCGGAGTTGCTCCAGTTCCACATGCGCTGGGCGCGCAGGCGGGCCTGGATGTTCTGGTCGGTAATCGGCGTGACGGGCGCGTCGCCCAGCATCTTCTGGGCGACGGTGCGCTCGCGCTCGAAGGCCTCGTCGATGGAGACCACCTGGAAGGGCACGCCCAGCTCCCGGGCAATCGTCTCGGCCGCGTCGCTGGTGGCGTCGCTGGAATAGCGGCTGGGCATGTAGAAGGCCCGCAGCAGCGAGCCCGGGTTCTCCGGCCGGGCCTTCTTCGCGTAGCGGTGGGCGATGAGCAGCGTCAGCAGCGAGTCGCGGCCGCCGGACAGGGCGATTCCCAGCACCTTGAAGGCGCGCGTCTTCTCGAAGTAGTCGCCCACACCGAGCGCCAGTGCGTCCAGCAGGTCCTCGCACAGCGCCACCCGCGCGGGCCGGCGCTGGTCCGGGCCGGGCAGGAAGAAGCTGCGGTGCGGGGGCACCGGGTACGTCAGCGCCTCGCGGCGGGTGCTCACCGCCTTCGTGCAGTCCAGCACCGGCACCGGCGTGCCGCCGTCGGCCAGCCAGTCCTCGCGGTCCACGCGCCAGGTGGTGGCCTCGCCGCGCAGGCGCAGGGTGCGGTCCAGGTCCACCACCGCCGCCGCGGAGCCCTCGCCGAAGCGCGGCGTCTCCATGATGTGGCGGCCGTTCTGGTTGAGGAAGCCGCCGCCGTCGAAGATGAGGCCGTCGTTGCTGCCCACCGCGTTGCAGTAGGCGATGGTGCACTGGTGGTCCGCCGCGCGCGTGGCGATGAGCTCGCGCCGCGTCTCCACGAAGCCCAGCCGGAAGGGCGAGGCGGACAGGTTCACCACCAGCTCCGCGCCGGAATACGTGCGCCGGCGCATGGGGCCGTCCGCGCTCCAGATGTCCTCGCACACCTCCGGGGCCACCACGCCGAAGTCGAACTGGAAGAGGTAGTCACCCAGGGGCACGCCCCGGTGCACCTCCGCCATGCCCGGGTGCCCGCGGCCGAACGTCCGCGCCTCGTAGAAGACGCTGTAGGTGGGCAGCTTCTCCTTGGGCACCAGGCCGAGCACGCGCCCGCCCGCCACCACCGCCGCGCAGTTGAGGCGCAGGCCCGCCTGGGCGATGCCCACCCCGAGGATGAAGACGGTGGACAGCGACGCCGTCTCCCGCGCGAAGCGCTCCAGCTCCGGCCACTGGCGGTCGATGAAGCCCTGCCACTGCACCATGTCCTCGGCCGGGTAGCCGGCGATGAGCTGCTCCTGGAACACCCCGAGCGTGACGCCGTCCGCCGCCATCTTCCGGGCCTGGGCCAGGGCCCTGTCCGTGTTCCGCGTGAAGGCGCCCACGGTGGTGTTGACGCTGGCGAGGCCAATCTTCACGAGCCGCATGGTTGCTCCCGTCCCCTTTCAGCCGGGTGGGGCCAGGAGATTCCCGTGCCCCGCCGCCGGTATGGGCCGCAGCAATGCCCGGCCCGCCGCCCAAGGCAAGCGCTACCCGAAGGCCGCGCGGTGCCAGGGCCGGGCTTCAGTTCATCGGCCCGGTGGGCCGCACGGGCTGGAGCCGGGCGATGAGCTCGCCCACGTCGTCCAGCACGGCCTCCAGCCGGCGCTTCACGTCCAGCTCCCCCAGCAGCTCCTGGCGCCGCTCGGCCTCCGGGACGATGGCGGAGGCCACCACGTCCGCCAGCGTGCCCCCCAGCGCCCGCGCGGCCACCGGCAGCAGGTTCTCCGCGAAGGACGGAGGCACCCGCCCGGCCAGCTCGAAGACGGCCTGCCGCAGCCGCTCCTCCTCGGGCCCCTGGTACGGCAGGTCCGGCAGCACCTGCGCGGCGACCTCGCGGTACAGCTTGTCGCCCGTCACCTCGGACGTCATCCGCACCCGGGACACACCCTGCAGGAGGATGTTGTAGCGCCCCTCCTCCACCTGCTCGTCCCAGATGATGATGCCCGCGCACATCAGGGGCTGCATGGGCGGCTTGCCCTCGTAGCGCCCCTCCCAGCCGGGCTCCAGCTGCGACAGCGCCATGACCCGGTCCCCCGCGAGCGCGTCCCGGACGAGCGCCCGGTAGCGTGGCTCGAAGATGTGCAGGGGGATGACGGTGTGCGGAAAGAGCACCGCCGACGGCAACGGGAAGACCTTCAGCGCGCTCGCGGCGCGCTCGACGCGTTCTTGTGCGGTCATGCGGGGCACCCCTGTGTTGATAAGCCCGTCACCTCGCGGTCGCATTCCAAACAGGCGTCCCGACGAGCGCTCCGCACGTTCTACACCCTCTGCCCCCAAGCCGCCGCGTCGGGCGGGTACATCAAAAGAAAGCGCCCCGGCCACCCTTTCGGGGACCGGGGCGCGCTCAAGGGCTACCTGACTGGCGGCCCTTCAGGCACAGGGGGCAGCGACGTGCCCCCTCCGCCAGGACTTCAGTTGAACGTCACGATGAGCGAGCCGGCCGTGAAGCCGCCCTTCGCGCCGAACACCTGGATGTAGAACTTGCCGGCCTGGACGTTGTTCAGGTTGCAGGTCTCGGTGCTGTGCTCGTTCACGCCGCGGCAGTCGTAGCTGCCGAAGCCGGGGGCCGAGGCGCGCTGCACGTACAGGTCGGCGTTGCCGGTGCCGCGCAGGCGGACGTGGACGTGGCGGTCACCGCCGTTGGCGCGCTCCGGAATCTGGACCGTGAAGACCTGCGACGAGCCGGCGGCGCCGGACAGGTCGTTGATCTGCACGTTCGGCTCGATGGGCAGGTAGCCGCCGTCCCACGTCACCACCAGCGACGTACCGGTGTACGCGCTGAAGCCGTTCAGCATCACGTACCAGGTGCCCTGGGCGGGCGCCGGGAACGTGCAGACCTCGTTGTTGCCGGAGGAGAACGGGCGGCAGTCGTACTGGGTGGGCGTGGGGGCGTTCGCGTAGCGGACGTACAGGTCCGCGTCACCCGTGCCACCGGCCAGCGTGAAGCGCAGGTTCGTCGCACCCTCGGGGACCACCACGGAGTAGTACACCTTGCTGTTGCGCGCGCCGGAGATGTTCGTCACCGGCACGTTCTTCTCGATGGGGGTGTTGGTCGGGGGCGGAATCGGCACGCCGACGCCCACGGCCTTCCACGCGTTGCTCACCGACTCCTTGGTGGCCGCGTCGTAGCCCAGCTGCTCGGCCGCCAGCTCCGTGGCCGCCTTGGCCGCCTCGAAGTTGGACGAGGGCAGCAGGAGGTCCGCGTTCGCCTTGTAGAAGATGCGCGCGGCCTTCTCGATGCCGATGCCCGCCACCGCCTGCGTCGTCTTGCCACGCGGGTGCGTGCCACCCTGCGACAGCAGGTAGAACGCCAGGTTGGAGATGCCCGAGCTGTAGTGCACGTCCGTGCCGGACGAGTAGTCCGGGTAGTGGTCCAGCGAGACGCCGTCCGCCACCGGGTCCGCCATGTAGCGGAGCGCGTCGTTCGGGACGTTCGGCGTCCACACGTCGTCGCCGATGAGCCAGTGACGCGCCGTCACGTCGCCCGCGCCATCGCCGTACCACTCGCACACCGCGCCGAAGATGTCGGACATCGACTCGTTCAGGCCGCCGGACTCACCCGAGTAGATGAGGTCCGACTCGTTGTCCGTCACCGCGTGCGTCAGCTCGTGCGCCGTCACGTCCAGCGAGTTGGCCAGGTTGGTGGCCGTCACGCCGTCGCCATCGCCGTACACCATCTGGGTACCGTCCCAGAAGGCGTTCACGTAGTTGACGCGGTGGTGCACCGTGCTGATGAGCAGCGCGCCCGCGTTGTTGATGGAGTCGCGGTTGAACAGCGTGCTGTAGCAGTTGTAGACGGTGCCCAGGTGGTCGTAGTTGGTGTTGACCACCGGGTCCGCGTGCTCCGGCTGCCCCTCGGTGCGCACCACCGCGCCCGGCAGGGTGCTGGTGTTGGCGCCGTTGTGCATCCGGCGGTTGAGCGCCTCGTGGATCTGCGGCATGCGCATGACCACGTCGGACGTCTTCGCGTCCACCAGCACCAGGTCGTGGATGGGCGTGCCGTCCGCCTTCTCGCCACGCTGGGAGACCACGTACACCAGCTTCAGCTCGTCGCCGTCGCGGATGTAGACCAGCTCCGGGTTCGCCTCGCTCGTGGAGCCGCGGACGGTGTCCTTGTTCGCGTCGGCCGCGGCCACGGCCACGTCACCGGCGATGGCGGCCTTGGGCTCCGCCTTCAGGTCGCTGCGAACGTTGGTGTTCGCCGCGATGATCTGCCCGTCACGCACGTGCAGGCGGAACTGCCCGCCCAGCACGGGGATGCCGTTGTGGCTCACCGCGAAGCGGTAGTGGTTGTCACCCTGGAGGGTGTCCTTGTAGGACCTGGTGAGGGTGAGGTTGTCCGCGGCCAGGTGGAAGGTGGGGGCCAGGGCCGCGAGCACGGGGGCCAGGGCCGCCTGCTCCAGGGCCGCGGCGCCGCCCGCGGGGATTTCCGGAAGCTGGCCCAGGTTGCCCTTGATCAGCGTGGGCTTGCCTGCCGCATCCGTGGTGACGACGACGTTGCCATTCTCCAGTGCCGCGGTCTGCGCGGCCTCCACGGGCTTCTTCGCCTCGGGAGCGGGGGTGGACTCGTTGCAACCGACAACTACCGACAGCGCCGCAATGCCGAGTGCTCCGCGCACCCGATTGTTCTTCGCCATGTAATCCTCCTAAGCGGAAAGATTAGGAAGCATGGTGGCATGGCGGTGACGGGGATTTCAAGGTTGCAGGATTATTTCACTCTATCGCCCGTTCTTAGAATTTAGGGGGGGTCAGGACAACCCAGGCATTCCGTGGGCTTATGAGACCCCAAGGGGGTCCGAATGGACCGTCACCTGACGTAGTGGGTTGCGCGAAGTGAAGGCGTTTTTTCGAAAATCCGTGTGGCCGATTCCACCTCCGCCGGGTCCGCGCGAGGGCTGGAGCTGGTGGCCGGGCATTAGGATGAAGCGGTGGAGTCCTGGAGACCGAGTCGCTCACATGTGGTGGACGTGCTCTTCGCGGGGCTGGCGCGCCGCGCCCGGCTGTTCGCGGAGGGCTGGGGAGACGAGCAGCTCCTCGATGAGGTGGCGGTGGGGACGGCCTTCTTCCCGGAGCCGGCCCGCATCCAGCCGGTGTGGAGTGCGCCCCGGACGCACCGGGGCATCCAGGTCCGCGATGGGACGTTCACCTCGCCACTCACGCGCCTCGCGCCCGCGGCGCTGACGGCGCACGTCCGCTGGCTGGGTGACGGCAGCTCGCGGCGGCGCTCGGCGTGTGTGGTGCTCGCCGCGTCCCGGGAGGAGGGCTTCGCCCTGCGCGAGCGCCTGTACTCGCCCCTTGCCCGCGAGGGCGTGGACCTGTTCCTGCTGGAGAATCCGTACTACGGCCTGCGCCGTCCGCTCGGCCAGCGGGGCGGGTCGCTGCGCACGGTGAGCGACCACGTGCTGATGAACCTGGGCATGGTGGAGGAGGCGCGCTCGCTGCTCGCATGGCTGCGCGGAGCGGGCTACGAGCGCCTGGGCGTCGCGGGGTACAGCATGGGCGGGTACATGGCGGCGCTGACGGCGGTGCTCGTCCCGGAGCCCCTCGGCGTGGCGGCGCTGGCCGCGGGCGCCTCCCCCGTGCCCGTCTTCACCCGGGGGCTGCTGTCCTGGTCCATCGCCTTCGCGGACCTGGACGGCGCCCGGCGGGACGCGGAGCAGGCCCGGCAGCGACTGGGGCGCATCTTCGACCTGGCGAACCTGACGCGCTTCCCGCCTCCGAGCCAGCCCGGCGCGGCCATCCTCCTGGCGTGCCGCCGGGACGGCTTCGTTCCGGCGGAGGAGACGCGCACGCTGCAGGCCCACTGGGGCCAGAGCGAGCTGCGGTGGGTGGACGCCGGGCACGTCTCCGCCGTCGTCACCGAGCGGGCCGCGCTGTGCGCGGCGGTGCGGGACTCGCTGGCGCGCGTGGCGCCTTCACGGGCCTCGTAGCAGCAGGACGCCGGGAGCGGAGCACGCGGACGGGCCCGGCAGGATGACGCGGCCGCGCGGGACTGTCTCGCGGACGTGGCTCCCACGTGGTCCACGGAGCAGCGCGCTTCAGGGAGCAGCGCGCGGGGACGCCCCCGGCAGGATGACCACCTTGCCCGAGGTCCTCCGCTCGGCCAGCGCGCGGTGCGCCTCCGCCAGCTCGCCCAGGGCGAACGTCTGCCCGACGACGACCTCCAGCTTCCCTCCCGCCACGAGCGCGAGCACGTCGCGAAGCACCTCGCCCTGAACGTCCGGTGGCAGCGCGGGCAGCGCGAAGCCGACCAGCGACTGGTTCTGGAAGAACAGCTGGGTGAGCTGCGCGTTGCTCACGGACGTACCGAACATGCTGTCGACGCCGAAGACGACCAGCCGCCCTCGCGGCGCCAGCGCCCGCAGCCCGCGTGCGAGGGCGTCTCCGCCCTCCCGCTCGAAGACCACGTCGGCGCCGCGCCCCTCCGTGGCCTCCCGGACGCGCTCGGGCCAGTCCTCGCGCGTGGAGTCGACGGTGACGTCCGCGCCCAGCCTCCGCGCCAGCGCGCGCTTCTCCTCCGTGCTGGCACCGGCGATGACCCGCGCCGCTCCGAGCTGCTTCGCGAGCTGCACCATGAAGGTCCCCACGCCTCCCGCCGCCGCGGGGATGTACACCGACTCCCCCTTCCCCAGCCGCGCGGCGATGCGCAGCCCGGCCAGGGCCGTGGGCGCCTGGCTCAGCAGCGCCACCGCCTTCTCGAAGGGCAGCGCGTCGGGAATGGGCGTGACGAGCGCGGCCGGCGCGACGGCCAGCTCCGCGAAGGCCCCCTGCGCCGGCAGCATCGCCACGACGCGGGCCCCCGGCGAAAGCCCCGACACCCCGCCTCCGACCGCACGGATGACACCCGCGGCCTCATGGCCCGGGGTGAACGGCGGCGGGGGCGCTCCCGGGACGCGGCCCGCGCGCAGCAACAGCTCCGCGTAGTTCAGCCCGGCCGCGTGGACCTGGATGAGCACCTCGCCCTCGCGCGCAACGGGCGCCTCCAGCTCCTCGAGTCGCAGCTCCTCCGGGCCGCCGAAACGCAGCAATCGCATCGCCTTCATGTCTGTCTCCAGGGTGCAGCCGCGCAGCGGGAGGAGCGGCTCGCGCTCCCGGTCCTCGTGGCGGCTTCGAGACGAAAGGTAGCTCCCTGAGTCCGGACGCGCACTGGCCGCACGTCCGCCTTTATGGTCCATTCGTCCTGACGGAGGGTTCCATGGACGTCCTCGCCGACACGCTGAACGGCGTTCACATGCGCAGCATGATCAACGGCCGGATGGAGGTGACCGCGCCCTGGGGCGTGCGCATCGATGCGCGCGACGTGTGCATGTTCTACGTGGTGTCCCGCGGCAGCTGCGTGCTGGAAATCGAGGGCACGCGCCACGTGCTCGCCACGGGAGACTTCGTCTTCATCCTCGGCGGGGTGTCCTACGTCCTCAAG
This sequence comes from Pyxidicoccus xibeiensis, assembly GCF_024198175.1. Lineage (NCBI taxonomy): Bacteria > Pseudomonadati > Myxococcota > Myxococcia > Myxococcales > Myxococcaceae > Pyxidicoccus > Pyxidicoccus xibeiensis. Next base: position 738,046 of record NZ_JAJVKV010000004.1, read on the forward strand.
GACGGCGCGACGACGCCCCCCGTCCCGCCCACCGAGTTCTACGCGAGCCTGGGCGGCCGCTGCGGAGGCGTCGTCCGCTACGGAGGCGGCGGTGCGCTCACGACGCTCATCTGCGGCCGCTTCATCTTCGACGGGAGCGCGCTGAGCCCGCTCGTCGCCAGCCTGCCGCCCTACCTCCACGTGAAGGGGGACGGCGGCATCGCCACGCGGTGGCTGGAGTCCACCATGCAGCTGGTGGCCTCGGAGCTGGAAGCCGAGCAGCCCGGCTACGAGACGGTGGCGAGCCGGCTGGGCGACGTGCTCCTCGTCCAGGCCCTGCGCAGGCACGTGGCCTCGCTTCCCCCCGAGAAGGGAGGCTGGCTCCGGGCGCTCTCCGACCCGGGGCTGAGCGCCGCGCTCCAGCGCCTGCACGAGCGCCCCGAAGCGCCCTGGACGGTGGAGGGCCTGGCCCGCGCCGCGGGCATGTCACGCTCGGTGTTCGCCGCGCGCTTCAAGGCCGTGGTGGGCGAGGGGCCGCTGACGTACCTGACGCGCTGGCGCATGCACAAGGCCACGCGGCTCATGTCCGCGGGGAAGCTGTCGGCCAGCGAGGTTGCCCAGGCGGTGGGCTACGAGACGGACAGCGCCTTCGTGAAGGCATTCAAACGCCACGTCGGAGAAACCCCCGGCGCCTATCGACGCCGGCTCAACGGACGTGCGTCCACGCCGGGCTGATTCATGACGCGGAAGAGGCCTGCGGCATCCGGGAGGCTCCGAGCGCTCCCGGAGCCATGGCATGCGGGAACGTGGCGAGTACCATGGCCTCCAGCGCGCTGCTTGCCACGTCGCCCGGCAGGGTTCCCCCGATTGTGGTGTCCTCATCCCGGCAGGGCCGTATCGAAGAACGCGACAAGGGCTGGCGTGCATCGAGCGCGCGAACCGCGGGCCATCGTGAGCTGCCGCCAGGGCCTCCCCTGCCGTCATGACTTCGAACCGCGCCGCTCCTGCCCCCGCGGGTGAAGCCCTCAACGCGCGCAACCCTGGGTCTTCCATTGCGGCCGCAGCGCCACTGCCGGGCGCCGCTTCCGGGGCCTTCTCGCCGTCTGGCCGCGGCATGCCTCCGGGCCCCTGGGGCGCCGACTTCTCCCTGGGGCCCAGCGCCCGCCAGAGCGCCGCCGCCGAGGCGAGCACGTCCTCCTCCGTCACCGCCCCCTCCCACCTCACCGCCACCCGCCCCAACTCCGCCAGCGCGCCCCACACCAGGCACGTCCTCGCCATCGCGGACCCTGGCTCCAGCGCGCCATCACGCTCGGCCTGGCTGACGGCTTCCCGGATCAGGTCTCGCACCCGCCAGCCTCGCTCGTCTTCAGGCCCCTGCTCCGGATGGGCGTGCAGGAAGACGAAGCTGAAGACGCCGGGCATCCGCAACACGTAGTGGGCCAGCAGCCTCCAGAGGGCGAAGAAGCCCTCGCGGAAGCCCGCACCCTCGTCCGTGCTGGCCATCTGGAACTCGTAGCGCGCATACCGGCACAGCTCGTCCTCGGAGAAGTCCCGAATGGCCAGCGCACAGCCGCGCTTGCTGCCATAGCGCCGGTACAGCGAGCCCACCGACATGCGCATCACCCGCGCCAGCTCCGCGGCCGGGGTGTTCTCGTAGCCGCGCTGCGCCATCACCGCCGCCGCCTCCTCCATCCGCGTGGCCACGAACTGCTGGTACAGCTCCATTATCATCTGCCCACCCCCGGACCGACCCGCCAGCGGAAGGAACGTTCCTTCCGCGAGGACCTTCCTACCGGGTGGGGCTGACATGCCGACGGCGGGCGACCGGGCAGGTCCGCTGAGGCCCACGGCCCGCAGAGAGGCCGGAGGGTCCCTCGCGGGTTCAGGCGATGCGGGCTTCCTCCAGGTCTCGAGCCAGCCCTCCCGGGAGTCTGCTCATGGCATGTCTCGGACGGCCCGGGGGCGTGAGGCGCTGGCACGGCATGGCCGCAGGTGGGGGCTTCCCGCCCTGGGGCTTGGAAGGAACACTCATTCCATGGGACGCGCCTCTTCCACCCTGTCGGGCAGGAGTCATCCGCGTCTTGAATGAGTCAGATGCCGAGCTCCTGAACCTTCCCCGCGTAGCGGGCCTTCAGGTCCGCGAGGATGGCGGACAGTTGCGTGCCCACGTTGACGTAGTTCAGCGTCTGTCCCTGAAACTTCACGCCCTTGACGTAGGTCGATCCCCGGTGGAGCCCGAGGACCTGCCAGAGGTCATTGAGCACGGGAGAGCCGGAGGAGCCATTCAGGGTATCGGTGAAGTACTGCAGCTCGGTCTGGCTGACCGCCGCGACGAGGTTGTTGCGGATGCCGAACTTCTTGTGATTGCCGTCCGGGTGCTGGATGACGTTGACGGCGATGGCCGCGTTGGGCTCGAGCTTCTCCAGCGGCCTCGGGGCCTGGGTCAGCGGCTTGCGCCCACCGTCGGCCACCCGGGCGAGCGCGTAGTCCAGCTTCACGTCCCAGGCGACCAGCTCGCTGGGCATGACTTCGTTGCCCGCCATGCCAGCTCCGTCGTAGTCGAACAGGACGCGCGTCTTCGTGGTCTGCAGGCGCAGGTCATCGTCGCTCGCCGCGCCCTCGCCGTCGTTCCGGGCATTGAAGACATGGTGGTTCGTCATCAACAGGCCGGGGGCGATGAGCCACCCCGTCCCCAGGTAGACGACCGGATTGGCGCCGTTCATCCTCGCGGTGCCGTTCTCGTAGCGGGTCACGATGAGCTTCGCCACGGACTTCGCCGCGTCGAGCCCCTGGGAGAGGAAGCTGAGGGGGACCATGGCGTCCCGGAGGAGGACCTTCTCCTTCTCGACGAGGGCCGGTGCGGCGACCACGACGGGCTGCGCACCGGTCGACTTCTCCTCGAGTTCGGCGAGAGCCTCTCGAAGCGGGTCCGCAGCAGCGACCGACCCCACCAGCGACAGCACGTTCTGGAGCCAGAGCTTGATGGGAACGGTGCCGTCCCCCAGCCGCTCCACCGAATTGAGGTACTGCAGGTCGAGCCTGAGGGAGACCATCGGCGGGCTGCCAGCGCCGCCGGGCAGCATTCCCTTGAAGCCGGTGGGCAGCCCCCCCAGGGTGACATTGCGGACGTTGGTGTCGTAGCCCACCAGCTCCAGCACCAGGTCCGCGAGGGAGATGATGCGACCCTGGTCGAAGTACGCGGCCATCAGGAGAGCACCTCCGGAGCCGCATCCAGCTCCCACGATTCCCGGTAGGACTCGATTCCCGCCAGGTTGGCCTCACGCAGGCTCGCGTTCTCGGCGCGCAGGAGCGTGATTGCGGCCTCCACCTCGGCGGGCCCCGAGCCAGGGGCTCCGATACGGCCGACGATTTCCTGCGCGACCCGTCGGCTCAGCTCCGCGGACTGCCCACCCACCCGGACGTAGCGCGCGACCTCCAGCATCCAGGGCTCCCCCCTCTCACGAAGGACGAGCTCCATCTCCCGCAGGGCGGGGCGCACGTCGATGCTTCCGCGCGACACCATGAACATCCAGTCATGGACGACGAGCGGCAACAGCCGTCCCAGGGTGGCCGGGTAGTCGGCGCCGAGCCGCGTGAGCGCCAGCCGTATCAGGGAGCGCTCCTTGTCCGCGTCCCGCTCCGACACCTTCGACAGCACTGCCGCGAGCGCCTCGCGCGCCTCACGGCCGTCCTTCGAGCCGACGTCCTCCAGCGCGACCAGCTCGGTGAGGGCCTGAACCCGGGTCAGGGGTGAGCGCATCGTCGTCGCGAGCTTCTCCAGCCGCCCCAGCGTGACGCCGGCATTCTCGAAGTCATCGAGCGACAGCATCGCCCGCGTCTGAATCCAGAGGAGCTCCGCGAGCCGCCCGAGATTGCCAACGGTCGGAAAGCCCTCCAACGCACGCGACAACAAGGCGGCGGCGTCTGTCTGACGGCCCATCGCCAGCAGGGCACGTGCCTCGATGGCGTAGAGGGGACTCTCCGGCGTGCGCTCCTTGCGCGCGCCCAGGAGTTGCAGGACCTCCCGGGGCCCCTCATGCCGGAGTGCATTCAGCGCCTTCCGACCGACGAGCCGCTCCCAGTTGGCCAGGTCGGCGAGCTGGTAGGTCTGCGGCGGCAGCTCAATGCTCATGTACCGGGCAAGCAGCACGCGTTGCTCGACCGGAATCTCGTCCAACGCCGAAGACAGGCGGCTCTCCACTCCCGGCAGCCAGCGTCCGGCGAGATTGCGTTCGACGTAGGCGGGGTCGATGCCCGTGCCCTGCATGAGGAAGTGATAGAGTTCCTCGGCACGCTCCACCGGGTCGGGCAGGTCTCGCTTCCGGTAGTACTCCACCACGGCCTGGTGGATGGCCCTCACCTCCTCTGGCTTGTCGCGCGCGAGCAGCTCCAGCAGCGGGCGACGCACCTCCTCGCGGTAGCGCAGTGACGTGTCGTCCTCGAGGCTGACGAGCGAGTGCTCCCGTCCGAGCTGCTCGAACAGCGCCTCCGCCCTCGTGCCGTCGACACCGCGCAGGCCGCAGATGGGCGCGAGCACGTCCTGGATGAGGTCCGCCGTCACCCGGCGGAGCACCATTCCCGGGTGCGCGAGGGCGCGGACGTCCTCGTCGTGGATGTGGTCGAGCACGCGGCGGTAGAGCTGCCCCCGGATGAGCTCGGGCGCGACGTCGAGGAAGAAGTACCTTCGCGTCCTCAACTGGCGGATGCCCTCCGCCCCCACCGCCTCGTCCTGGGCAACGCGGGCCGCCAGCCGCAGCGTGAGCGGATTGCCGCCCACCTGTCGGAAGATGGCTCGCGCGACCTCGTCATCATCGACACGCAGATGGCGCAGCAGGGAGAGTGCGTCCCGCTCCTCCAAGTCACTCAGCTCGTGCTCTGCCGGCCGTCTGCCGCCGACGGAGAAGGCACGCGGCCGGGTCCGGCTCGCGATGACGACGCGGAGGGCCGGGAAGCCGGTCTGGACCGTCTCGAGCATTCCCCAGAGCCCGCGGAGCTCCTCGTTGGTCCGGTAGAGCACCTCCTCGAACGTGTCGAGGACGAGCAGCACGGGCACCTGGGATGCCTCCTGCTCCGCGCCGACCACCTTCGCGATGTCCCCGAGGAGCTGGCTGAAGCTGACGTTGAACCGGTACTCCGCTCGGGAGACCCCGGCCAGCCGCCACACTTCCTCCTCGGGGATGTTCGCCCGCTGGCGAAGCAATCCACGAGCATCCCGGTAGTTCTCGACCTCCTCGCGGAACTTCGTGAAGGCCCCCTCGAGCAGGCTGCGCCGGGCATCGTTTTCTCCACGGCTGGCGCCCTCCGTGCCACCGAGCTGGGCCTCGAGCTGGGAGGCGGCGGCCACCAGCACCGTGAAGGGCTCCCGCACGTCCAGGGTGTCCGAGTCGAAGGCCAGGTAGGCGAAGGGAAACCACGCCGCCCTGGCCGACTCCAGGTGGTCCATCAGGAAGCGGCCAATCAGCGCCGTCTTGCCCGTGCCCCCGGGCCCCCAGATGACCAGGGGTGCCCGCGGTCCGTCCGCCAGGAACCTGCGGAGCCTCGCCCACATGGACGGGGAGCTGACGCCGACATGGTCGCGCAGCAGCTGCAGCTCGGTTTCGCGCCCGGTGAAGGACGCGTCGACGAGATGCTCGAACATGCCCAACGCGGCACGACGCACCCGCGCCGCTTCGAAGTGCTCACGCTCGGGCAGCGGCCCGAACCGCTCGATGCCCCAGTCATAGAGCTCCCGGAGGCACTCGAGCTGCGCATGGCTCAGCCGCTCGAGCTCGAGGGGCTCGCCGCCCACCCACCGCTCGAACAACACCTGCAGCGCCGTGTTCGTCCTGTCTGGATTCGAGGCCAGCGCCTGTCGCATCGCGTCCCGGCTGCCGAGCTGCGCCAGGGCCTCGCGACGGACCTCCGGCCGGAGGCTGCGCAGCCGCTGGTGCCGCCAGCCGACCGCCGGCACCGAGGCGTCGAAGAGGGCGGTGAAGGGGTCCTCACGGGTGGAGGGCTCACCATGGGGCTGCAGCCGCTTCGGGTCGAAGACATGCAGGACCGCGGCGGCGAGCTCGTATGCGCTTCGTCCCGACGGAGGGCCCCTGGCTGCCTGGGAGGGCCCACGCCGCTGGGCGAAACGCCGCTCCAGCTCCGCGAGGACGTCATCGGTCCCCGGTTCGTCAGGACTGTCGTTGCTCGTGCTCATGGCGCGATGACCGTGATGAGGTCCCTGAACCGGCTGCCGAGCTCGGGAAGGTCCACCACCGGGTCCGGCAGCCCATCCATGAGCTTGTCGAGAATCCTCTTCTCATCGACGGCCTTGCCGGAGGCCTTCACCACCTCTGCGATGCCCGCTGCGACGGCGCTGGCGGGAATACCCGCAGTGGACTCCGCGGCAATCGTGCCCGGCTGCAGGGGCAGCACCGTCCGGTCGAAGTCGAGCAGGATGAGCCGGTGCCAGAGGCGCGCGTAGCCAGTCGTCAGCCCCTTCGCCAGCTTCACGATGAGCAGCGAGGTGTCGGAGCGCAGCTCCTTCTTGTTGAAGCCGTCCAGGACGAACCACCACCGGACGCCGCTCTGCTTTGCCTCCGCGAGCACCCAGTTCGCCAGCTCCTGGGCCCAGCGGTCCAGGTTCGTATTCTGGGGCGGCCCCTGCCATGGGTTGCCGCCCAGCTGGGTGACGAGGTCCCTTGCGAGCTCCGCTGGGCCCACGGAAGCGCCCTGGTCATGAGTGACCTCGATGCGGCAGTGCTGGATGCCGGGCAGGTTCCGGCAGAGGTGGTCCACGAACTCGCTGGTGTAGGACTTCCCGCTCTTCTGGTTGCCGGAGACGACCACCACGGGCTGCATCGGCATCGGCTGGGTGAGCGCACGCAGGAAGGCTCGCGCGGGTTGCCGGTCGAGGAAGGGCAGCTTGTTGTCGAGGATGAGGGCCGAGAAGGGGTCGTTCGGAGTGGCTCCAGTGGCGAGCGGCACCGTCCCGATGGCGGCGACGATATCCGCGATGCCCGCGATGTGCTTGATGAGCCCGAGGAGCATTACCAGCGCCGGTGGAGTGCTCCCGTATGCGTCGGCGATGCAGATATCGACCGCCCGCGTGACGAGCACTTCCGGCACGAGTCCGTCCGGCAGCTTGCTGGCCAGGCCTCCCATCACCGCGGCGATGGTGGCCCGCGGGGAGCCATGCAGGCTCACGACGGCGACGAGCTGCTCCTCGACGAATTCCCGCTGTTGCTGCGTCAGCATCTGCTCCTCCCGACGACACGACGAGCTCGTCCCCCATCCCCATCATACCCAGCGCATCCGGGATGAGCACCCTGGCGGAAGCCCGCTGGCGTGCCAGGCGTCAGGGCGCATCCAGGTAGATGTCGACCAGGGGCGATGTGAGGCCTCCCACTTCCACATCCTGCTCCCGCGCCGGCCAGCCGGGCGCATTCACGCCGATGCGGTAGCGGCCGGCCACCGGGACACCGAGCGAGAAGCGCCCATCCGGCCCGGTGCGCTGCGCGATGTCGGGCAGCGCCACCGGGGCGTGGACGAAGTACACGCTCGCCCCGGCGACGCCCCGCCCATCCGGGCCGACCACCCGGCCGGACACGATGGCCGGGCGCATGCGGACCTCACGCCTTCCAGTTCGTCAGGTTCGCGAAGACCGACGCGGAGATGCGCGTGCCCGAGTTGGTGCTCGGCCCGCCGTACGCATGGACCGCCACCGCGATGCGCTGCCCATCCTTGACGACATACACGGCCGCGCCACTCTGCCCGCCCGCGGTGTCGATGTCGTAGTGCACCTTGGCCGCGCTGACGGCGGCGATGCCCCGGGTGTCGTACCACATCGTGCCGGAGTCCTTGTCGCCCGGATACCCGGTGACGTTGGCGATGGAGCCCTGCAGCTCCGCGTCGCCGTAGACCGCGTACCCCAGCGTCCCCACCTGCAGCCCGAGCTCGGTCGGGATGATGATGGCGCCGTAGTCGAAGTTCTCGTCACCCGAGTCCGCCCAGCCCTTCACCGTCCAGAACTGGGTGCTCGTCACCGCGCCGAACGGCAGCTTCGTCTCGTTGCGTCCCGGCATGACCTGGATGCTCTTCACCCAGCCGTCGCGCGACGGACTCCCGCTGTTCTTGATGTAGACGCAGTGCCCGGCGGTGATGAGCGTGCGCGGGCTGATGAACCACGCCGTGCCAATCCACTGCGAGCCGTCTCTCGCGGTGATGAGCAGCGAGGCGTTGACCCGGTAGGGGTACTTGTCGGTCTCCGTGACGCGGATGCGGTTGTCGAAGCCGTGCACCGTCTCCAGTTGCATCCGGGGGTCGGTGAACGAGGCCGCGCCGATGTCCGGCAGGCGGGCGTCCGTCGGCGCGGTGATGGGCTGCGCCGATTCCAGGGCGAGGTCCGAGCGCAGCGCCTCGAAGCCGCTCTCGCGAGGCTCCAGCACACCTTCCGCCTGGCCCACCTCGGGAGGAGAAACCAGCTCCCGACCTCCGGGCGAGGGCCCGGTGACGACATTGGTCATGGGCGCATGCAGCCCGGTGGGTGCCGCCGGCTTCGCGGGCTTCTTCGGCTTCTTCACTGCCGCCTTCTTGGCCATGTTCCCCTCCATGGATGGGCCCGTGTGGCCCGGGCCCGGCTGCGTGAGGTCCTCAGTGCCGGGAGCCGCCCACCGCGGCCACGGGCTCCGGCTCCACCAGGGCGCTGCCCTCCACCAGCGCGTTGTCCACGGTGGCCATCAGCACCTCCGGGCGCACGGGCTTCTCCAGCACGCGGTTGGGCACCGTCTCGATGAACTGGCGGGACTCCGCCGTGTAGGCGCCGCCGGAGATGAACACCACGCGCTCGGCCTGCTCCGGGGCCTGCGCGCACAGCCGGCGGTAGACGGTGGCGCCGTCCACCTCCGGCATCTGCAGGTCGCACAGGATGACGTCGAAGCGGTGGCCCGCGGCCACCAGGGCCAGGGCCTCGCCGCCGCGCGTGGTGGTCACGATGTCGTGGTACGGCTCCAGCAGCAGCCGCATGGACTGCGCCAGGCGGGGCTCGTCGTCCACCACCAGCACGCGCCCGCGCCGCGTCCGCGAGGCGGGCAGGGCCGGAGGACTGGACGGCTGACGCACGGGCGCGCTGGTGACCTGCACCGGCGCCGCCGGCAGCAGCACGCTGAAGACGGAGCCCCGTCCCGGCTCGCTGCGCACCTCCAGCTCGCCCCCGTGCGCGCGGACAATCTGCTGGCAGATGGCGAGCCCCAGGCCGGTGCCCTCCCCGCTCGGCTTGGTGGTGAAGAACGGCTCGAAGATGCGCGGCAGCACGTGGGCGGGGATGCCGGTGCCGGTGTCCACCACGTCCACACGCGCCCGGCCGGACTCGTCCGTGCTGGTGCGCACGCGCACCTCGTTCAGCGTGGGACTGCCCTCGGTAATGGATTGCATGGCATTCACCAGGAGGTTGAGCAGCACCTGACCCAACCGCGCCTCGCTTCCCAGCACGCGAGGCACGGGACCAAACTCCTCCACCACTCGCGCCCGGTGACGCAGCGCATGACTGACGATTCGCACCGCCGGAGGCACCAGCGCGTTGAGGTCCACCAACCCCCGGTCCTGGTCACCCTGCCGGCTGAAGACCTGGAGGTCCTTCACGATGAGGCGGATGCGCTCCGCCCCTTCCAGCGCGCCCCGCACCCCGGACAGCGCGTCCCTCATCCCGGGCAGCCCGCCCTCCGACAGGCTGCGCGCCGCGGTCTCCAGGTTCAGCACCAGGTAGGCCAGCGGGTTGTTGATTTCGTGCCCCACGCCCGCCGCGAGCGTGCCCACCGCCGCCACGCGCTCGGCGGCCACCAGCCGCGCCTGCAGCTCCTTCGTCGCGGTGATGTCCCGGTGGGTGGCCACGAAGTGCGTGACGTCCTCGCCAGTGGCCCGCACCGGCGACAGCAGCACCTCGCTCCACCGGGAGGTGCCATCCTTGCGCGACAGCAGCACCTCCGCGCACAGCGGCTCCCCCGCGAGCAGAGCCGCCCTCACGCGCTGGCGCAACTCCGGCTCCAGCTCATAGAGGACGCACGGGTCCTGGCCCGTCAGCTCCCCCAGCGAGCGGCCCACCAGGCCCTGCAGCGCCTCGTTGGCGAACACCGTGCGCAGCGAGCCCGGGGCGCGCACCTCCGCGATGAGCACCCCTTCATGCACCCCGCGCACCGTGGTGGCCAGCAGCTGGAGCTTCTCCACCGCGCGCTTGCGCTCGTCACTGGCCGCCGCCAGCAGCAGCCCGGTGACGGACGTGACGGCGATGAACAGCTGCAGCACCAGCAGGTCCTGCGTCACGCTCCCGGAGGAGAACGGCCCCTGCCCGCGCGCGGTCCCCGCGATGGCCACCGACGCGATGGCCAGCGACGTCGCCGCCGCGCCCGCCGCGCCGAAGCGCAGCGCCGCCCAGGCCGACATGGGGAACAGCAGGAAGGTCGCCGCGTGCGAGGCGCTGGCGTCCAGCCCCGGCAGGAAGAAGATGCCCGCGCCCAGCACGGTGGTGAGGCCCGCCACGAGCGTGGCCTCCCCATAGCGACGCGGCCGCCCCACCTGCCTCAGCAGCAGCAGCGGAGGCGCCATGACCAGCACCCCCATCAAGTCCCCGACCCACCACACCCAGACCGAGCTGCCCAGCTCCTCCCACCCCAGCACGCCCCCGAGCACCAGCGACAGCGCGCCCACCAGGGAGCTGACGCCGACGCACAGCGCCCCCGCCCCCGCGCACAGCGCGACGACGTCACGGATGCGACCCAGCCGGGTGTCGAAGCCCACCCGCCGCAGCAGGAGCGAGCCCAGCACCGCCGTCAGCATGTTGCCCACGGCGACGCCCAGGCTCACCGGCAGGGGGACGCCGGTGGAGAACGTCACGGCCCATCCGCCCAGCAGGACGCCGGGCCACCGGGAGGGTCCGAGCAGCACCAGCGCGGCCAGGGCCACGCCGGAGGGCGGCCACATCGGGCTGACGTTACCGCCCACGGTGGCCACGGACAGGCCCAGCCTGCCGGCAGCGAAATACACGAGTGCCAGGGCCAGCATCTCCAGCAGATGCCTGCCTTGGAACGCGCGTGCGTTGGCTCGGAGCAGCCCGAAGATGACCCATCCCCCCAGGTACCGCCCACCGACCCGGCAAGTACCTATGGCGGCCATGCTAACCGGGTCCGCCGGAACAATGCACCTGCCGTCCGGATGACAGGCAGGCAAGCGTCCAGGAGCCGATACCCGGGGGATGCAATGACTCCGGGCCGGGTGCGTACAGAAGGGCAAGGAGGTTGAACTCAAACGATGTCGCGTCCCGGAATCGCTGCCCTGCTGTCCTTCCTGATCCCCGGTGTGGGCCAGATCTACAACGGGGACATCCTCCGCGGAGTCTTCTGGCTCATCATCACACCGGGCTTCTGGATCGGCACCGGTGGGTGCCTCGGCTGGGTGTGCCACATCATCGCCGCCGCCACGGCCCACAACCGGGCCGAGGACAAGGAGAAGTACCGCGTCACAGTGGTGTAATGACGCGGGTCGGCCCTGAAGGTGGGCCGGCCCGCGTCTCTCCCGTCCGTCGGCGCGCCTACTGGAAGAAGGCGTCCGGGAAGGCGCCGGTGGGCGCGGTGTCGACGAGGTTCCGGGTCTCCGTCTCCACGGGCGTACCCGTCTCGGTCGTCTGGTTCTCGATGAGGTCACGCACCAGGGTGGTGACCTCCGTACCGGCGTCCGGCTCACCGGCGTCTGGAGCGCCGGCGTCCGGAGTGCCGGCGTCGGGCACCGGGAACGGCCCGGTGCCGGGCTTGTCGTCGAGGTCGTCGCTGCATCCGGTGTAGGCCAGGGCGGACCCCAGGACCAGGATGCAAGCCAGGGCTCTCAGCGTGCTCATGGGCTCACGTCCCGTCGCCGTTGGCGCCCGGGTTGGGCGTGCGCAGGTAGGGGAAGGCCGCGTCGAACTGCGCCGCGTCCTGCAGCACGGCGTCGTGGAACGGGATGTTGCGCGACGGCGCCTGCGTGTCGTTGGCCAGCAGGTAGCCCATGGACACGCGCAGCGCGATGTCCACCACGTCGTCGCCCGGACGGCGGCCGTTGGGGAAGCCCGCGGGGTCACAGCCCGGATTGGCCAGGGTGAGCACGCCGTTGACGAAGCAGGCCGCGGCGCCCAGGTTGTTCTGGCTGGCGCGGGCCGTGGCCGGCAGGGCGGTGTTGAGGCGCTGCATCTCCGCCGTGGAGCCGTTGGCGTTGACGTTGGGCACTCCCTTGAGGAAGGCCGCCACCAGGTCGTCGCGGGGAATCGCCGTGGGCGCCCTCACGCCGGCCGAGCCGAAGAGCAGCTCCAGCACCGCGGGCAGCGTGGGGTTGGTGACGTAGTCGATGAACTGGGCATCGTCCTTGGGCTCGCTCGCGTTGAAGCGGTCCTTGTCCTTGATGCCGATGACCACCTCGTTGACGAGCGGCATGCCCAGGCGGCTCACCTGCGTCCACGCGCCACCCTCGCGCGACGGGCGGGTGTACGTGGCCTTCGGGTTGAGGGCGCGCGCCTGGCGGAGGCTCGCGGACGTCCAGCCGCCGATGACGTCCTGGTTGCCCGCCTTGAGGCAGGCGATGGGGACCTCGAGCGCCAGCGTGGTGATGTTCTTGCGCGCCAGCGGGTTGGGCACCGCGCCACGAGCGCCCGCGTCGGTGATGACTTCGGGCGGCGCATTCACGAGGTCGAACACGGGGCCCAGGTTGACCGCGAAGGGCTCCTTGCGCTGCCCCACGAACACCTTCGCCTGACCGGCGCAGCCGGGGATGGTGACGTTGTAGATGTGGTCGTTCGCGTAGTCCTCGTACGCGGCGGCGTCACCGAACGACTTCGTGCCGATGTAGTCCGTCGGCTTGACGAAGGTGGCGCTTCCGCCGGCGGCGTTCACCACGTCGCCCACCGTGCCGGCGCGGCGGTTGCCGCGGACGACCTTCAGCGTGAAGCTCTCGGAGACGTTGAGCGCGGCGCGGTTCGCCGAGGTGATGGGGCCCACGTTGAAGAAGGGCACCGCCACGCTCCGCTGGTTCGCTCCCGTGCCGATGTTCAGGCTGACACCGTTGCCGTTGTTGGCCAGGGTGTTGGTGAAGCGGAACTGGAAGGTGAGGTCCTCGGTGGCATCCCCGTTGTTGTCGACGTGGATTTCGTACAGCGCATCCGGGTCCAGCGTGAAGTAGTTGGGCCCGCCGTACGCGTCCTGAAGGGGCAGGTAGTTGGCAATCAGGGTGACGTAGTCCTGCCGACCCGTCTCGTAGCTGCGGAACATGTAGAAGTCGGTGGAGTCCACCTTGGGCATCTCCGTGATGAACGGAGCTTCCCGGTGGCTGGATGCCAGGGCGCCAGGCGCACCCAGGGCGGTCGCGACGGTGAGCGCCGCCGCGAGCTGTCTTGCTCTCATTCTGAATCTCCTGCTGGGGTGAGGGTTGTGAGAACACCGCCTGGAGACGCGGCCGACCTCGGACGCCAGACCAGGCGCAAACACTACGCAGACGCGCGGAGGCCGGATGCTCGGCCTCGCGCGAAAGCTCAGGCGACCGGCAGGCTCACGCCGAACGCACGCTCGGCGAGCCACACGCACGCGATGAGCGCGATGGCGGCGGAGCCTCCGACGAGCAGCGCGCGGCGATACAGCACGGAGCCGCGCAGCGCGAAGGCGAGCGGCAGGAAGACGGCCACGCAAGCGAGCTGTCCCAGCTCCACGCCCACGTTGAAGCCGAGCAGCGTGACGGCGAGGCTGCCCGCGGGCAGGCCCAGGTCGGCCAGCGTGGACGCGAAGCCGAAGCCGTGCAGCAGGCCCAGGGCGAACGCCGCCACCCAGCGCGTGCCACGCACCAGGGGAAAGACGTTGTTGAGGGCGGCGGCGATGACGCTCACCGCGATGGCGGACTCGACGAACGCGGAGGGCAGCGACACCCACCCGAGCGCGGCGGCGCTCAGCGTCAGCGAGTGCGCCACCGTGAAGGCGGACACCACCTTCACCACGTCCCGCAGCGCGGGCCCGAAGGCCGCCACCGCGACCCAGCGGCCCCCCTCCTCCCGGCGCAGCACCGACGGCAGCAGCAGCGCGAACAGGAAGAGCAGGTGGTCCAGCCCCGCGAAGATGTGCACCACGCCCTGCCACACCAGCTCCCCGAAGCGGCGCCAGGGCGACAGCCCCTCCAGCGGCACCCGCGCCTCGCGGCGCGACGCGGAGAGGACCCACGTCTCGCTGGCGCCCGCCCCTCCCACCTGGACGATGCCCCGGTGCTGCGGGTCCCGGTCGAAGAGGAGCGAATAGCCCACGTCCAGCGTGGAGGGCGGTGCCGGGCAGCGCGCGGCGAAGTCCAGCACCGCGTAGGCGCCGTCCGAGTGCCGCACCACGCGCAGGGCCTCGCCGGGCTCCAGCGTGCACGGCGCTCCGTCCGCGCCCAGCGTCAGCCGCCCGAGCACGTAGCCGGTGATGTCCGCCTGGCGCGCGCGCACCTCGGCCCAGGTGATGGCGCCGTCGCCTCCCGCGTCCAGCACGAGCACTTCGTCCAAGTCCCTCAGCGCCACGTCCCAGCGGCCGGTGAGGCCCTGGGCGTCGCGCGTCAGGTGCAGGTAGCTGTCGCTCGGCTTGTGGGCGAGCGCGGCCAGGGGGGCGAGCAGCAGCAACAACGAGAACGTCGGGGCAAGGCGGCTCATGGCTGGGCCCTCCGCACGCGCTGGGCGAGCGCAACCAGTCCCGGGTCCTGGCAGCCGCTCGCCTCGAGGAACGCCAGGGCGGGCGCCGCGAACTCCGGCCTGCCCGCGGCGAGCGCCGCCTCCAGCAGGAGCCGCACGTCCCACGGCTCCCGCTGCACCGCCCAGGCGCGCAGCGCCAGCTCGAGGGCTTTCTCCGGAGCCTTCTCGACATGGAGCGCGAAGCGGGCCTCCTCGCGCGCGTGCAGGCCGTCCCCGCGCAGGCGGCTGGCCGCGTAGCGCTCGGCCAGCTCGGCGGCCAGCGCGGGGGCCTCGGGCGAGCCGAGGGCCGTCTCCGCCAGCACCCGGCGCAGCAGCTGGTTGTCGTCCTCGCCGTGCTCCTTCACCAGGGCGGCGGCCTCGAGCGGTCGGCCCAGCTCCAGCAGCAGGTCCGCGTAGGCGGCGCGCGTATACGCATCCTTCGGGTCCAGCGCGAGCGTCCGCGTGAAGAGCCTCTCCGCGCGCTCCGTATCGCCCGCGCGCGCGGCGGCCTCCGCCAGCGTGGACAGGGCCCACGCCTGGCTCTCCAGGCTCAGCCCACCGCGCGCGAGCGCCTCGGACAGCAGCGTGTAGGCCTGGCGCGACTGGCCGGCGAGGCTCTTCACCTGCGCCTCGCACACGGCGGCGGTGAGCGGGCCCGCCAGGGCGGTGAGCGGTGCGCAGCTGCGGGCCGCCTCGGCATGCTCGCCCCGGACGCCGAGCACCACCGCGCGGGTGAGCCACGCCTGCGCGTCCCGGGGGTCCTCGCGCACGGCGGCGTCCAGGTCCTCCAGGGCCGCGGGGAAGTCGTGCCGCCCCTGGAGGATGGTGGCGCGCAGCACGCGCACGCCGGGCGGCGGCGTCTTCGCCTCCCACCACGGCGCGAGCGCGGCCTGGGCCCGCCCGAGGTAGCGCGGGTCGCCCCGCACGCGGCTCTCCTCGATGTCCAGCCGGGCCAGCCGCAGCGCCAGCTCGAGCTGCCCGGGCTGGGAGGCCAGCGCCCGCCGCAGCGACGCGCGCTCCCGGGCGCGGGCATCCCCCGCCGCCGCGGGCACCTGCTCCAGCACCACCGCGTCCGAGACGGGCGTGAAGGGCACTCGCTCCCCGGCAGGCGGGCTGCTGTCACAGCCTGCGAAGAGCGCGGTGACCGCCAGGAGGGCGAGACGGGAGCTCGGATTCGGTGCTCGCATGGGTTGCCGCTATACGCCGCTGCCCCTGCGACTGGATTTCACCGGAGGTGTTTTTTCACGTCGCGAGGCGTCGCGACGCACTGCGTGCGCGGTCCAGGCACGCTGGACAATCACCGTGTCTCAATCCCTCACATCGTCGCGGGTGCGAGTGGGTCCATGTATCTGTGTGACATGAGACATCTCCGGGGGCGAAGCGAGGCCCGGAGGATCCACCCCTCCCGGGCCGGGTCACTTCCCACCGCACCGCACGTGCCCAACACCCGCCTGGAGGAGTCCCCATGCAGATGACGGCACCACGGCTTCACGAGCGCACGGCGCGGCTCTTCGCCGCACAGCTGCAGGGCATCTGGCAGCGGGTGGATGGGTTGTTCGCCTGGTTGATGGTGGGCCAGTGGGTGTTCGCCGTGGGGGTGGCGTGGACCTTCTCGCCGTACGCGTGGGAGGGAAAGGTCCACGCGGTGCACGTCCACGTGCAGACCGCCATCCTGGCGGGAGCGGTCATCAGCTCCCTGCCCATCATGCTGGCGTACTGGCGTCCGGGGGCGGCGCTCACGCGCCACGTGGTGGGGCTGTCGCAGATGCTCTGGTCGGCGCTGCTCATCCACCTGACGGCCGGGCGCATCGAGACGCACTTCCACATCTTCGCGTCGCTGGCCTTCCTCGCCTTCTACCGGGACCCGTGGGTGCTGCTGTCCGCGAGCGTCACCATCATCCTGGACCGCTTCGCCCGGGGCCTGCTGTGGCCGGAGTCCGTCTACGGCGTGGTGGAGGCGGAGTGGTGGCGCTTCCTGGAGCTCGCCTTCTGGGTGGTGCTCACCGACAGCGTGCTCATCGCGGGGTGCCGCGTCGCCCGGCGAGAGGCGTGGGAGACGGCGGAGCGCCGGGCGGAGGCGGAGCTGGCGCACGAGCAGAAGGTCCACAGCCAGGAGCAGGCGCTCGTCCGCGCCGAGCAGGAGCTGCGCGAGTTCCAGCAGCAGTTCTCCCGCATGGAGAAGCTGGCCAGCGTGGGCCAGCTCGCGGCGAGCATCAGCCATGAGCTGCGCAACCCGCTCGCCGCGGCGCGCACGGCGCTGTCCTGTGTGCTGCTGCGGGTGTCGAATCTCCAGGGCGCGCTGACGGACTCGCGCATCCTCCACTGCCTGGACGTGACGGAGCGGGAGCTGGCCGTGTGTGCCCGCATCATCTCGGACGTGCTGGACTTCGCGCGCGAGCGTCCGCCCCAGCTGGCCCCGTGCGCGCTGCGCCCGCTGGTGGACGAGGTCGTCGGCGTGGTGCCCCAGCGCGCGGGCGTGCGCGTGCACAACACGGTGCCGGACTCGCTCCCGGTGCCCCTGCTGGACCGGGAGCTGTTCCGCATGGTGCTGGTGAACCTGGTGCAGAACGCCGTGGAGGCGGTGCCCCCGGGCGGCAACGGCAATGTCCGCATCCACGCGGAGGGCGGCGACGCGCTGCCCTGGCGCATCCGCGTGGTGGACGACGGGCCGGGCATCCCCGAGGAGGTGCTGTCGAAGATTTTCGAGCCCCTCTTCACCACGAAGACGCAGGGCACGGGGCTGGGGCTCGCCATCGTCTCCGCCCTGGTGCACAAGCACGGGGGCACGCTGTCCGTGAACAGCCAGGTGGGCCAGGGCACGGAGTTCCTCATCGAGCTGCCCGCGGAGGCGCTCGCGCGGACCGCGTGACGTCAGGTGCTGGCCGCGCGGCGGCGGCAGGGCATCTCCTGCGTCAAGCGCCAGGTGGCACCGCCGTCCTTGGACAGGAGGCCGCGCCAGAGGAACGAGTCCTGGGTGATGGCGGTGAACATCCAGCGGAGGAGGTGGCCGTCCGGGTCCTTCCCCTCGATGTGGATTTCGTCGCCCACGGGCCTGCCGGTGAGGACGGCGAGGAAGCCGGTGGTGGCGCCCAGCCAGATGACGCGCCAGGAGTCATTCTTCGGGTCGAAGTGGCGCAGCGTGGTGCCGATGCGCCGCTGCCCCACCGCCGCGCTCATGCCTGCCTCGGCGTTGGGGTAGACGAGCACGTCCTGGATGACCCTGCCGTCCAGCGCCCAGGAGAAGGACCACTCTCCGGGCTGGCGGAAGACCTCCGCCCCGTCCTCGCCGTAGAACACGACGTCGGCGTCCCACGCGCCGATGAAGCGGCCGAACAGGTCCAGCTTGTCCGCGTGTGTGGACAGCGGCCCCTCCGCGCGCAGCAGTTCCATTGCCCGCTCGGCGAGCGGGGCTTCGTGACGCGACATGATGACTTCCTCGTGGATGGGACCCGGTGCATCCGGGTCAGGGGTGAAGTACGGCGCGGCCTCCGCGGGCGTCCGGGAAGGTGGCCCCTTCCTGCACAGCGCGACCCGGGCGTGCGCAAGCGCGCCGCGTGTGGCCCTCACGCGTGCCGGGTGACTGCTCCGGCTCAGCGGCCGGTATCGGCGATGCGCTCCCAGCCGGGCGGATAGGTCATGACGAGCCCGTGCGCGTCCGCCTCCACCTCGGCGGTGAAGCTGCCGCCGCGGCTCTCGTAGCGGTACCGTGACTGCGTCAGGCGCGTGTACCGCTGCGGCAGCGGCTCCAGCGAGAGATCCGGCATGCGGACCCACGCGGCCGTCACGTCGCTCCCCTGCCCCACGTCCAGCGCGAGCCGGCGGATGGGCAGGGTGTTCGTGGAGGGCGTGAAGGCCAGGTCGACGTCGGTGAGCCCGCGGAACTGGGGCACCTCCTCGTCGCCCCGCCACCAGCGCCGCTGCGCATCCACGCGGAGGTGGAGCGACTGCGCCACGCCCCCACGCCGCAGGTGGATGCGCGCCTCGCGCGTGGCCCACTGCCCGTCACACGTCACGGTGTAGTCCACCGCGAAGGGGGCGCCGTCCTCCACGAGCACCACGGAGCCGGCCAGCTGCCAGCCCTCGCCGGACTCGCGCAGCTCGAAGTACTCGCTCCCCGTGGCGTCCAGCTGCCGCCAGACGAGCGCGCGCAGACACCGCCACGCAGGGGCCTTGTCGGAAGTCACATCGGGACGCTGGGAGGTCATGAGGGTGCCCCTGGGAAAGGTCCGCCGGCACATCGCCGGTCTCGACACGCAAGGTAGGCAGGTCCGCGCGGCGCGTCTTACACATCCTTGCTGTCGGCGTTGCCGACCTCACGCTTGCCGGCTCCCGGCTGCCGGGAGATGGTGGGCCCATGCCGCGCCTGCACGCCTCGCTCCTGCTGAGCGAACCGGACCTCCAGCTCTCCCGGGTGACCTGCGATGGCCACGACGGCCCGCGCCTCGAGGAAGAGGCCGCGGAAGGCGAGCGGCTGGTGCTCGCGCTCCACGGCCGCTTCCAGTTCCGCGACGCCAGGACGCGCGCGGTGGTGGGCCCCGGCGTCGGCCTGCTGATGCGCTCGCACCAGCCCTGTGAAATCAGCCACCCCCACGGCGGCGGAGACGCCTGCCTCTCCGTGCGCGGCACCTGGGTGCGCCGGTGGATGGACCCGGGCGCGGCCACCTTCTCCGTCAGCGCGGAGGCCTACGTGAGCCTCCAGGCAGTGCTCGCCCGCGTGGCCCGCCGTGAGTCCGTGGAGCGCATCGAAGTCGAGGAGGCGCTGTCCCTCGCCGTGGCGCCCTCTACGCATCCGGAGGGCGCCACCGCGCCGAGCCCGCGCGAGCGGACCATCGCCGAAGCCATCGCCCACGAGGTGGCGCTCCGCTTCGACTCGCGCGTCACCCTCGAGGAGCTGTCCCGGAGCGCGGGCGTTTCCGTCTTCCACGCGAGCCGGGTGTTCCGCCGGGTGATGGGGACGGGCATCCACCAGCACCAGCAGGAGGTCCGGCTGCGGCACGCGCTCGCGCTGCTGCTGGACACGCGGCTGCCGCTGGCCGAGGTGGCGCTGGAGGCCGGCTTCGCCAACCAGGGCCACCTGGGCAATGCCTTCAGGCTGCGCTACGGGCGCACGCCAGGCACCCTGCGCAGGGAGCAGGTGCGGCGGAGCTCCTGAAGCACGCCCGCGCCGTCAGGTCCGCGCGGTGCGCAGCGCCGCCAGCAGCTCGTCCGCGGTGGTGGCCACCGCCCGCGCACCATGGGCCCGCAGCTCGGAGACGTCCCGGAAGCCCCAGGTGACGCCCACGCCGTACATCCCCGCCGCGCGCGCCGTGTCCATGTCGATGGAGGTGTCGCCCACGAAGCCGCACACGCCGGGCTGCGCGCCCAGCTCCGCCGCCAGGGCCAGCGCCGCCGTGGGGTCCGGCTTGCGAGGCACGCCCGGCCGCTCGCCATACACGGCATCGAAGCGCACGCCCGGCAGCAGCCGCTCCACCAGCCGCTTCACGAAGCCGTCCGACTTGTTGCTCAGCACGCCCAGCCGCACGCCGTCCTCCGCGAGCGCGGCCAGCACCTCCACGACACCGGGGTACGGCGCCGTCCGGTCGAACAGGTGCGTGTCGTAGCGCGCGCGGTACGTGGCCAGCACCGGCTCCAGCAGGTCGTCACGCCCGGCCGGCACCGCCCGGCGCACCAGCTCCTTCACACCCTCACCCACGAAGCGCAGGTAGGCGGGCTCCGGGTGCGTGGGCAGGCCATGGTGCGCCAGGGCGTGGTTCATCGCATCCGCGATGTCCCCCAGCGAGTCCACCAGCGTCCCATCGAGGTCGAAGACGACGGCGCGTAGCTGCATGGATGGGTCTCCCGCGGAAAAACGAAAACGCCCTGGCCAACCGGGCCAGGGCGTTCGGGGCTTTGGGGCCCGCTCAGCTGAGGACTACGGCGTCACCTGGGCCGTGGGGCCCGCCGGCGCATCACCCGCGACGGTCATCACCGCGAAGTTGATGTTGTTGTAGCCGGCCGTGGCGCAGCTGAACATCACCCGCTTGATGATGGCGTACTCCACATCCTTGTGAGCCTGGATGTTGATGTCGCCCTTGAAGCCGTTGGCGTCGTCCTTCGCCATGGCGTGGAGGTCCTCGTACTGCTTCTTCATGTCCCGGAGCTTCTCCTCCAGCGCGGGAATGTTGAGGTACTCGTCCTTGGAGAAGTCCTCCACGCGACCCACGATGGTGCCCGACACGCTGACCTGGTCGTTGGACACCATGACGACGGGGTGCATCTCCACTTCCTTGACGTTCGCCGCCTCGGGAAGTTCGATGTCCTTGGTCATCATCAGCACCTCGCCCGTCGCGGAGAAGTTCGCGATGAGGAAGAGCACGATGATGACGAACATGTCGACCAGCGGGGTGATGAGAAGGTCGGCGTAGCCGTTCTTCTTCCCGTGTCCGCCGTGTCCGAACACCTTGGAATGCTGGAGGCGCTTGCCGTACCGCTTGCCTGGGACCTGGATGGCCATGACGTGTGCTTGCTCCGTGTATGGCTAGCCCATCGCCGCGGACACCGACACCTGGGGCAGCCCAGCGCCGATGCACTCGTCGATGATGCGAACCAGGATCTCGTAGCGGACCTTGTCCTCGGGCTGCAGGGTGATGGCCGTCTGGTCCGGCAGCTGCGCCTTCAGTTCCTTGAAGCGCGCCACCAGCTTGGTCAGGTCGGTCTTGCCCTTGCTGTCCTGGGTGAGGGGAATCGGGTCGAAGGCGCTCTGGTCCGCCGTCAGCCGCAGCTCCGTGGGAGTAATCAGCAGGTTGAGCTGGACCGTCTTGGTCTCCTCCACCTTCTGCTCCTCCTCCGTGGAGGGGCCTCCCGCCTGGGAGACCTGGAGGCGGCCAATCTGGGTCCAGACTGCCGTCATGATGAGAAAGCTGATGGTCACCGCCATCAGGTCAATGAAAGCGGTCAGGTTGATGGCGACGTCGAGCGACTTCTTGCCCTTGCCACCTTGACCTGTGTCCATTCCGCCGGCCATGGCGTTCTTCTCCTTCGGCCGTGCTCAGTAACGAGCAGTGAGATTGCAGTGGGCTGGGCGCGCCGCGCGTTCCCCACATGGGGACCTGACAGCGCGCCCGGACTCCGGGTTCCGGAAGGGACTACTCCTCGTGGTGGGTCGCCGAGGGCACGTTCATGTTCTTGAACTTGTCCTTGTTGGCCACGATGAGGTTGAGGACGGAGACGCTCGTCTCGTTGATGTCGTTGATGAGCGCCTGCGTGCGGCCCATCAGCACGGAGAAGGCCACCAGCGCCGGGATTGCCGTCACGAGCCCGAAGCCCGTGCAGTTCATGGCTTCGGAAATACCGTTGGCGAGAATGGTCGCCTTGTCGGCCGGGTTCACGTTGGCCACGGCCTCGAAGCAGGAGATGAGACCCGACACGGTGCCGAGCAGACCGGCGAGCATCGCCGCGTTGCCGAGCATGGCCAGGTAGCCGGTGCGCGCCTCGAGACGGGGCGTCTCGCGCAGGCTGGCCTCGTCGAGGGCCGCCTGGACCTCGTCGTTGCCCTTCGGCACGTTCATCAGGCCGGCCTTGATGACGTTGGTGAGCGGCGTGGACTTCTGGCCGGCCACGTAGTTGATGGCCTTGTCCAGGTCACCCGCGTAGATGTGCTTCTTCAGGCCCCGGAGGAAGGCTTCCTTGTTGATGGAAGCCTTGCCGAAGAGGACGATACCGCGCTCGACCATGATGGCGAGTGCGATAACGAGACACACCGCGATGGGGTACATACCCCACTGACCGGCCTCCCAGCGCTTCGCGACTTCCTCGAAGAAGCCTCGCTCCGGGCCGCCGGTATTCGCGAGTACGGTCAGATTCGTCAGAAACCCCAGGTTCATCGCGTGATGCCTCCACTGCGCGGCTTGGCCCGGTGATCCGGGCCACCATTGCCTGACGCCCCCCCAGGCGGTTGTTCCGCCCTCATGGGCGACAGGAATGGATGTTGAAAACGGTGGTGCCGACTTTAGGAATGCGAGCCAGGGGTGTCAAGGCGCGCCCAGTGACGTTAAGTGCTGAAATCTCATAGGAATTTTGCGCCGGACCACCCCTTGCCAGGTGGTCTCCCCAGCAGCAAGGCAGGCATTTTCGGGGGGATTCCCAACCGACGGCGGATGTGACAACGCGCCTGCTTCCTGGGTTCCGGAACGCGTGCTAATTCCGCCCGCCATGGCGAGGAAGCGCATTGGCGAGCTGCTGTTGGAGCAGCGGGCGATCAGCGTTGCGCAGCTCGAGGCGGGGCTGGCGGCGCACCGCAAATCCGGGCAGCGACTGGGGGCCACTCTCATCGCGCAGGGGGCGATCACGGAGGCGACGCTCGCGGGCGTGCTGAGCCAGGCCCTGGGGTTGCAGCAGGTGGACCTGGCGGCAGTCACTCCCGAGTGGGCGGCGGTGCACCTGCTGCGGGCCCGCTTCTGCGAGCAGCACGATTTGTTCCCCTACGCGCTGGAGAGCGTGGGCGGGCGGCGGCAGCTCGTGGTGGCGATGAGTGATCCGCTCAACGTGACGGCGGTGGAGGAGATCGAGTTCACCAGCGGACTCAAGGTGAACGTGCGCGTGGCGGCCCTGTCGGCGGTGCGCAGCGCGATTCTGCGCTACTACCACAAGGTTCCGGTGGCCGCGGCGAACACCGCAGCCACGGCGGCGCCGGGCGCGTCCCGGCCCGCGCCTGTGAAGCCGCTCGTCGCGCCCCCCGTGCAGAAGGCCCGGGCGGCGCCGCCCCCGGAGGAGGACGACGACGAGGTCATCGTCGGAGAGGAGCTGCCTCCGGGAGAGACCACGCAGCGCACGTCCCTGGCGGAGCTGATCCGCGAGCGGGAGGAGCAGCGCAAGCAGCGGCGGGGGCAGGCGACCGCGAAGCCGAAGCCGGCGGCGAGCGGCGGTGGCGTGCTGGACGACCTGGACTTCCTCTTCGGGCAGGCTCGCGAGGACCCGGACCGCATCGAGGAGCTGGAGCGCAAGTTCTGGGCGCTGATGCGCATCATGGCGCGCAAGGGGCTGCTGACGAAGGACGAGTTCACCCGCGAGCTGGACGACGAGGGCGAGCGCTGAGGCTCATCGGCGTCGGGAGGCGCGCTGAGCGAGCGCGCCCAGACCGAGCGCGACGCCCCCACAGGACGCCAGCCCCAGGAACACGGAGCCCACCCACTCGCCCTTCCGGGCCACCCTCTCCCGGTGCTGCCGCTGGTGGTCGGCCGTGCTCATGACGGCCGAGGTGCAGTTGCCACCCGTGCAGGTCGTCACGAGGACGGGCTCGCTGGCGACAGGCGGCGCGACGGGCTGGAAGTCGCCACTCCAACGGGCCCCCATCCCGACGTAGAGGCCGAGGAGCAGGACCGGTGCCCCGAGGGCCATGAGCAGTCCACCCGCCCGGCGGAGCCACGTCGAGGCGGTGGAAGGGGCCGTCACGGCTCGAGTCTACGTCACGCCGTCCTGGGTTCCCCACGGACGAGCCGTGACACCCGGGCCCGCTCCGTGCGTCCAGCACGCATGGCTCCACGTGGTTTCCTGTGCCACGCTCGGACGGGGTGTCCATGTCCGAAAACCGCGAGAGCGCATCCGGGCGACGTGAGAAGAGTCCGCGCATGGACCTGCTCGACCGCGACGCGTGCTACCGCGCCCTCCAGACCCGCGATGCGCGGTTCGATGGACGGCTGTTCGTCGGGGTGACCTCGACGGGCATCTACTGCCGCCCCATCTGCCCCGCACGCACCGCGAGCTTCAAGAACTGCCGCTTCTATGCGTCGGCCGCCGCCGCGCAGGAGGAGGGCTTCCGGCCGTGCCTGCGCTGCCGCCCCGAGACGGCGCCGGACCTGGCCTCCTGGAATGGAACTTCCAGCACCGTCTCCCGGGCCCTGGCGCTCATCGCGGACGGTGGCCTGGACGGGGGTGAGGCGGGAGTCGACGCGCTGGCCGAGCGCCTGGGCGTGGGCGGGAGACAGCTCCGCCGACTGTTCAAGCAGCACCTGGGGGCGTCGCCCATCGCCGTCGAACAGACGCGGCGCGTGCTCTTCGCCAAGCAGCTCCTCCAGGAGACGCGGATGCCCATGGCGGAGGTGGCGCTCGCGTCCGGATTCGGCAGCGTCCGGCGCTTCAACGAGACGTTCCATGACCTGTTCCACCGTCCGCCGCGAGAGCTGCGCCGCAAGGCCCAGACGGAGCTTCCGGAGGGCTCCGTCGCGGAGGCAGGTGTCACACTGCGACTTCGCTACCGGCCACCGTATGACTGGCCCGCGATGCTCGCGTACCTGGAGGCGCGCGCCATCGATGGCGTGGAGCAGGTTGCAGCCGGGAGCTACCGGCGCACCGTGGCGCATGAGGGCAGGCTCGGCACCGTGGAGGTGCGCCACGAGCCTGCGCGGGACAACCTGGTGGTGACGGTCCGCTTCCCGAGCGTGAAAGCCCTGCCGGCCATCCTGGCCCGCGTGCGGCGGGTGTTCGACGTGGGTGCGGACATCGAGGCCATTGGTGCCCACCTCTCGCGAGACCCGTTCCTGGCGCCCCTGCTGGCGCAGCGGCCCGGCCTGCGTGCACCGGGAGGGTGGGACGGCTTCGAGCTCGCGGTACGCGCCATCCTCGGCCAGCAGGTCACCGTCGTCGCCGCGCGCCGGCTCGCGGGCCAGCTGGTGGCGCTGTGTGGTGAGCCCCTTCCCGCTCCCGCGAGCCTCCACGCGAGGCTGACGCGCGCGTTTCCTTCCGCCGAGCAGGTGGCCAGGGCCGACCTGGGTGCGCTCGGCATGCCCTCGGCTCGGAGGGCCTCGCTCAAGGCGCTGGCGGAGGCGGCGCTCGCGGACCCCCACCTGTTCCGCCCCTCCGGCACCGTGGAGGAGGCGATTGCGCGGCTGCGCGCGATTCGGGGCGTGGGCGAGTGGACGGCGCAGTACATCGCGCTGCGCGCGCTGCGGGAGACAGACGCGTTTCCCGCCAGTGACATCGCGCTGCTCAGGGGCGCGGCGAACGGGGCGGGTGAGCGGCCGACACCCGAGGACCTGCTCCAGCGTGCCGAGCCATGGCGGCCCTGGCGGGCCTACGCCGCGCAGCACCTGTGGGCCGCGGACGCCGCCGGAGCGCGTCCGAGAGAAAGTCCCCTCCTGGTTGACCTCCCGTCTCCGAGCATCGACCGCACCACAGCGCACGCGCCGCGAGAGTCCGTCATGGGAGAGGCCATGCCTGCCCATCGCGACGGCACCGCAGCGCCGAAGCGGAGGAGCCAGCGCCGGAGGCCCGTCATGGCTGAGGCATTGTCGCCACTCATGGACAGCACCACCCTGCCGAAGGGAACGCGCGTTCCACCGGAGGCCCGTCATGGCTGAGCCCCTGCGTCTGCTCATCGACCGGACCGACACGCCGATAGGCGAGCTGGTCATCGTCGCGGACCGAGAAGGCCGGCTGCGCGCCGTCGACTGGACCGACTACGAGTCCCGCCTCCAGCGGCTGCTGCGCCTGCACTATGGCGAGCACGGCTTCGCGCTGGAGCCGGCACGGAATCCCGGAGGCCTCACGAAGGTGATGGCCGCCTACTTCGAGGGAGACCTCGGCGTCATCTCCCGCCTGCCAGTGGAGACGGGCGGCACGCCCTTCCAGCGCACGGTCTGGGCCGCGCTGCGTGACATCCCCTGCGGCGCCACCGTCTCCTACTCCGAGCTGGCGAAGCGAATCGACCGCCCCGCCGCCGTGCGGGCCGTGGGCCTCGCGAACGGCGCGAACCCGGTGGGCATCGTCGTCCCGTGCCACCGCGTGGTGGGAGCCAACGGCTCTCTCACCGGCTACGGAGGCGGCCTCGAGCGGAAGCGCTGGCTGCTCGCCCACGAATCCCGGGCACATCCGGGTGCGCGGCAGGCGTCTGCCCGTTAGCTCCTCGCCCCACCTCCGAGCCTCCAGCGGCGTCGGAAGTCTTCAATCACTCTCAACGGAGATGCTTCATGACCTCACACGCCTCCAAGAACGCGCAGGTGTTTCGCCAGCTTCACGCCGAAGGGCTGTTGCTCCTCGCCAACGCCTGGGACGCGGGGACCGCGCGAGTCATCGAGAGCCAGGGCGCGAAGGCCCTCGCCACCACCAGCGCCGGCGTCGCGTGGGCTCACGGCTACATGGACGGAGACGCGTTGCCGGTGAAGCTGCTGGTCGCCACCGTGGCGGCAATCACCCGCGTGACGAAGGTACCGCTCACCGTGGACGTGGAGGGCGGCTACTCGAGCGACCCCGCCGCCGTGGGCGAAGCCATCGCCGCGGTCATCGACGCGGGCGCGGTGGGCATCAACCTCGAGGACGGTGGGGGAGCCCCGGAGCTGCTGAGCGCCAAGATTGAGGCCGTGAAGCGCACGGCCGCCCGGCTCGGCGTGGACCTGTTCGTGAACGCCCGCACGGACGTCTATCTGCGCGGCCTGGCCCCCAAGGGGCGCCAGGTCGAGGAGGCGCTGGCGCGTGCCGAGCGCTACCGCGCCGCCGGAGCCGATGGCCTCTTCGTGCCGGGAGTGACGGACGCCGCCGAAATCCGGGCCCTCGCCTCGGGGACGAAGCTCCCGCTGAACGTCATGGCGAGGCCCGGCCTGCCAACCGTGGCGGAGCTCCAGGCGCTGGGAGTCCGCCGGCTGAGCGCGGGCTCCGGCATCGCCCAGGCGGTGTTCGGCAGGACGGCCTCGCTGGCCGCCGCCTTCCTCCGTGACGGAGCCACCGCGCCGCTGGGCGAGGGCGCACTGCCCTACCCCGAGCTCAACGCGCTGATGACGGGCCGCTGAGGCCGGAGCCCGTCCTCCAGGCCCAGGGACAGCGGCCCCCGCGTCTCAGCCCACCGCCAGCGGCAGCCGCACGGTGAACGTGGTGCCAGCACCGACGCAGCTCTCCACGGTGAGCCGTCCACCGTGGTTCTCCACAATCCCCTGGCAGATGGACAGCCCCAGGCCGGTGCCCTTCCCCTCCGGCTTGGTGGTGAAGAACGGCTCGAAGATCTTCTGCAGGTGCTTGGGGTCGATGCCCGTGCCGGTGTCGCGCACCGTCACCACCGCGTCCTGACCGTCCTTCCCCGTGGTCAGGTACACCGCGCCGCCCGGCTGCATCGCGTGGCAGGCGTTGGTGATGAGGTTGACGAACACCTGCACCAGGTTCGCGCGCACCGCGGACAGCGGCGGCAGCTCCGAGTACTCGCGGTGCACGCTGACGCGCGCCTGCGCCACCACGTGCTCGCAGAAGCCCACCGCCATGTCCACCACGGCGTTGAGCTGCACCTTCTCCGGCTTGTCCTGCGCCGGCCGCGCGTAGCTCACCAAATCTCGCGTGAAGCGCAGGATGCGGTGGCTGCTCTCGAGAATCTTCTTCAGCTTCTCCTGGTCCGCCGGGTTCGCCCCCGGCGTCGTCCGAGAGCGCTGCAGCAGCGCGTCCGCGTACGTCGCCACCGCCGTCATCGGGTTGTTGATTTCGTGCACCACGCTGGCGGCGAGCTGGCCGATGGAGGCCAGCTTCTCCGCGTGGATGATGCGCTTCTCCAGCTCCTTCACCACGGTGATGTCCTGGCCGATGGCGATGACGCCTTCGACTTCACCGTGCTGGGTGAGCATGGAGGAGGTGGCGAACGACACGCGCACCTCGCCGCCGTCGCGGGCCAGCAGCCGCGTCTCGAAGCTGTTCACCGACTCGCCGCGCATCGCCGACGCGATGACCTGTGTCAGCCGCAGGTGCTCGCTCTCCGGCACCAGCCAGAACAGGTCCTTGCCCAGCACGTCTTCCTTCCGGAAGCCGGTGAGCGCGCTGATGGCCTGGTTGAAGACCACCACCTGCTTGTCCCGGCTCGCCACCAGGATGAGGGCGTTGGCCTTCTCCAGCAGGTCCTCCAGGTACTTGCGGACGAAGGTCAGCTCGTCGATGAGCTTCGCGTTCTTCACCGCCACGGCCACCTGGTTGGCCAGCTGCAGGAGCACGCGCTCGTCGTGCTGCACGTCCGCGTCGAAGCCCTCCGGGTACTCCATGTTGACGGCGCCGAAGAGCTGCCCGCTCGCCACCAGCGGCGCGCTCACCCCGTGGGTGCTGCCCTCGAACAGCAGCGGCACCTCGCTGAGCACCGCCACCCGGCCCGCGGGCAGCGCCGCCTGCGACAGGTTCGTCTTGTCCACCGCGCGCTGGAGCAGCGCCAGCGGCTCGTGCGCGCCCTCCTTCAGCCGGCCCTCCGCATAGAGCGACGTCAGCCCGCCGGTGCGCGCGTCGGTAATCCGGATGCAGAACGAGCGCCCGGGGAACAGCTCCTTCACCCCGCGCGCCACCGCCGCGACCAGCTCCTCCTCGCCACCCGACTCGGCCACGCTGCGGCCCAGATCCAGCAGCACGCTCTCCGTGCGCGCCTGCTCCAGCAGGGCCCGCTCCGCCACCACCAGCCGGTTGCGCGCCAGCTCCGGCTCGTTGCGCGCGCGCACCGCCACCACGTCCCCACGCCGCGACAGCGTCAACACCACGCCGGCCAGGTCGGACAGGAGCTCCACGTCACAGCTGCCACCATCCGAGGGAGCGCTGGCGCCCGTCAGCGCACGCGCCACGTCATCCACGGACACGTGGTGGTCCGCACAGAAGCGGCGGAAGGCCTCGTTGACGGCCACCAACCTCAGGTTGGGGTCGCACATGGCCGCGGGCGCGTCGAGCGCCTCGAAGAAGGCCTGGAAGGACTCGGGCGAGGGGCCGCCGGGAATGCGCACGACGCGAGGCTCAGTCTTCATGGGAGGAGGCCTTGTCCAGGTCGAGAATCTGCTGCGCCCCCATGTACGACTTCGTCTCGTAGCGGGTGATCTTCCCGATCTTCCGCACGATCTCCGCCATGCGCTCCGCCTCGCGGTAGATGATGTCCACCGGCTTCCAGGCGAAGTCCTCCTCCTTCAGCTTCCGCTTGAGCAGCTCCGCGTAGCCCATCACCGAGGTGAGCGGCTGGTTCAGCTCGTGCGCGGCCGTGCCGGCGAGCGCGACGATGACGGCGCTCTTCTCGCTCTCCTCCAGCCGCGTCTCCACGTCCGACAGCTTGCGCTCCAGCTGCATCCGGGCGCGCAGGTCCGTGAAGATGCCCACGCTGAACACCTCACGGCCGCCCTCGTAGACGATGGAGGCCGTCATGTTCACCGGCACCCGCTCCCCGGAGCGGTGCACCAGCTCCTCGCGGGTGAGGGACAGCCGGCCCTTGCCGCCATGCTCCGGGCTGCGAATCATGCCCATGATGCGGCGGGCGACCCCGGGCGGATAGAGCTGGTCCACGGTGAGGCCGCCCAGGGCCTCCTGCGACGTGTAGCCGCACATCGCCTCCGCGCCCTTGTTGAAGAGGATGATGCGCCCCTTCAGGTCCGCCGCGATGATGGCGTCCACCGACGAGTCGATGAGCCGCTCCAGGAAGTCCTTCGTCTGGCGCAGCTCGTACTCCAGCTTGCGCGCGTCCGTGACGTCCCGGAAGGAGAGGATGGTGGCGGCGTCCTCGTCCCGCAGCGGCGCGGCGGACATGGACAGCGTCAGGCGGCGGCCCGCGGGGGTGTTCACCTCCACGTCCACGCCGGAGCGGGCCTCGCCGCGCGACGCGGTGGTCACCAGCTCCATCAGCACGCACTCGTCCACCGGCTGCGTCACCTGGTGCAGGTGGCGGCCCCGCGCGTCCGGCGCGGGCATGTCCAGCATGGCCGCGCCCGACGGGTTGAGCGACAGCACGCACGCCTTGTCGTCGAGGATGGCCACGCCCTCGCTGACGTGCGCGAAGAAGAGCTGGTAGGGCTTGAACGACGCCGCCTGCTCCTCGGCGGCCAGGCGGGCCGTCTTCTCCGCCTCCGTCTGCCCGCGCACGGACTGGAGCACGGACGCGTTGCGCAGCGCCACCGCGGTGGCATGCGCCACGGTGGTGAGGAACTCGATTTCCCGCGAGGTGAAGGTCCGCCGCGTCCCCGCCGCGCGCAAGAGCAGCACGCCGCGCACCTGGCCGCGGATGGGCAGGGGCAGCGCGGCAATCGCGTGGATGCCCCGCGCGGCCACGGCCCGGCGCTCCACGTCCCCCAGCAGCGGGTGGGTGGGCGCCTCCTGCATGACCACGGGCTTGCCGGTGCGCATCACCTCGCGAATCTCGGGGTAGCGCGACAGCTCGATGCGCAGGTCCTTGAGGGTCGGGTCGTCGCTGGCGGCGACGATGATGCCCTCGTCGGCGTTGCGGCCGAGCATCACCAGCGTGGCGCGGGCGATGTCCAGCTTCTCCGCCAGCCGGCGGGTGACGCCGTGCAGGAGCGCCTCCACGTCGGAGGTCTCCGCGTAGTCCGCCGTCAGCTCCAGCAGGAGGGCCAGGTCTGTCTGCCCGCGCTCCTGCTCCTCGCGCTCCAGGCAGCGCTCGGCGGCGCACTGGAGCCGCCAGGCGAGCTCGTGGACGACCACCGGCACGCAGAGGACGTCCGCGGGCTTGAGGGCCTCCGCGGCGGCGAAGCCCGCCTCCCCCGGCTCCGTCAGGACGACCAGGGCGAGGGAGGAGGCCCGGGGGTCCTCACGCAGGGCCCGCAGCGAGGACTCGCTGCCGGGCACGGTGAGGTCCACCAGCGCGAGGGAGGCGCCTTCCAGGCCATCCACCACCCGCAATCCCGCACGTGCCGCCGAGGCGGTCAGCGCCTCACGCGCGGGCGAATTGGGGGGCACCAGGGTGATGCCCAGAGCGAATTCCAGCGAGGACGGCACGGGGGAGGTGGGGTCCAGGGGAGATGGGGAACCCCACTCTACACGCCCTGGCGGCTCAGGGGCAGTCAGACTCGAAGGCACCCAGGTCCGGCGCGGCTCCGCAGTGGCTCAGGCCCAGGGACAGGCCCACATTGCGAGCAGGCGAGCTGGCCCCCAGGCGGAAGTCCCCGGTGTCGATGTTGAGGAAGGCCGGGGACTTCTCCAGCGAGCGGCGGTCCAGGCCGCTGCCCGACTTCCAGTCCGCGAAGTCCATGTCCGCGCCGTCGAGCCGGAAGAGGGCCGACCCGCTGGAGCGGAAGTAGAGGTTGGCGTCCACCACCGCGCCGGAGCGGCCAGGGCCCCCGCGCACCGCCACGCCGCACCCGGCGAAGACGTTGTTGCGGATGTCCAGGCCGGCGCTGGCCCCGGTGTCGCCATGGCCGAAGATGAGGCACGGGCCGGGAACGTTCCACACGGTGTTGTGCTGCACCTTCACGTTGGACGAGGTGTCCACGCGGATGCCGCTGCCCTCCTCGCTCCCGCTCAGCGCGTCCCGCACGAGGTTGCGGCGGATGGTGATGTTGGTGGGCGGCGCCCCCTCACGCACCCCGCCGATGCTGATGGCGCGGCCGTTGTTGTAGAGGACGTTGTCCTCCAGCGTGACGTCCTTCGCGGACAGGTGCACCACCACCCCCTCGCCACGCGAGCTGGACGAGGACTTGTGGCCGAAGATGATGTTGCCGCGCAGCGTGACGCGGGTGCACGTCTTCACGTCCACGCCGTTCTCGCTGTTCTCGTGCAGCTCGTTGTCCTCCACCAGGAGGTTGTCGAAGGGCGTGCCGGAGACGGTGGCGCCGCCCTCGGGCCCGATGCACTGCACCCCGTCTCCGGAGTTGTGGTGGATGTCATTGCCGCGCACCACCACGTTGCGCGCGGTGGTCTGCAGGATGACGCCGTGGCTGTCGTCCCCGTTGCGGTTGAAGTGGGAGATGACGTTGCCCTCGATGAGCACGTCGCTGGCCTTCTCCGACACGTTGACGCCCGCGCCCGCCGTGCCGTTCTTCAGGATGGAGTTCTTCAGCACGCCATGGTGCGAGCCCACGCCGCGCCACAGCACCGCGAAGGAGGCATTGCCCGCCAGGTCGAGCGTCAGCCCCTCGACGCGCCAGTACGCGCCGCGCACGTCCACCAGCGACGTGCCGCTGCCGGTGGGCTTCACCACCGGGGTGTTGCCGGGCGCCGCCTTCAGCGTGAGCGGTGAGGCCTCCGAGCCGCCCTTCTCCTCCAGCTTCAGCCGCTCGGAGTACGTCCCCGTCTTGAGATAGACGGCCTCGCCCGGCGCGACGAGCTCCAGCGCCCGCGTCACGGTGCGCAGCGGCGCGCGCTCCGTGCCGGAGGCGCTGTCACTGCCACCAGGCGCCACCCAGAGGATGCGCGAGTACTGGGGCTGCGGCGCGGGAGGGGGCGTCGGCGTCGGCGTGGGGGTCGGCGTCGGCGTCGGCGTGGGGGTGGTGGGGAGCTGCGGGATGGGCGGGAGCGGGCCCGGCTGTTGCGGCGTGGGAGTCGGCGTCTCGTCGTCGTCGGAGGTGCCGGGGAGCTCGGGCTGCGCGATGGGCGGAATTCCCGTCGAAGGGGTCTCGTCCGGGACGGGACGTGCGCCGTTGTCCTGCGAAAGCTCGCTCTTGCCGTTACAGCCGGCGAGGCTGAGCAGGACTGCGGAGCAGATGACCCTCTTCAGCGGTGTCCGTTGGCGCATCCTGTGAGACTCCTTGTGTGGGTCGCGACGCATGAGGCGCTCGCGGGGACGGCCGCCAATGCGGAGGGGCGCGCTGTTCATTCCCGCGCCCGACGGCAACCCATGCCTGCCGGGCCGCTGGGGGAGTAACCGGCGCACAGGATTCCAGGAGGTTGGAAGGGCGGCGAAGAAGGTTCGCTGATGCGAATCGGTGAGCGCATTCGCAGGACTTCGGCTCAATGTGGGCGCGTGAAGGGGGAGATATTCCCGACGGAAGGCGCCGCTATTTCACCCTGGGAGAAGGCCGGTCCGGGCGGGAGCGGGCGGACATGCGCGTGGGCGGGCGGTGAACCCGTGCTCGCGGCGCAGCTGAGCGTTCCTTGACGAGGGGAGGAGCGCGCGGGATATGAGCCGCGCCCCACCCGCTGTCAGGAGTTGCCTTGGACATCTTCAAGGAGTTCACCTTCGAGGCCGCCCACCGGCTGCCCCACGTGCCCACCAACCACAAGTGCAGCCGGCTGCACGGGCACAGCTACCGGGTGGAAATCCACGTGCGCGGCCCGGTAGGCGAGCGCTCCGGCTGGGTGATGGACTTCGCCGACCTCAAGGAGGCCTTCGAGCCCCTGCGGCTCAAGCTGGACCACTACTACCTCAACGAGATTGAGGGCCTGGACAACCCCACCAGCGAGAACCTGTCGCGGTGGATCTGGAAGCGCCTGCGTCCCACCCTGCCCCTGCTCAGCAGGGTGGTGGTCCGCGAGACGTGCACCAGCGGCTGCATCTACCAGGGCGAGGACGACTGAGTGGCCACCCCCATGAACGTCCTCGTCACCGGAGCCACGGCCGGCTTCGGGCTGGCCATCACCCGCCGCTTCATCCAGGAGGGCGCGCGCGTCATCGCCACCGGCCGGAGGACCGAGCGGCTGGAGGCCATGCGGGCGGAGTTCGGGGAGCGGCTGCTGCCCGTGACGCTCGACATCACGGACCGCGAGGCCGTGGCGCGCGCCGTGGGCTCGCTGCCCGCGGACTTCGCCGAGGTGGACGTGCTGGTCAACAACGCGGGCCTGGCGCTGGGGTTGGACCTGGCGCAGACGGCGCGCGTGGAGGACTGGGACAAGATGGTGGACACCAACGTGAAGGGCCTCCTGTACTGCACGCATGCGGTGCTGCCCGGCATGGTGGCGCGCAACCGGGGCCACATCGTCAACATGGGCTCCATCGCCGCCGAGTTCCCCTACCCCGGCGGCAACGTGTACGGCGCGACCAAGGCCTTCGTGCACCAGTTCAGCCTCAACCTGCGCGCGGACCTGCACGGCACCGCCGTGCGCGTGACGGACATCGAGCCGGGGCTGGTGGGCGGCACCGAGTTCTCCAACGTCCGCTTCAAGGGTGACGAGGCGCGCGCCGCGTCGCTGTACGCGAACACGCAGCCGCTGACGCCCGAGGACATCGCGGACACGGTGCACTGGGTGACGACGCGCCCGGCGCACGTGAACATCAACGTCATGTCGCTGATGCCGGTGGTGCAGTCCTTCGGGCCGCTCCCGATAAAGCGGCAGGGCTGACGTCCGGCCGGTCCTCTCGCGACAGCCCCGGCGTCCGGTGAAGGCCCCGGCCGGACGCGGGCCCTGGTTGCGGAGGACACGCGCCCCGTCCGTCGTTCCCCCCATGAGAAGCCATGCGCCGCGGCACGGGCCTTCGCGCCCGTGCACGGCGAGGGGGAACGCGATGAACCACTATGCAACGGCGGCACTGGCCCTCCTCATCCTGCTGCTCGTCTATTCGGGCGTGATGTTCGGCGCGTCCTTCGCGGGGCTCACCGGTGACGGCCCCATGGTGCCCACGGCGGTGGTGGCCATCCTCGCGTGGGGTGCCTTCATCCTGCTGCTGCTCCAGGGCGTGCGGCGCACCGTGCCCGTGCTCAAAGGCGAGTCGCGGAGGCTCGACGCGAGCCTGTTCTGGGTGGGCCTGCTTCCGATGATTGGAGCGGCGCTGTCCATCGTCACGGCGTTCGCGTTCGGCTTCGGGGCCTTTGCCTCCTGCGGGCCCGTGTGGCTGTCGGGGCTGTACCACTGGGGTGGGCTGGTGGGCAGCGTGCTGTGCCTGGGCGCGTGGTTCGTCGCGCCCCTCTTCGCGAGCGACATGACGGCGGAGGGCGGACGGCACCTGGAGCCGCGCGGCACGCGCAAGCTCATCGTCACGGGGGCGGTGGTGTATGGCCTGTGGGGTGTCATCTGGCTCGGGGCGTGGGTGCTGCTGCGCGGCTCCATCGACGACGGGAGCTACCCGAGCGCGGCGAGCTCGCCCTACCGGCTTCCGTACCCGGACGAGGGCCGCTCGTGGGTGGTGCAGGGGAACAACTCGAACCTCAACCACAAGGAGGACGAGGCGTTCGCCTGGGACTTCCGGCGCCAGTGCGGCACCCCGGTGCTCGCGGCGCGCGCGGGGACGGTGACGCGGGTGGAGGACAGCCACGACGGCAACGGCAAGGGCAAGCCGAACAACCGCATCGAGGTGACGCACAGTGACGGCACGGTGGGGCGCTACTTCCACATCTCGCAGGGCAGCGCGAAGGTCGACACGGGCGACCCGGTGAAGCAGGGCCAGCAGCTGGCGCTGGTCGGCAACGTGGGCAACAGCCTCACCGGCCACATCCACTTCGACGTGGAGAAGGGCGGCGTCAGCATCCCCGTCACCTTCCGCGACGTCGACGAGGACGAGGGCATTCCCCGGACCTTCGAGCGCTACGCATCCGCGGACTGAGGGCGCGCACGGCTTTTTCGTGAGTTACCCGGGAGATTGTCCCGCACGCACAGGATGTCAGAGGTATGGTGCATGCTGGACACATGAGCGAAGACCTCCATGTGCAGGGCGAGGAGCAGGTTGCGACGAACGGGGCAGGGCCGCATCCTGGAGACATGAGCGACAAGGCGGGGCTGGAGCTCCTCAACGCGGCCCGGGAGAGACTTCCCGAAGGCGTCAAAGGGGAGATCATCGACGGCGTGCTCTATGTGAGCCCCAATGGCGCGGTCCCTCATTCGAGGGCGATGTATCGACTCGGAGCACTGCTCGGTCCGTTCGACCTCGGCATCGGGGGACTCGGCGGATGGGTCTTCCTGGTGGAGCCCAATCTGCACCTGGGCGAAGACAGACTCGAGCCCGACCTCGCGGGCTGGCGGCGCGAGCGGATGCCCGAGCTGCCGAGCGACGTCGGAGTGACGCTCGCGCCCGACTGGGTCTGTGAGGTGCTCTCTCCCTCCACGGTGAAGCTGGACCGGACCCTCAAGATGGAGGTGTACGCGCGCGAGGGCGTGAAGCACTACTGGCTCGTGAACCCCCGCCGCTACACGCTGGAGGTCTACCGGCTGGAGGGAAGCGGCTGGACGAGACTCGGCGTGTACGAGGGCGATGCGGAGGTACGCGCCGAGCCCTTCGAGGAGCTTGCCTTGAAGCTGGCCCTGCTCTGGGAGCTGTGAGCGCCGGCTACAGCTCCACCAGCTCGAAGTGCGAGAAGGGCGTCTTCGCCTCCTCCAGCGAACCGAGCGAGGTCCACTCGGCGACCTCCTCGAAGCCCTGCCAGAGCATCTGCACCTCGGGGTTGTGGTGCGCCTTCTCCACCGCCTCGGCGGACACCCACTCGAAGATTTCCACCAGCGAGCCGTCCTTCGCCCGCATCACCAGCGGCGCTCGCGCCGTGGCGAACCCCAGCTTCCTCAGGGCGGGCACGTGCTCGCGCACCAGCTCCAGCAACTGTGACGCCCGGCCCTCCCGGGGGCGGTAGACGGCGATGACCATGTTTCCCATGACGACGGATGCTCCCCGAGCACTCCCGGTGTGGCAAGCCTCCAGGCATTCCCGCCTTGAGGTAACCTTCCAGCCCATGAGTCAGCCGGACCGCCCCCCTCCCAACCTCGGGCTCCTCGCCCGCGGCCTCAAGCTGCTGGGAAACCTCACCCACCCTCAGACGCGCACGGGCAAGGTCTTCACCCGCGCCGAGCAGGGCCTCACCAAGGTGGTCGCGCGCGTCGCCGAGAGCCCCACCTACCTGCGCGTCAGCGGCTCGCTCATGCGCCAGGGCTTCAACGTCCGCATCCGTCGCAAGGGGCTGATGGAGCGCACCCTGCGCACCCTGCGCCTGCCCACGCCGTCCCAGGTGGACGAGCTGAGAGACCAGCTCCGCCGGATGAATGACCAGGTCGAGGCGCTCGGCACCCAGCTGGAGACGGTGGTCGACCTGCTCCAGCCCCAGCAGGGAGCACCCACCTCCCCGCCCGACACGACTCCTTCCGAGGCCCGCCCCAAGGGGCGCGCTCCGTCCTCCCGCCGCGACTGACATGACCGCGTCCACCACACAGCGCCTGCGCTCGTTCGTCGCGGGCCAGCTCGACCTTCCCCGCGCCGTCGCCCGGGTGCTCAAGGCCCGGCCCTTCAACCCCTACCCGTACCTCAAGCCCCTCATCGAGAAGGCGTCCGGCGTGCGCGAGCCGCCCATCAGCGCGACGCCCCACACGGTGGTGTACACGCGCGGCAGCATGCGCCTGCTGCGCTACGCGGCGCCCCGGCGGCGCTACCGCACGCCCATCCTCTTCGTCTATTCGCTCATCAACCGCTGGTACATCCTCGACTTCCTGCCCGGCCGCAGCCTCATCGAGCACCTCACGAAGGAGGGCTACGACGTCTACGCCATCGACTGGGGCGTGCCCGGGGCCAACGAGGAGCGCATCGACTGGGCGGAGCTGCTGGGCAACCTCATCCAGACGGCGGTGCAGTGGACGCTGCGCGTGAGCAAGAGCCGCGAGCTCACCCTCTACGGCTACTGCATGGGCGGCACCATGGCCCTGACCTACACGTCCCTCTACCCCGAGGGCGTGCGCAACCTGGTGGCCCAGGCCACGCCCGTGGACTTCAGCAAGGGCGGCGTCTACACGCTGTGGACGGCGGCGGACCACTTCGACGTGGACTCGCTGGTGGACGCCTACGGCAACGTGCCCACCAAGGTGCTGGAGAGCGGCTTCCTCATGGCCGCGCCCGTGCAGCGGGTGACGCGCTGGCTGGAGGTGTGCCGCCGCATCGACGACCCGGACTTCGTCACCACCTTCCTCGCCATGGAGCGCTGGGGCGCGGACCCGGTGCCCTTCCCCGGCGAGGTGTATCGCCAGTACATCAAGGACTGCTACCAGCAGAACCTCTTCCCCAAGGGGCAGATGAAGGTGGGCGAGCGGTTCATCGACCTGGGCCGCATCCAGGCCTCGGTGCTCAACGTCGTCGCCGAGCACGACACCATCGCCTTCCCCGCCATGAGTGAGCCCTTGCCGTCGCTGGTGGGCTCGAAGGACTGCGAGACGCGGCGCTACCCGGTGGGCCACATCGGCCTGTCCGCCTCCAGCAAGGGCGCGACGGTGGTATGGCCCTCCATCGCCTCGTGGATTGGCGAGCGCTCGAAACCGATGGAGCCATGATTCCCACCGCCGATACAGCATCAGGAGCAGGAGTACAGGTCCGCGAGGGCTCCATCCGCCTGCGGGACGGACGGCGGCTCGCGTACGTCGAGTCCGGAGACCTGGAGGGGCTGCCCGTCTTCTTCATCCACGGCAACCCGGGCTCGCGGTACATGCGGCACCCGGATGACCGGCTCACGCACGGGCTGGGGGTGCGGCTCATCACCCCGGACCGGCCGGGCTACGGGCTGTCGGACTACCAGCCCGGGCGCACGCTGCTGGACTTCCCGGACGACCTCGAGCAGCTCGCCAACGCGCTGAAGGTGGGCCGCTTCGCCCTCTTCGGCGTGTCCGCGGGCGGGCCGTACGTGGCGGCCAGCGCGTGGAAGCTGGGGGCGCGCCTCACCCGAGCGGCCATGGTCTCCGGGGCCTCGCCGCTGAAGCGCCGGGGGGCGATGGAGGGCGTGAACAAGGACTACCGCAACGCGTACTCCATGGCGGCGTGGCCCGAGTGGCTGCTGCACCCGCTGATGGCCATGCACGACCGGCAGGTGCGCGCCGACCCGAAGCGCGCGCTGGCGGCGGTGCTGGCGCATGCGTCCGCGGATGACCGCGCCGTGCTGGCGGACCCGCTCATCGCCGCGCAGGTGCAGGGCTGGCGCCGCGAGGCCACGCGCAATGGCGTGGCGGGCATGCGGCGCGAGGCGCACATCCTCGCGGCACCGTGGGACGTCCCGCTGGAGGAGATTCGCTGCGAGGTGGACCTCTGGTACTGGGAGGGGGACAGCATCGTCCCGCTGCAGATGGGCGAGTACCTGGCCACGCGGATTCCGCGCGCGGTGCCCCACTTCCGCCCTGGAGGCGGGCACTTCGCCATCTACTCCCACTGGCGAGACATCCTCGCCCCGCTGGTGCGGCAGGGGGACTGAGGCCGGATGCTCCAGCGTGCGGCGAGACGGCGCTCGTCGAGTGGAATGATGGCTTCTCGCTGGGCGCCTACGGCCTGGAGCGGGGGCGCTACACGGACCTGACGGTGGCCCGCTGGTGCGAGCTGACCGGTGTCTCCGGTACGACACCCGCCGGGCCTTGAAGTCCCGTGGGAGTACGGCGTCCAGTATCGCGCGGCGTGCAGTTGTCGACGCGGCACTTGCCTTCACGGGCAGGTGAACCCAGGTTGCCTCCGGCCGGAAGCGGGGGACGGGAGCGGGGACGGCATGGGGCGTTGGCGGACAGGCACGGCGGGGCTGGCGCTGGGCGTGTGGGCCGCGCTCGCGGCAGGCTGTGACGGCGGAAAGACACACCCGCCCCAGCCGGACGTCGAAGACCCCAACGGCCCTCCCGAGGCTCCCCTCCCCAACGGGCCGCTGCCCGGAGATACACGGTGGACGGTGCACACGGCGGTGGCCGGGCGCCAGGACGTCGTGGCCATGGCCCCGGATGGGAGTGGCGGCGTCCTCGTGCTGGGGACGAGCGAGTCGGCTTCGGCACCCGCCACCTCCAAGGACCCGGGCGGTACTTCGCTCACCCTCGCCCGCCATGACGGGAACGGTCAGCAGTTGTGGAGCCGGAGCTTCACGGCCGAGGGCGAGGCCTCGGACGTGGATGCGCCGCTGCTCGCCGTCTCCACCTCGGGTGACGTCTTCCTCGCGGGCAGGGTGACCGGCCAGCTCCGGCTGGCAGAGAGCGTCCTCACCGATAGCGCGTTCGTGGCGAAGCTGGCTCCGGATGGAAGCCCCCTGTGGGCCCGAGCCGTGG
Source organism: Pyxidicoccus xibeiensis (assembly GCF_024198175.1). Classification (NCBI taxonomy): domain Bacteria; kingdom Pseudomonadati; phylum Myxococcota; class Myxococcia; order Myxococcales; family Myxococcaceae; genus Pyxidicoccus; species Pyxidicoccus xibeiensis. The sequence continues at coordinate 778,292 of NZ_JAJVKV010000004.1, forward strand.
AGCCAGTGAAGGCATTGCTTCCGGACCGGGATGGAGCCCTGCTGGTCGCTCACGGCCTCGAGGTGGAGCGCTTCGACGCCAGAGGCACCCGGCACTGGGCTCGGGAAATGCCCGCGATGGCCTCCGCGTCCCTCGTCGCACTGGATGCGGAGGGCGGACTGGTGATGGCGGGACAGAAGCCCACCAGCCCCTTCGAGAGCCAGGGCTTCATCGCCCGGCTGTCACCGGATGGCGAGGTGCGGTGGGAGCAGCAGGTGGGCCCCCATGCGCCTGGCTTCACGGACGTGGCCTTCCGTCCGGACGGGAGCTTCCTCTTCACCGGAGAGCTCACCGGCCCCCTGACCTGGGGAAAGGACAGCCTGCGCGCGCCCTGCGCCCAGGGGAGCTGCTACCGCACCGTGTTCGTCCTGGCGGCGGATGCCTACGGCGAGCCGCTCTGGGCCCAGGTGCCGGACAGCGAGGAGGAGAGTGACGCGGAGGGGGCGCGCCTCGCGATGGACCCGGAGGGCGGCGCGGCGGTGCTGTGGCGGCACGGGTGTGGCTCGGGGCTGGCGCGCCTGTCTCCCGCGGGGGAGGTGCGCTGGCAGAGCTACTACGTGACGTCTCCGTGCCGCGCGAACACCTGGCTGCGGGCCGCCACCTTCCTGCCCGAGGGAGACGTGGTGGGCGCCGGCATGTTCTCCGGCACGCGCGCCTTCGGCTCCCGGACGCTGACCGCCGACGGCACGGACGTGTTCCTCCAGCGCCTGGTGCCGTGAAGGGGCCTCAGGCGGCGCGGGAGGAGACGTCGGTGGACCCGCCGGGCTCGACGGGCGCAATGGGCTCGCCGTCCTCACCCAGCACGATGGGCTTGATGCCCAGCTTGCGCTCCACGAGGGCGTGGCCCAGGTAGATGAACGGCGTCAGCCCCACCGCCACCAGCAGCTTCACCACGTACGACGTGTAGATGATGGTGACGATGGTGGAGTTGGGCAGCACGCCCGTCCACGCCACGTACTGCACCACCACCGTGTCGATGAGCTGCGACACCAGCGTGGAGCCCGTCGCCCGCAGCCACAGCAGCTTGTTCTGCGTGACGCGCTTGAGCAGGTTGAAGATGGCGATGTCGCAGAACTGGCCCACCAGGTACGCAATCATCGACGCGACGAGGATGCGCTGCGAGCCGGCGAAGATGTTGTTGAACGAGCCCTCCGCCGCGCCCGTCCAGTCCGGCGCGCGCGTCAGCGGCGCCCAGGGCACCTGCACGGCAATGCCAATCACCACGAAGGCGAAGATGGCCATGAAGAAGCCCACCCAGGTGACGAACCGGGCCGCCTTCTTCCCGTAGAACTCGTTGAGGATGTCGGTGAGGAGGAATGTCACCGGGAACGGCAGCATGCCGATGGACATCACCGCCAGCACCGGCCCCAACTTCACCTCGAACAGCTTCACGCCGATGATGTCGCCCACCACCAGCGAGGTGACGAACACCCCCGCGAGCACCACGAAGAGCTGAATCCGCCTGTCGAGCAGCATCGCCGCTAGATACCGCACCTCACTCCCGGAGCAGTAGTCCCCCATCCAGCACCAGCTCCGAGCCGGTGAGCCAGGAAGCGCCCAGCAGGTAGCGCACCGCCTCGGCCACGTCCTCCGGGTTGCCCAGCCGGCCGAGGGGATGGAGCGCCCGCAGGCCCGAAAGCTGGGCCTCCTGACGGCGGACGCGCTCCGGCTCGGGCAGCGGCCCCTCACCGGGCGCCAGCCGCACCTCGCGCGTCATGTCCGTCTCCACCACGCCCGGCAGCACCGCGCTGGCCCGCACGCCCCGCGCCGCCCCCGCCAGCGCCAGCACCTTCATCACCTGGAGCAGCCCCGCCTTCGCCGCGCTGTACACCGCGCTGGTGACGACGGGCCGCGTGGCCAGCGTGGACACCACGAACACCACCGCCCCGCCCGGCTCCAGCACCTCCAGCGCCTGCTCTCCCAGCCGCAGCGGCGCCACCAGGTTGACCTCCAGCTGCGCGCGCAGGGCGTCCTCGCCGATGTGGCCCGGCGGCTGGTGCACCACCTGCCCCGCGCTGTGGACGAGGCCGTCCAGCCCGCCCAGCAGTCCAGCGGCCCGGCGCAGCAGCCCCTCCCGCTCCGCTGGAGCGGCGAGGTCGCACGGCAGCGCGAAGGCCCTGCCCGGCCAGGCTCGCGCGAGCGACTCCAGCACCTGTGCGCGGCGGCCCGTCACCACCACCTGCCCGCCCTCGCGCAAGAGCGCCTCCGCCACCGCGCGGCCGATGCCCGTGCCGCCTCCCGTGACGAGCACCTTGCGCGTGCCCGTCGCGCTCACGAGCTCCGCTCCGCGGGCGAGCCCGGGGCCACGGGCGCCTCATGCGGGTAGTAGGAGTAGCCGGTGACGGGCGCCAGGCCCTCCGCGGGCGGCTCCGTCTCCACCTCGTCCGCGGGGATGAAGCGCGGCCGGTCCACGCACAGCACCGTCTGCTCCGTGGCCGTCGGGTTGTCGTAGCGGTGCGGGAAGCCCCGCTGCCAGTGGAAGGCCATGCCCCGCTCCACCGGCTTGCCCTGCAGCAGCAGTCCGGGGCCCAGCACCAGCTCGCTCTCCTCCATCTGCTGGTGGACGTGCGTGGGGATGGTGCCGCCCGGCTTCACCCGCAGCCGGTACACGCCATAGCCCGCGCCCTCGTGGATGATGTCCACGCGGCCGAAGGGCTTGTCCTCCCACGCGTACTCCATCTCCTCCGCGGTGCGGTGAATCTGGAGCGACGGCACCGTGAGCCCGCCCAGCGCGTGCGGCTTCGTCACCCGCACCGTGGCCGCCTGCACCTGCGCGCGGGGCACGTCGCCGGTGGGCGGCGCCAGGACGTAGCGCGCCACCGCCTCCACCGAGGACTCCAGCAGCTCGAAGCGGCACGCCTCCAGGAGGAAGCGCAGCTCGCCAGCGAGCCGGCCGTAGTTCACCGTGTTGGCCAGCCGGCCGCCCGTCGCCGCGCTCCGCGTGTCCAGGAAGAGGGCCACGTCCAGCCGCAGCGGCTGCGCGGCGAAGCGCTCGCGGTTGAAGACGCCCACGATGCAGTCCACCGTGAGGCCCCGCAGCTCGATGACGTCCAGCGGCCGGCCCTGGGCCGAGGTCACCACGGGCGGCTGGAAGGGGAACTCTCCACTCATAGCTGTGCGCTCCTGCCGCCATCCACCGCGAGGACCTGGCCGGTGATGTACGGCGCCTCGCGGGCGAGGAAGACGACGACGCGGGCGATGTCCTCCACGCTGCCCTCGCGGCCCATGGGGATTCGCTTCAGCACCGCCTCGCGGGCCGCCGCGTCGAAGTCCTCGGGAAAAGCCACCGTGCCGGGCGAGACGGCGTTGACCCGCACGTGCGGGGCCAGCTCCACCGCCAGCGCGCGGGTGAGCATGACGAGCCCCGCCTTGCTCACCGAGTAGTGCGCGTAGTGGCTCACCGGCCGCTCACCGCCGATGTCGGTGAGGTGCACCACCAGCGGGTCCTTCCCGGCGCGCAGCGAGGGCAGCAGCGCCTGGGTGAGGAAGAAGGGCGCATCCAGGTTCACCGCGAGCATGGTGCGGTACTGCTCGCGGGTGATGGAGGCGAAGTCCACGCGCTCGTAGAGGCCGGCGTTGTGGACCACCACGTCCAGCGCGGGCCAGGCCTGGCGCACCTCCGCGCCCAGCGCATCCACCACGTCCGCGCGGCTCAGGTCGGCGGCGTGGAGGGTGACGCGGCGGCCGAGCGCCCGGAGTTCGTCCGCCAGCGTGCGCAGCGAGTCGACCGAGCGGTTCGCGTGGAGCGCCAGGTCATAGCCGGCGTGGCCGAGCGCCCGGGCCACCGCGCCGCCGATTCGGATGCCAGCCCCGGTGATGAATGCGGTCCCCATGCGGCGACTTCACTAACAGGCCGCGACGGGAAAGGCACCGGTGAGCTGAAAAGGAGCAGGGCGCGCCGGACTACCCCCGTAGTCCAGCGCGCCCCGCGTTACTGCCCTGCTTGCCCCTGGTGTTTCCCCCTGGTGTTTCCCCCTGATGCCAATGGCCCCCTGCTGACGACTACGGGTAGTAGCTGGCGGCGTGGGTGCGGTTCGAGCGGTAGCCACCGTCACGGCCGTAGGACACCCAGACCCACTCCTGCACCTGCTCGTAGCGGGCGGGGACCCAGCGGTTCTCGTAGAAGCCACCGGTGCACCGGGTGACACGCGAGCGGCGGCGGTGACGCTCCTCGCAGACCTCGGGGACCCAGACGCGCTCGTGACGGCCCTCCACCCAGCGGTTCACCGTCTGCAGCTCGTAGCGGCCGCGGGCCCGCGGAGGGGGCAGCGGCGCCGGGCCGTGGCGGCAGTCGTCGCGGTGGACGTGGACCTCGACGTGGCCGTAGCCATTCCCGCCGCCGTGGCCGCGGTCGTCGTGGTGGTTGCCGCCACGCCGCTCGGCTTCCTGGTGGGCCCAGTCGTTCACGCCCTTCTTCTCTTCCGCCTGAGCCGCCGTGGAGCCGAGGAGCATCGTGCCGAGAGTGAGAACCGCGAAACCAATCTTGAGCGCCATGTCGTTCAACCTCCGTCGTCCTGCTTGCACCTTCTGACGGGGGTCCCCCGGTTTCATTCAATGCGCGGCGGTCCGCCACGCCCGCGGGGTGGCTTCACTCGGGAGGAGGCGAAAACGTCTGGAAACAGGCGGGGTTGCCGGGGTGCGACTTCCACGCAGGTCAGCCCCTCCGCGGGCGCACGGTACCCGCGCCGCGTCCCCTGCGCGCACCGTGGATGCGGTACATGGAGGCACCATGTTCCACCGCCAAGGGCCCACCCTCCGGGAGCTGGCAGCGCAGGCGCTCACCTCCGTCGAGCGCGGGTATGACCTGCTCGCCCCCAAGTTCGACTACACGCCCTTCCGCACGCCGGACCCGGTGCTCAAGGCGGCCCTCGAGCAGGTGGGGCCGCCCGGCTCCATCGGCAGCGCGCTCGACGTGTGCTGCGGCACCGGCGCCGCCATGCGCTTCCTCCGTCCCCTCGCGCGCGAGCGCGTCGTCGGCTTCGACCTCAGCCAGGGCATGCTCGAGGAGGCCGACCGTCGCCTCTCCGGTGCTCCCGGCTCCGCGCGCTTCGAGTTCGTGCGCGGCGACGCGCTGGAGCTTCCGTTCGACGGAGAGTTCGACCTGGTCACCAGCTTCGGCGCCTTCGGTCACATCCTCGAGGAGGACGAGCCCCGGCTCGTCAGAGGCATTGCCCGCGCACTCCGTCCGGGCGGCCGCTTCGTCTTCGTGACGTCGCATCCGCCGTCGAAGCTCCGCCCGGGCTTCTGGCTCGCCAAGGGCTTCAACGCCGCCATGCGCGTGCGCAACGCCCTCTGGAAGCCGCCCTTCGTCATGTACTACCTGACGTTCCTGGTGCCGCGCGCCCGCGCCCTGCTCGAAGCGGAGGGCTTCACCGTCGAGGTGCGGGACGGCATCCTCCCCGAGCCCTTCACCCCGCTCAGCACCGTCATCGCCACGCGGCGCTGACAACGAAAGGGCCTGCCGCGTCGCGTGACGGGCAGGCCCCTGAACCTACGTCACCGCCGTGGGTGCTACGGCGTGGCGGCGGCCTTCGCCTTCGCCGGGGCCTGCCCCAGGCTGGTGAACACCGTCTCCAGCCAGACGTCCTGGGTGACGAAGCCGGCGCCCCAGGGCTTGAACTTCTCCGGCAGCCCCTCCGCCTTCACCTGCTCCAGCGTCTTGCCGGCGTCGCGCTTCGTGCGCACCAGCGCCACCGACTCGCGAATCGCCGCCACGAAGCTCTCCAGCTCCGCGCGCCCGGCCAGCGGGCCATGGCCGGGGATGATCTTCGCTCCCGCCGGCAGCGTCTGGAGCACCTTCTCGATGTTGCGCAGGTACCCCTCCACCGAGCCGCCGCTCTGGATGTCGACGAACGGGAAGGAGCCCACGAAGAAGTGGTCACCCATGTGCACCACGTTGGAGCCCACGAAGTGCACCAGCGTGTCGCCGTCCGTGTGGCCCGCCGGCAGGTGCGTCAGGCGAATCTCCTCGCCGTTGAAGTAGAGGGACATGCCCGTGTCGTAGGTGATGACCGGCAGCGCCTCCTTCTTCGCGGGAGGGATGACGCCGAACACGCCCATGTCCGCGCCGGCCACCAGCCGCGTGCGCGCCTCGCGGTGCGCCACGATGCGGCCCTCACGCCCGAAGACGGCGTTGCCGCCCGTGTGGTCGAAGTGCCAGTGCGTGTTGAGCACGTAGGAGATCTTCGCCTTGCTCAGCTTGTCCAACGCCTTGTTGATCTTCGGCGCCAGCACCTCGAACTGGTCGTCGACGATGAGCAGGCCGTCCGGCCCCACCGACACGCCGATGTTGCCGCCAGCGCCGGTCAGCATGTGCACGTTGCCGGCGACGGGAGCGCTCGTCACGTTCGCCTTCGCCGGGTCCGGCAGCTGCGCCAGCGCCACCGAGGGAACCACCGCCAGGACGGCCAGGAGACTTCTCATGTGTGCAGCTCCGCGAGAAAGACAGGATGATGGGCGCGCAACATAACCGGCCGCCCGCTCCCTGGCCCGCTTTCGTGCGCTGCCCTCAGTGCGCCCCGTAGTCGACCTGCGTGACGGTGTACTCAACGGCCCCACGCGGCCGCTCCACCAGCACGGCCTCCCCCACTTCCTTGCCCAGCAGCGCGCGCGCCAGCGGCGACTCCACGCTCAGCCGTCCCGCCTTCACGTCCGCCTCGTCCGGCCCGACGATTCGGTAGCGCGCCCGGCCTCCGTCCTCGTCCTCCAGCTCCACCCACGCACCGAAGAAGACGCGCCCGGCCTGGGACTCGTCGGGCTCCACCACCCGCACCTCTTCCAGCGTCGCTGCGAGCTGCTGCACCCGCCGCTCGCGCTCCTTGCGCCGCACGCCCGCCTCCAGCGCCGTCAGCTCCGCCGCGCCGGTGTCCGGTCCCTGCGCCGCCGCCAGCTCCTCCTGCAGCGCCCGGTACCCCTCCGGGGTGATGTAGCGCTTCTCTCCCGAGGCCGAGCGCGGCCGCGCGGGGACCAGTCCCTCCTCCCCACCCGAGTCCTCCTTCGTGAACGCCTTCGACATGCCTGCCTCCTTCCCCCAGGAAGATTTCTCAGTCCTTCCAGGGATTTGAAGCCTCCCGTGCCCCCCTGCCAGCACAGGAGGCGGCCCCCTTTTCCATCCATTGTGGAAAATGGCACAATCACGGCCATGCTTCAGCCCCGCAAGGTCCCCCGGTTCGCGCACCGCCTGACGGTCCGGCTGCGCGGGATGCTGCCCATCTACACGCACGATGTGTCGGAGGGCGGCTTCTGCGCGGAGATGCTCCAGCCCATGAAGCCGGGGACGGCGGTCCAGGGCTCCATCGCGGTGGGCGACCAGGAGCTGCCCTTCCAGGGCGAAATCGTCTGGACGCAGCGGACCGCCGGTGACCGCGTGCGCGGCCGCTGCGGCGTGCGCTTCACGAACATCACCGAGGACTTCCGGATGCGGCTGCAGGAGTACCGGAAGATGCAGGGCAAGCGGCTGGTGCGCTGGTACACCTGAAGCTGCGGCTGCCCTCCACGCGAGGCCCGAAGCACGGGCCCGCGCGGAGGATGACGGACCCGACTCAGGTGCCGGCGTTGGGCGAGCTCGCGGTCGGCGTCTGGGGCGAGCTCGGCGACTGGGGAGCGGTCGGCGTCTCGGGCGAGGCCGGCGTCTCGGGCGAGGCCGGCGTCTCGGGCGTCGCGGGCGTCTCGGGCATGGCCGGCGTCTCGGGAGCGGTGGGCGCCCCTTCCGGCGCGGGGGACTGGCCGGACGGCATGAGCTGCAGCCGGTAGCGGCTCACGCCCGGGGGCAGCACCACCTCCACCAGCGGGTTGTCCTTCAGCAGGTCCTTCGACACCTGGAGCGTCACCAGTCCCTCTGCGTCGCTGGTGGCGGACAGGCGCGAGCGGCCCTCGCCCGACAGCACGCGCGCGCCCGGCACGGGCCGGTTCGTCATCGGGTCAATCACGCGCAGCGCCACCGTCTGCCCCGCCACGCTCTCGGTGGCGCCTGGCTGCACCACGTCCTTGTAGCGCGGGCGCAGGGTGCAGGCGGACAGGAGGGCGGTCGAGACGAGGGCGGCGGTCAGCAGGCTGCGGCGAAGGCTCATGGGAAGGTCCGTGCGGAATGGGAGGGGTGCGGCCGGGCGCGGCAGCATAGCCGCAGGTCATCCGCCCGCCAGTCCAGGACTGGAAGGAGGGCGCCAGGGCCCACCGGGCGTCCTGCCCCTTGCTACAGCCAGCAACCCTTCCGTGTTCCCCCCGCCATCCCAACCTCAAGGACATCCCGCGCGCGCATGCCTGTCCCCGGAGTCACGACCCATGGCTGAAATCACCCCGACCCGCCCCGAGCAGGACCCGACGCCACCCGCGTACACCCGACAGACCCACTACGAGTTCGTCCGCGCCGAGCTGCCAGCCGGCATCGGCATGAAGCCGGAGAACATCGTCCTCAAGCGGCGCATCCTCGTGGGCAGCATCCTGACGATGTTCATCACCAGCTTTGCCCTCTTCTGGATTCCCCTGTTCAACGGCCTGATGGGAGGCACCTTCGGCGGCTACCACGCGGGCAAGCTGAAGCGCGCGCTCGGCGCGGCCGCGTTCAACGCCATCGCGGTGCCGGCCGCCGTCGCCTTCCTCCTGTTCCTGAGCCGGAACCACTCGTCGTACCTCTTCTACGGCCTGGGCTTCACGGGCTGGGCGCTGCTGCACGTCATCGGCACCTTCATCGGCGCGGTGGCGGGCTCGGCCAGCCGTCCGCTGATGACCGGTGACTACCTGCAGCAGACGCCCGTCGCCCTCAGCGCATCTCCAGTCCCAGCGCCAGGCGTCGTTCCGCCGACCCGTCCAGCCAGGTCGACGGAGACCGTGACTCGCGATGCAGTGGAGGTGCGAGCGAACCCTCCCAACGGACCTGTGCGCGGGGAGTGAGCAGCACGCCGAAGGGCCCCGCGCGCCCCAGCCACCACTCCAGCTGGAGCATGGCCCCCGCCTCGTGCGTGACGTGGTCGTCGCCCACGCGCCAGGTGGGGGCATACGCCGCCTCCAGGCGCACGGCGTTGGCGCCCGAGCCCGGCAGGCCCGTGCGGTGGGCCACCGAGACACGCGGCCCCGCGGCCGGCGTCAGCGAGTCCCGACTCCAGTGCAGCGTGGCCAGGCCGCCCAGTCCCACCGCCGTGAAGTGGGAGAAGCGCGTGCCCTCGTCCAGCACCATCAGCGCCTCGGCCTGGACCGACGCCCGGTGGGGCAGCGCTCGCGCCGAGCGGGAATCCACCCGCGCCTCCGCGCCCCAGCCCAATGAGTCCCATGCGGACTCGCGGAAGGGCGCCAGCTCGCGCAGCAGCGTGCGGTAGCCCACCAACGTCAGCTCCGAGGAGACCACCTTCGGCACCCCCCGGCGCGGCTCCAGGGACAGCTCACCGTCCAGCACCCGCAGCTCGCTGCTCGGCTGGAAGCCATGCAGGCGCGCGTCGCCCAGCGCCTCGGCCATGCCCGCGGTGCGCACGCTCACCACCGGCCGCGCGCCGCCCACGTCCGGGAAGTCCACGCCCATGCTCACCACCGTGCGCCCCGCGCCGGAGTCCCGCAGCGCGCCCTGGGCCCAGGACGTCTCCGCCGCCACCTTGTCGCGGTGGTCGTCTCGCAGGAAGGCCACCGGGTCGACCTCCGCCAGCACTCCGTCGTTGAGCGCGCCCTGCACCTCGGTGGCCCGGTGGAAGGCGGCCTCGGTGCGGTCGGCCCTCACCAGCAGGCGCAGCTCCTCCGGCGTGGGAGGACGGCGGGGTGCCGCCGCCATCGCGTCCTTCAGCAGCGTGGTGCGGTCCAGCACCGCGAGCTTGCGTTGCAGGGCGTCCTCACGCTCGAAGATGCGCTGGCGCTCGCGCACGCCCGCCTCCGCCGCGCCGGGGACTGGCACGCGCACCGCCAGCAGACGGGCCCGCTCGATTTCCAGGCGCACGCCTTCTGCCCGGTCCACCGCCGCGCGCTCCACCCGCACCGCGTGGGCCACGTAGGCGTGCAGCCGCTCGCGCACCGTTGCGCGCGCTTCGGCCTTCGCCGATTCGAGGGCCGCGGGCACCACCTCCGGCAGGGCGTCGTAGGCGGTACGGCGCACTTCCGGCTCCGGCGACTGGAGCTTCGCGTGCAGCTCCCGGAGCCGCGCGTGCTCGGCGGGGCCCAGCTGTCCGGTCAGGGATGCGAGTGCCGCCTCCCGCGCGGCGTGCGCGCGCACCGCGCGGTCCCCGGTGGACTCGAAGGCATCCGGCACGTGCTCCAGCAGCGGCCCGGCGCGCCCGTCCGGCCCGAGGACGTCCAGCTTCGCCAGCGTGTCCAGCGTGGCGGTGGGCAGCACCCACAGCGCCGCGGGCGGGCGCACGCGCCGGCCGTCCTCCAGCGCGCCGTTGAGGAGGAAGAGGAGCGCGCTCGCGCAGTTGTCGGTGAAGAAGTAGTAGCCCATGTACCCGCGCCGCTCGAGTTCCCAGACGCGCTCCAGCATCCGCGCCTCCTCGCCGCGGGTGAGGCGCAGGCGGAAGCGGCGGATGGAGCGCTGCTCCAGCTCCAGCGCCTCGTGGGACAGGTCTCCCATCGTCCCCGTGAGGAAGACGGTGTCGTAGCCGCCCGTCATGCCCTTCACCAGGTAGCCCAGGCCCCTGGACTCCATGCCGGTGAGCGCCACCAGTTGCACCACGCGCTCGAAGGCGGGGCCGCGGGGCACCTCGCCCTCGTGCCACACCGGGCGCAGCAGCAGGTGGCCGAAGAGGGACTCCGGCTGGCGCCCGGTGGACGCCACCAGCAGCACCTCGAAGTGGGACAGCGACTCCAGCTCCGCCCACGCGTCGAAGGCCGGGCACCCGCCACGGGGCGGCAGCTCGCCCAGGCCGGAGGCCTTCACCCGCTCCGACAGGGCCCGTGCCTTGGAGAACTCCTGGCAGCGCACCTGGTCGTCCACCGGCAGCGCGTCCGCGCGCAGCGACTCCGCCGGGACGAGCAGCTCCTCCGCGAAGGTGACGAGGTCCAACGAGGCGCTCTTCTGGCCTCGTGCGCGGCTGAAGGCCCCCGCGTAGGTGATGCGGGCCTCCTCCTTCCACACCAGCGGCCGCTCCAGGGGCTTGAGCCAGCCGGACAGCCGGCGCCAGTCCGGGGTGTCACTCCACCTGTGCGCGTCGTCCCAGCGCTGCACCACGGCGTGCACCACCGCGCGGCGGCGCCACAGTCGCTCGGCTTCCTCGTCCGTCAGCTTCGACAGCCGCAGCGTGGCTCGGCGCTCGTCCGAGGGCGCGTACCTGTAGAGGTGGAAGCGTGTACGGCCCTCCGTCCAGTCCGGGCGCTCTGGCGTGCCGTCTCCCATGCCGAGTGTCGCGGGCTCCGCGTGCAGCACCAGCTCCAGCGGGCCTCCCGGCGGGCGGCGCATCGCGGGTGGCAGTGCCTGGAGCCCTGCCTCCACCTCCGCTACCAGGGCTGCGTCCCGGGCCGCGACTCCCTGGAGCACCACGCCGGAGAGCGCCAGGAGGCGGACGCGTTCTGACAGCGCCTGCTCGGCCTCGTGCGACGTCTCGGTGGAGTGTTCCCCCTCTCGCCCCTGCGCCGCCTCCACCGGCAGCGCGCACGCGAGGCCGAGCAGCCATGCCGCCCAGCGAATCAATGCGCCACCTCCGCCGTCGCCTCCTCGTCGGGCGTGGCGAGGAAGGCCCGACGGTCATCCTCCAGACGCGGGTCGGCGCGAGCCAGCTCCCCCACCCGCTCCAGCCAGGCCAGGGCGCGCTCGGGTGTGAGGGAGCGCTCGTCCGCCATCGCCAGCAGCTCCTTCCGGTGCGAGCGCAGCATGCGGCCGAAGGTCCCCAGGTTCTCACGGCGGATGCGCGCCGCCGCCGCCAGGTCCTCCACGGTGGGGCCCGCTCCCAGCGCCAGGTCCTCGCGGAGCTGGTGCGTGCGCGCGCGCAGGTACACCTGGGCCGTGCGGCCCAGCTCCTTCGGCTCCACGCCCCTGCGCCGCTCGGCCGCCGCGTACGCCTGCCAGATGACCACGCCGAGCCCCACCACCACCACGCCCACCGTCACCGCCGACACCACGTTGTCGTTGTTGCTCTGGCTGCTGTTGTCGGAGCGCGAGCGCGACGCCTCCCCCTCCGCCTTCTCCGTCCCGCTGGAGCCCTCGCTGGAGCCGCCCTCCTCGGAGCTGCGCGAGGTGCGCTCACTGGTCTCACTGTCGCTGGAGCCACCCGCCTCCGAGCTCCGGGACTGCAGCTTCCCTCCCTCGCTGGAGCCGCCCGCCTCCGAGCTCTTCGACTCCGAGCTGCCCCCCTCGCTGGAGCCACTCTCGCTGCTGCCACCCTCGCTGGAGCCCCCGGACTCCGAGCTCCCGCCCGAGCCCGAGTCACTGGAGTTGCCCTCGCTGGAGCCTCCCGACTGGCTGGAGTCACCCTGACTGGAGTTGCCCGAGTCCGAGGCGCTCATGCCCCCCGGCCCCATGGCTCCCGGAGTCCGGCACGCGGAGACGGCCATCAGTGCTGCCATGCACAGCGCCCGCTTCGCGGAGCTCTTCGTCGTCATCTCATCCCTCGTCGAGGTCTCTTTGGTTCCACGCCGCCCTTACGGGGCGCGGTCAAGCCGGGCACGCGCTTCAGCGCGCCCCATGCGCCACGAGTGCGTCTTCCAAATCCCGCCGCAGCAGCGGGTCCCCGCGCACCAGCGCGCCCACCCGCTGCATCAGCTCCAGCGAGCGCTCGGGCGTGAGCGTGCTCGCGTCCGCCAGCCGCAGCAGCTCACCGCGGTGCTCGCGCAGCAGCGTCCCGAAGAGGGGGACGTGCTCGCGGCGCAGGTTCACCACCCCCGCCAGCTCCTCCACGGTGGGGCCCGCGCCCAGCACCACGTCCTCGCGGAACTGGGGGAGGCGCAGGCGCAGGTACTCGTGGGACAGCCGGGCCGCGCGGGCCAACTCGGGCGCGTCCCAGGAACGGCGCCGCGACTGCACCCGCGTGTAGAGGCCGAGCGCGGCCGTCAGTCCCAGCACCAGCGACACGGGCAGCGCCCCACCCGCCGCCTCCAGCATTCCACTCGCGGCCCCCTGCTCCAGATGCGACTGACACCCGAGTCCCCATGCACCGGCATACACCAAGGCATTCCAGTGACTCCGCATCCGGCCTCCCCTGAGGAGTGCGTCTTCACGTAGGTATTGACCCGGCGACGGCGGACGGATCCCCTGGCCAGCAATGTGCCGGACGCACGGACAGCGCCGTTTCACGGAGCTACGCGCCAGGGGACCGGCGGAGCGCTTCGCTACGAAGGCCACACCTGCTTGGATTCGCGCACACGCGCTTCCATCTTTGCCCCAGCGCTTCCGCCTTCATGGAGCAAGGTCATGACCCTGGGACTCTCCATCGTCGGTCTCTTCACCGTGCTGCTCGCCCTGGCGTCCATCTTCCCCACCAGCGAGCCGAAGTGGTTCGGCTTCGGCGTGCTCGCGGCGGCCCTCTGTGCGCTGGGTGCCGCCTTCAGCGGTCCTCACTTCCGCACCGCCATGCCGTGGGCCGTGGGTGTGGCGCTCTCCATCTGGGGTCTGGTCGGCCTGGGTACCGGCGACGTCAGCGCGTGGATTGGCTGGGCGACGCTCGCGTTCGGCCTGGCGTACCTGGGGCTGGGCATGCTGCACTTCCTGCAGCGGGTGGTGCCAGCCAGGCGACTGCCCCGGCTCCTGCGCCCCGTCTAGAGGTGCCAGCAGTCGCTCGGCCCGGTGAAGGGGCAGCGCGCCGGGCGCCCGGAGCGGGGCACCCGGCGCGCGCTCACAGGCACGGCGGATGCGGCCCTCCCCCCCGGGAGCCGACAGGCGAGTCTTGTGTCAGGTTTCATTCCATTTCCATCAGGGGAATTCCGCAGGTCGGAACTGACCCTGTAGGCCCGAGGCAACAGACGTCCTGACCCGGACGTTCGGCGGACTCAGGGTGGGGCTGATCGGTCACGGGGGGGCTGGGCGCTTCTATTGACGGGCGTATACTTCGGGAATCTTGATTCGTCTGAATTCCGAGGAGCAGGGCCTGCTAGCGGACCTCGAGGTCCTGCTTGCGGAAGCCGAGCCCAGTGCGGAGTCGCTTCCCACGGTGCTGGGCGCCTTGCGTGATGCGTTGAAGGGCGAGCGAGCCGTGGCCTACGGCGTGGACGTGGGCCCGGAGCGGTACCACGCGAGCTACTCGCACTTCGTGGGCTTCCCCCTGCCAGCCGCGACGGTGCATGAGACGCTCGAGGGCTCCATGTCCTCCGTCAGCGACCCTTGGGGCTGGTTCGACCCCGCGCGGCCGGAGCCGGCCCAGCGCAACCGGGCGCTGCACTTCCGCTCGCTGGCGGAGACGGAAGCGCGGCAGACGATGCCGCTGCACGACCTGCCCGCGGTCGAGGTGGGGCGGCGGCTGGGGCTGAGCGAGGGCGAGCTGGAGACGGTGCGCGAGCGGGCGCTCACCCGCTCGGGTGCGGTGTTCCGGCAGCTGGGTGTGGAGAACATGGCCTGGCTGCGCACGCTGGTGTGCGAGGGCCCGGCGCTGCTGGGGTGGGTGGGCATCGGCCGCGCCGAGCCCTTCACCGAGCGCGAGCAGCGGCTGTTGCAGGCGCTGACGCCCGCGCTCCAGCGGCGGCTGACGATGGAGACGCGGCTGCGCGAGTCGGGGCTGATGTCCACCGCGCTGGAGGTGGCGATGGAGGCGCTCGGGCGTGCGGCCTGGGTGGTCAGCTCCAGCGGCCGCGTGGTGCACGCCAACAGCGCCGGGCGCGTGCGCCTGGAGCGCGGCGAGCCCGAGCTGATGGAGCTGCTCAAGCGGGGTGCCCAGGGCATTCCCTGCTCCGGCCCGCTGACGCTCACGCCGCTGCGCACGTCGGGCCTGCCGGCGCACTACCTGGCCATCGACTCGGGCACCGCGTCCAGCGCCGCCGCGCGCGTGCACGCGCTGTCGGCCCGCTGGTCGCTCACGGCGCGCGAGTCGGAGGTGCTCACGCACATCGTCCAGGGCGAGACGAACAAGACCATCGCCGGGCGGCTGGGCTGCGCCGAGCGCACGGTGGAGGTCCACGTCACGCACCTGCTGAGCAAGGCGCAGGTGGAGAGTCGTTCGGCGCTCATCGCCCGCTTCTTCCAGACGTCCTGAGGCCGGGCCATGAGCCTAGGATGGGGGTGTGAACGACGCCCTCATCCAGGCTGCTGTCGCCCGCGCCCACGAAGCCGTGGCGAAGGGTCCCCACTCCACGCCGGCCGATGGACGGCCCCGGCGCCGGCGCCTCGCCATCGGCGACCCGCAGGCGGACCTGGAGCGCGTGCTGGCCATCCTCGCGCACCACGGGCTGCTGGGTGACGCCGGCTGGCTGCGGCGCGACGTCCAGCTCGTGTCGGTGGGCGACCACTTCGACTGGGGACGTCCGCACGAGCGCGACGCGGTGGCGGCCAGTGGCCTGGCGCTGGTGGCGTGGCTGGCCGCGCACCCGGCCGACCAGGCGGTGCTGCTGCTGGGCAACCACGACCTGGGCCGTGTGGGGGAGCTGGCCGGCTTCACGGATGCCACGTTCGCCGAGGCCCAGGCGGAGGCGGACCGGGCGTACCGGGGCGGCGACACGGACGAAGCGGCGGAGCGCTCCTTCCTCGCCCGCTGGCCCCAGGTGCCCGCCGCCGAGCTGGTGGCGCGCGACTTCGGCAACTTCCGTGAGGTGCAGCGGGCCTGGGTGGAGCACCTGCTGCGCGTCCGGCGCTTTCGCGCCGCGTACGCGGCCGGCCCCGGGTTGATGGTGCTGCATGCGGGAGTCACGCACGAGGACCTGGACGTGACGGGCCTGCCCGCTGAGAGACGCGCAGACGCGGCGGCCGTCGCGGAGGCGGTGAACGGGGCGGTGGACGCAGCGGTGCGAGCGTGGGTGGGAGGACCGCTGGCAGTGCCGGGCCTGCACCGGCCGGGCGACGCGGCCGGAGGCGAGGGCCTGGGCATCTTCTATCACCGCCCCAGCCTCCACCCGGAAGACGCCGAGCGCGTGCGCGAGACGCCGCGCCGACGCTTCGACCCGCGACGGCTGCCCGCCGGGTTGACGCAGGTGGTGGGACACACGCGCGACAAGAAGACCCGCGAGCTGCTGGGCCTGTCCACGGCGGAGGCGCGCGACGGCGTGGTGCGCCACCTGGTCACGGATGGCGTGCGCGTGGACTACGCGCATGGAGCCCCCGCGCGGTCCGGGCCGGACGAGGCGGTGGTCGTCTTCACCGACGGGGGCATGCGCGAGTGCCCGCCCGGGGAGTTCGAGCTGTTCGACCTGGACGCTCGCGCCGCCGCACGCGGAGGGGGCTGAGCCGCGCATGCCGCGCGGCCCACCACGGTGCCGCATGGCCCCTCCAACCTCGGCGCGGGCGGCTACTTCGGCGCGGCCTCCGCCTGGAGCCCCGCGAGCTTCTTCTCCAGCCCGGCCACCGCGCGCGGCGACACCTGGGACGCGGGCAGCGTCTTCGCGAAGGCCAGCGCCTCCTCCACCGTCTTCACCGCGGCGACGGTGTCCTTGCGCGCCACGTGGAGGTCCGCGCGGTTGGAGAGCACCGTGAGGCGGCGCGAGCCCTGGACGCGGGCCAGTGCGCGGTCGCTCGCGGCGAGCGCGTCATCCAGCCGGCCCTGCAGCTTGTACAGCGTGGCCAGCCGCGCGGGCGGGTTGTAGTCCTGGGGCAGGTCCTTCTCGCTCTGCTCGAGGGCCGGAATCACGCGCTCGGGAGCGCCCAGCTTCATGGCCGCCAGCATGCGGTGCGAGTCGAAGACAGTCCTGGCGTCGGCATTCGGCGCCTTCGCGGCCTCCGCCTCCAGGTACGCCAGCCACTCCTCGCAGAGGGCCTTCACCCCCGCCGCGTCCTTCTCCGCCTCGCGCGCCTGCACGCGCACCTCGTACAGGCCGGAGCGGTCATCCGCCGCCATGTCGATGGCCGGCGGGGCCAGGGCCTCGGCCACCTTCGCCTCCGTGGCGCCGCGCAGCTCCTTCGCCGCCGCATGGTCCGCCGGCAGCGCCAGCGCGCAGGACAGGCCCATCAGCGCGCCGTTGGCCCAGGACAGCGAGCGCGGCGTCCTCGGCAGCTCCTCCAGCGCCTTGCGCGCGCACGCCTCGTACTGCTTCGCGCCGTACATGGCCGTCAGCAGCGACTCCACCGCGCGGCCCCGGCGGGACCAGTCCGCGGGCGCCTCCACCAGGGCCTCCGCCAGCGCCTCGGCGGCCGCCACCGACTGGCCCTCTCCGTAGAGCGCATCGCCGCGCGCCAACAGGGCCTCGGCGCCGGTGACGCCTCCTTTATATGCGCGCTCGCCGTCCTCGAAGAGCTTCTCCAGCTGGGCCACCGTGGCGCTGCCGGCGAAGCGCAGCAGGGCCTTCTCCTGGCGCGGGTCGATGACGTACAGCGTGGGCCAGAACTCCACCGGATACTTCTCCTGGAACGCCGCGTTCGACGTCAGGTCGGTGTTCACCTCCAGCCACACGAAGCGGCCCGCATGCCGGGCCAGCGCCTTGTCGGACAGGACGTAGGCCTTCATGGAGCGACAGGTGTGGCACCACGGCGCCCACACGTCGACGAAGAGGGGCAGCCCCTTCGCCTTCGCCTCCGCGAGCGCGCGGGCGTAGTCGTCCTCGATGAACGGCAGCGGGGCCCCGGCGTGGACCTCGTCCGAGGGCGCATTCGTGGACGCGGCGGTGCAGGCGACGAGCCCCAGCAGGAGCAGGCAGGCGGCAGGGATACGCATGGGCGCAACCCTACCGCGCCCCCGCCGCCTCTGTCCCTGGCCGACACCCGCCCTTCCAAGCTCCTGGGCAGGGGCCCCGGCGCGTGCTGAGGTGCGCGGACTTCCGGTGATGAGAGACCCGTACACCCTGCGCAGCTCCCTCGCGTCCGCCCTGGACGCGCTGCCCCCTCCCGAGCGCTTCCCGGACGCCACCGACGCGGACGCGGCGCGCCGTCTGGCCGAGCGCCTGCGCCGCGATTTGCTCCCCCGGCTCGGGTCCGCCGACGCGCCCCTGCTGCTGGTGGCCATCGCCGGCCCCAACAACGTGGGCAAGTCCACCCTGTTCAATGCGCTGGTGGGCGCGGCGCTCTCCCCCGCGCGGCCCGAGGGCGGCCTCACCAAGCAGTGCCTGGCGGCGGCGCACCCGGAGACGTGGACGGGGCCGCTGAAGGACTTCCTCACGCGGCGGTACGACACGGTGCCGGTGGCCTCGGGCGACGCGGCGCCGGTGGACCAGCCGGGCCCGGCGGGAAGGCTGTACCTGGTGCTGGCGGACGCGGTGCCGCGCGGGCTGCTCGTCATGGACACGCCGGACTTCGACAGCGTGTACCGCGACAACCGGGAGCGCGCGGAGGCGCTGCTCGTCACCGTGGACGTGCTGGTGTTCGTGGTGAGCCGGCAGACGTACCAGAACGCCGCGCTGGTGGACTTCCTGCGCGCCGCGGTGGGGCACGGGCGGCCGTACCTGCTCGTCTACAACGAGGCGACGCGCGAGGAGGTGGCGCGCGGGCACCTGGACAAGCTGGCCTCGGACGTGGGCCACCCGCCGCTGGCGCGCTACCTGGCGCCGCACCAGCCGGAGGTGGAGGCGGGGCTGAAGCCGCTGGCCACGCAGCCGCTGGACGGGCGCCCTCCCCTGGCCGCGCTGCTGGGCCAGGCGGAGCATGCGCGCGAGCTGAAGGCCCGGGCCCTGGAGGCCTCCCTGGCGGATGCGCGCGCGGAGCTGCAGGTGGTGGCGCGCGCGGCGGCGCGAGCGGCCCAGGAGCCCGAGCGGCTGCGGCAGCGACTGCGCCACGAGCTGATTGGCGTGGGCGCGCACGCGGCGCTGAAGGCGGTGCCGGCGGACATCCTCATCGACGCCTTCCGGGACGAGCTGGACGCGCGCAGCAACTTCCACAAGTGGGTGCGGCTGCCCTTCCGGGGGCTGGCCACGGCGCTCACCTTCGTGAGCCGCAAGGTGCGCCAGTCCTTCACCGGGCCGGAGCCCGAAGGCGCCGAGACGCCCACGCACACGGTGGACGCGTCGATGAAGGACGGCGTGCGCAAGCTGGTGGACGCCTTCGCGCCCGAGGTGGCCGCCTGGCGCGGGGACGCCCAGACGCGGGAGAGGCTGGCGGAGGCCTTCGGCCCCGTGACGCTGGCGAAGCTGGAGGAGCCCCTGGGCTTCGAGCCCCTCCACGCGCACGCGGCGGACCGGGCCACGCTGTATGCCTTCTGCCGCGAGCTGGTGGGCGCCGAGCTGCAGGGCGGCATGCGGGAGGAGCTGCTCCAGGCGCTGACGACGCTGGTGTACTCGGTGCCGTCGGGCGCGGCGGCGGCGGTGACGGTGGCGACGGGGGGCTTCGGCCATGACGCGGTGGTGTGGGCGGGCACGCTGCTGTCCACGCCGCTGATGGAGCGCTTCGTGGACCTGCTGGGCGCGCAGGTGCGGGCCCGCGTCACCCGCAAATGGGCGGACGCGCACGGCGCCACGCTGGCGCGCGCGCTGGAGGGGCGGTTCTTCCCGGAGGTGCTGGGGCACCTCGACGGGCTGGCCGACGACTGGACGCGCACGGCGGCGCGGCTGGACGAGGCGCGGGCGGGGCTGTCCTGAGAGGTTGTGGCCGCCATCCCGACGGGAGGAATCGGGGCCGCACCAGCAACCTGCCGGGTCCTGCCGCCAGCCCCACTCCGCGTGTCCTGTGCTCCCAATCCATTAAGTCGTATCTACCGCCCAGAACTTTACAGGATGGGCTAGCGGCATGCTCGGTGAGCGCGAGAAGTCGTCACTGAAGAAGACGCTGGGCAAGAATGCCCAGGCGGCACGCATGCGCCAGGAGCTGACCCAGGCGGACGTGGCGGAGCGCGTCGACCTGGCCACCGAGGTGTACGGCCGCATCGAGCGGGGCCGCGCCTTCCCCAGCATCCCCACCTTCTGGCGGCTGTGCCACGTGCTCCACGAGTCCGCCGACCGGATGCTGGGACTGCCCGCCGGCACCATGCCGCCCGCCCCGTGGCAGGCCGCCGAACCCGCCGCGCCGTACGCCGAGCACCCGCCGGAGCTGCGCCGCCTCATCCGCACCCTCCAGGGCTTCGAGGCCGACGAGTGGCGGGCCCTGCGCAAGTTCCTGGTGACGCTCAAGAAGCAATCGCGCTGAGAGCCAGGAGTCGCGCTCCCCAGGCAGGCGGGCGCGGCGCCACTCCGTCCGTGCGCGGGACGCGACAATGCGTCATGCTTGGGAGGTCATGAATGGCATGGACCCGGCCGCACCGGGCTCGCCACCTCCCGTCCTGTCCTTCCGCCACCTGCTGACCGAGGCTGTCAGCACGTTCCTGGACGAAGCCCGCATGACGTGCGCCCAGACGGCGGACGCCATCGGCGAGCTCATCGTCACGCTGTCGCGCTACCGCGAGGAGGGCGCCCCGCTGTTCCCCATGGCCTTCGTGGGGGACGACCTGGGGCAGATGCTGGCGCAGTTGGGCGGGCATGACCCCATCGGCATCGGCATCGGTCCGCGCTCGCGGGCCACCGTGCAGCGGGCGCTCAAGCAGTGTGCGCCGCTGGGGCAGGGGCGCTGGTGGGCGCTCTATCTGCTGAGGGTGCCGGAGGGCTTCGCGTACGGCGTGTTCCGCACGGACCCCTTCCCCCTGGCCGAGACGCCGCTGGAGCGCCTGCGCCGGGCGGACGAGGGGGGAGCGGGAGTCGTGGGGGTGCTCCAGCTGGCGGACAACGTGCTGGAGCTGCGCGGCTGTGGAGGGCTGTGCCGGCACGTGTACCTGTCCGGCGCGCGCGTGGAGGCGTCCTCGCCGCCGGAGGTGCTGAACGAGCTGGCCGATGCCGTCACGGACGGCGTGGCGACGGCGAGCCGGGAGCGGGCGCACGGGTTCTTCCGCCGGGTGCTGTTCGAGGTGATGCAGGGCTCGCACGGGACGCTGGTGGCGGTGCTGCCCCGGGAGCGCGCGGGGTCGATGCTGTTCGTGGATGGCATCATCCTGCCGCGGCCGCTGGACATCGTGGCGCTGCTGGAGCGCTACCACGCGGACCCGAGTGACGGGGCGGCCGGGGCAGTGCGGGCCACGGCGCAGTTGCTGCGGGGGATGATGGCCACGGATGGAATCACGGTGCTGCGCGCGGATGGGTGCATCGTGGGCTACAACATCTTCGTCAGACACCCGGAGACGCTGGCGAGCCAGCCGTCCGTGGTGGGCGGTGCGCGGAGGCGGACCTTCGAAGTGCTGAGCGCGGCGCTGGGCTCCGAGCTGACCGCGGCGTTCATCCGCTCGCAGGATGGCGATGTGAGCTGCCGGCGGGCGTAGTCGCGCATTGCATGGTTCATTGCTCCGGCGAACAGTTCCGGGCGAGCCAGACGTGGAGTTCCCTGGCTCCATGTCCGTCGTCATCCGTGGCCTGCGAGCTCCACGTGCCCGTCCACGTCGGGCCCCACGCGGGTGGCTGGGCCTTCGACATGGACCTTGCCTATCCGGATGCGGTGAAGCGCAAGATCATGCGCGTGGCGAGATCGGTCGATACTGGTCGCTATTGCGCTCGGCCGGAGTTGTTCACCGCGAAACTCGACGCTCTGAGCCGGGAAATCCTCGGGAGTATCTCCAGCGGGCTATGGACGATTACCACCGATGGGCTGGACTATCTGGCCGGAGGCATGGGGTGTGCCGGAGCGAGGAGCATCCAGGACAAGCCACGCCGGGCATGCCCTCATGACCGCCGACATGATGCCCGGCATGGACGAACAGGGGCGCCGCTTCCTCGCAGGACTCTTCAAGTGGGGGTGTAGCCATGCAGCGCGAATACTTCGTCCTGCTCCGCGCGCGGTCCCAGCAGCACCCGCTACTCTCCTGGGACCAGGACTATCTCGCCTTCCTAGGGGGCGAGCCCGTCAAAGTGCTGGAGCCCGTGAAGCTGAAGCTAGGCGAGCCGATACCTCCCAAGCCGGTCATGGTGGACCACCACAGCCTGCCGTTGCCGGTGGTTTCTTCCCGACTGAAGGAGGCCCTCGAAGCGGCTCGGCTTCCAGGGGTGCAGTTCGTCCCCGCGGACATCCCGGTGGGCGACGCGGTGCTGCGCTACTGGCTGGTCCACATGTGGCGGCGCATCACGTGCGTCGACCGCGAGCGCTCTGTGCTCACCCTCTACCCCGACGGAGACATCCTGGACATCCGCAGGCTCGTGCTCGACGAGCAGGTGCTACGCGAGATTCCCCTCCAGGAGCGGCTCGCCTTTCGACTCGAAGAAGACATCGTGCACCTCTTCCACGGATCCGTAGTGGAGAGAGTGATGAGCCTCACGCCTCCTCCCGAGGGCCTGCGCTTCGTCCCCGTGCCTGAGTGGAACGACTCGGCCGGCTTCCAGTGACGTGTCGTCACTCCGGTGCCAGTTCGGTGCGAAGTGACGCCCTCTTGACCGTCCCCAGGATGGGATGGGAGCCGCTCCGGGTGTGAGCAGGCGACCTCGCGGGTCCAGTGGTCGCCGGCTCGGGAAGAGGGAGCGTCCGGAGCTGGATGCAGGGTGGTGGTAGTAGCCAGGGAGCCACGATGCCGGCCTGGATTTTCGCGCTGTTCGCGGTATCTACCGTGCGCGTGTGCCGACCGTTTCACGAGGCGTCAAGAAGACCTGCTACGTCAGGACAGCGACTCAGTACGTTTCGAGTCGCGACACAGGTACTTGAATTTGCTCTTGTCAGACGAATCCAGCATGCTCGGGGCCCCGTGAAATCCCCTCTGTTCAGCACCGCGCATGCCGCGCTCACTTTGCTGTCGGTGTGCCTCGCGGCCTTCCCCGCGCTGGGCCAGGTGAAGCTGCCCGACGTCGTCATTCAAGGCCCTCCGATAGCGCCCGCCGTCAACGGCAGCGGTCATGGCCTGTGCGTGGCCTCCAACGTGTGGACGCGCACACCGAATGAGTTCCCGCAGACACGGGGCACGTACATCGATGGCATCAATGGGTACATCGAAGACCCAGTCAGCCTGCAGACCCGCGTCACCACGGTACTGCGCACGCCATTCGACCTGTCCAACAACCTCAACGACGGACGCACGCTGAGCTATGGCGACTTCGTCAACCAGGTCACTGCGCCACGTTGCTCGACTGGCGGCTGCAGCTTCAACATCATCAATGACAACGATGCGTTCACCAGGGCCGTATCGCGCTTCCGCGGCTACCTGAACATCCCTGCCGGGATGGAGAGACAGCCGCTGCACTTCGGCTTCTACTCGGACGACGCCATCAGTCTGGTCATCTACGACCGGAGTCAGTCGCACGCGGTCATTAACCGTCCTCCTGAGATTGGCGCTCCCACCTGGCGAACAACAAACAGCGTCACGTTCAACCAGCCGGGCCTCTATGCCGTGGAGATACTCTACGCGCAAATCACGGAGCACGCCGCGCTCGAACTGTCGATGCTGGCTGGCCCGTTTGCGGACTTCGAGCGCGCGGCGAACCAGCCTCCGGTCATCAACCTCTTCAGCTCGGGCTTCCAACTGCTGCAGCCCGCACAGTTCTTCCAGACAGAGAACGGGCTGCCGTCCTTCCCGAGCAACCTCGACCAGTGCGCTCAGTGCAACCGCGCCAACGTCAACGCGCCCAACAACGGCGGCTGCGACCCGTTCTACTACTGCAACAGCGCTGCCCTCTGCGCGCCCTGCAACTCGTCCCTCCTGTGCGGTGAGTCCTGCTCGCCCTGCGGCGTCTCCACGCCCCACTGCGCGAACCTCAATGGCCGCACTCAGTGCGTGCAGTGCACGGAAGACAGCCAGTGCCCCAACGGCCGCTGCGACCTGACGGACAACACCTGCCGCGGCTGCAACGACGACGCCGACTGCCCCGACAACGGCCGCTGTGACACCACCACCAACCAGTGCACCGGCTGCAACGACGACAGCGACTGCCCCGGCGGCGTCTGCGACGAGCCCACCCTCACCTGCGTCCAGTGCACCGAGGACGACCACTGCCCCGACAACCAGGTCTGCGCCACCGCCATCAACGAGTGCCGCGAGTGCAATGACGACTCGCAGTGCCCCAAGGGCGAGGTCTGCTCCAACAACCAGTGCACCCCCTGCGCCACCGACGACTCCTGCGCGGGCAACTCCTGCAACTGCTGCCCCAATGGCACCCAGTGCGCCGCCCTGACGCCCGGCGCGTCCCCCTCCTGCGTCGAGTGCACCTCCAACAGCCAGTGCGCCGCGGGCCAGCAGTGCGACCCGCTCAACGGCCGCTGCGTGGACTCCATCCCCGAGTGCAACACCGCCGACGCCTGCGGCCCCAGCTGCGCGAAGTGCCCCGGCGAGCGCCCCTTCTGTCTGGACGGCGAGGTCTGCGTCCAGTGCCGCAATGACATGGAGTGCGGCGACGGCCAGTTCTGCCTCAGCGGCGAGTGCACCGCCTCCACCACCGACCGCCACTGCGGCGCGCGCGGTACCGCCTGCGAGGGCGACACCCCGTTCTGCCTCTCCGACGGCTCCGTCCAGGGCAGCGCCTGCGTCGGCTGCCGGGATGACGCGGACTGCGGCAGCGGCCAGTGCAACCCCACCACCCGCACCTGTGACAACGCCGGCGCCTGCGCCGTGACGTGCGACCAGGGCCTCGTCTGCGACGGAACCAGCTGCGTGCAGTGCTTCGCCGACGCGCACTGCCCCTGCGGCGGCACCTGCGACCTCGAGACGAACAGCTGCTCCACCTCCTGTCTGGACAGCGGAGACTGCCTCGGCGTGCAGCACTGCTCGGCCAAGACGCAGGCGTGCGAGCGCGGACGCCGCAAGCCCGGCACCGAACCCCAGGGCGGCGCCTTCTGCTGCGGCACCACCTCCGACGCCACTCCCGCCGGCAGCACCACCGTCCTGGTGCTGCTCGCCGCCGGCCTCATGCTCCTCCGGAACCAGCGCCGCGCACGATGAAGCCCTCGCACCTGCCGCTCCTCCTCCTGGCGCTGGGGCTGTCCACCGCCGCCACCGCCCAGCCGGACACGCGTTTCAACGTGCAGATCTTCCGCCCGTCCGGCGCCCCCCAGGACCTGGTGGTGGTGACGCAGTCCCGCCCGCTCTCGCACCTGTCCGTGGCCGGAGGCCCGTACTTCAGCTACTCGCTCAACCCGCTGACGCTGGTGCCCGAGGGCGGAGACCTGGGGAGGATTTCCCTCGTGGGCAACCGCCTCCAGCTCGACGCCATGGCCAGCGTGGGCCTCTTCGACTGGGCCGAGGTGGGCGTGGACATGCCGCTCATCCTCGCGCAGGGCGGGCAGAACCTGGAGGTCATCGGCACCGAGGGCAGCGTGGAGAGCTTCGTCCTCGGAGACCTCCGGCTCACCGGCAAGGTCGCCGTCCCCGGCCTGCGCAGGCCCGCGGAGGGCAAGGGCTTCGGCGCCGCGCTGACGATGAACGTGAGCTTCCCCACCGGCGCGCAGGAGGCCTTCGCCGGCGACGGTGAGCTGACGTGGGCCCCCGGCCTGGTGCTCGACTACCGCTTCGGCAACGGCATCCTCCTGGCGCTCAACGGCGGCTTCTGGAAGCGCCCCGACCGCGTCTTCAACGGCGTCAGCGTCGGCGACATGATGCCCTTCGGCCTGGGCACCGAGGTCCCCATCCTCCGCGGCAGCGGCATCACCGCGGTGGGCATGGTGCACGGCGCCGTGGGCCTGGAGAAGCTGCCCGACGAGCCCCGGCAGGTACCCGCGGAGCTGCTCATCGGCCTGCGCTGGTACAGCTCCACCGGCCTCACCTTCACCTTCGGCGGTGGCGCGGGCTGCGGGTGCTCGCTCGCCTCGCCCACGCTGAGCTTCTTCACGTCCATCATCTGGATTCCGGCGAAGACGCGCGAGTGGGAGGCGCTGGAGCGCTTCAAGGAGCCGCCCGAGCCCGTGGAGCCTCCGCCTCCTCCGGTGGACCCGGACGGCGACTCCGTCATCGGAGGGGGAGACCTGTGCCCGGACATCGCCGGCCCCGTGGGCAACAGCGGCTGCCCGGACACGGACAGGGACGGTGACGCGGTGGTGGACCGGCTCGACAAGTGCCCGGACCAGCCCGCCGGCAGCCGTGGCCGGGACGGGTGCCCGCTCGCGCGGCGCGACGGGAACAAGATTGTCATCCTGGAGCAGCTGAACTTCGCCACGGACCAGGACGTCATCCTCTCCGAGTCCTTCCCCATCCTGGAGGAGGTCGCCCGGGTGATGAACGAGAACGCGGAGGTCGACCGGGTGCTCGTGGAGGGCCACACCGACTCGCGCGCGAGCGACGCGTACAACCTGGAGCTGTCGCGCCGCCGCGCGGCCAGCGTCATGCGCTTCCTCATCGAGAGTGGCGTGGCGGCGGAGCGGCTGTGCTCGCAGGGCTTCGGCCGCAGCCGGCCGCTGGCCGACAACGAGACGGAAGAGGGCATGGCGCTCAACCGCCGCGTCGAGTTCACCATCCAGCCGCCGAGCGACGGGCCCCGCCCGCCGTGCCCGGAGGAGCTGGAGAAGAAGCTCAAGCGCAGCCGCTCGAAGCTGCCCATGCCGAAGTCCAAGGCGCCGGCGGCTCCGAAGCCCTGAGGCCACGCGTCGCCGCAGGGCCTCTCCTCCCACTGACGGAGGAGAGGTGCCGCGGCGCCCGGGGGCTGCCTGCGGCCCGGTGTGACTAGGGGACGACGAACTCCGCCGCCGTGCGCCGCCGGCCGGCGACGACGGAGACCACCGCACGGCCGGAGCCCACCGCCGTCACGCGCCCATCGGGCGACACGGACACCACGGCGGCGTCGGACGTGAAGAACTCCAGCGGCACGCTCTGCAGCACGGCGCCGTTGCGGTTGTAGGCGCGGGCCTGGAGCTGCACGGACTGGCCCCGGCGCTGGAAGGCGTGGTGGGTGAGGTTGAGGCCCAGCCGCGCGAAGTCCGCGGGCACCACCTGGACGGCGATGGCGCGGCTCAAGTGCCCCAGGGTGGCGGTAACTGTGGCGGTGCCAGGCTGGCCGGCCACCAGCTGCCCATCCTCCACGCGCACCACCGTCTCGTCCGAGGTGCGGAAGTTGGGGGCCGCGTCGGGGAGCGACTCGCCCTGCTCGTTCCTGGCCACCACGCGCAGCTTGATGACGCGCCCCACCTCCATGAAGTCCGCGCCCGGAGCGCGCACGTCGAGCGAGTTGAGGATGATGAGGTCCAGGGGGATGGCCGTGCGCACGTCGCCGCCCGTCACGCCGATGGTCGTCTTGCCCGACTTGCGCACCGTCACCACGCCGTCCTGGACGAGCGCCACGTCCGTGGCGGAGCTGGTCCACCGCAGCTTCGGCTCGCTCATGCGCCGGCCCTCCTCGTCGAGGACCACGAAGTCGAGCTTCACATTCTGACCGGGCGTCCGCAGGTACTTGGACTCCAGCGGCTGGACGGTGATGGAGGTCGGCGTGGGCCCGCAGGCACTCAGCAGGCCGAGGGCGAGGACAAGAACAGAGCGGAGAGGGAGGCGCGTCTTCACGGCGGAGGTGGGGGGCGGAGAGCGACGGCATCCTAACGCCGCCTCACCGCCCCGGTGGGAAAAGGGGCCCCTTCCGTCCACAGCCGCACGCCTGCTGGCTCACGCGCCCCTGCCCCACTGCGCCCGGGCGCCTGGCCTCCAGGCGTGCGGCAGGCGGCGTGAGCGGCCCGGAAGGTGCTACGCCTGGGCCACCCATTGCAGCCGGGGGACACGGTCCGTCGGCCGGGGGCCGGGAGCCAGGGACAGCGGCGGCAAATAGAGGCCCAGCCGCTCGCGCCGCCACCAGGCGCCGGTGCGCCGCCGCTCCTCCAGGTCCGCCATCTGGTAGTCGTAGAGCACCGCGCGCACCATCCTCGGCGGCCCGTCCGGAAAGGGATTGCCTTCGAGCAGTCCCAGCACCTCCGGCGAGCCCTCCAGCAGCCGCGCCAGGAAGGAGATGAACCAGCCCGGCGGCGAGCCGAGCGCGGCGAACCACATCTGCCAGTCCAGCCGCGGCTGGTGGGGCGCCACCTGCCTCGGGGGCCGCTCCGGGTCGCCGACCTTGAAGCGGAAGGAGTATTCCTTCCAGTGCTCCCCGTCGTCGGAGCCCTCGACGAGAATCTCCGGCCGCTCCACCGTCATCACGCTGAAGAGGCCATAGGGATTCACGGAGCGCAGCGGGCGCGCGCGTGACTCCAGCCACGCCAGTCCCCGGACGAGCGGCTCCGGCCTGCGGGGCATCCACCCGAAGCGGTGCAGCACCTCCGCCCCCCCGAGCGCCAGCACCGGCGTGGCCGCCACCGCCGACAGCCCCGTGCGCCACCAGGGCCTGGGCTCGGCGGGCGCCCCGGCCTCCAGCGGCAGCACGCGCCGCAGCGCCGCGTCGTCCAGCAGCCAGAACCCCAGCACCAGGGACTGGAGGTTGAAGAAGCCGTAGTTGCCCGTGGCGATGATGGTGGCCTGGAGCCCACCGAAGGCCCAGAACGCCAGCTGCCGCAGCCGCCGGGGCGCGAAGGTGAGGAAGGGCAGTCCCGTCTCCGCGCCGAGCACCGCCGCGGTGGAGGCCCGCTGGAACCCGCGGGGCAGCTGGTGCGCGTACCAGCCGCCGCGCGTGGGCAGCGGCGCCGTCTCGAAATAGTGGTCGCACGCCGTCAGCTCGCGCCAGGTCGCGTCCCCCGACTGGAGCTTGCTGACGCCGGAGCCGAAGTAGAGCCGGAACACGAGCAGCCGGAAGAGGAGCACGTCCAGCGCGGAGGGCGCGTCACGGCCCAGCCCCGGCCGCAGCCCTCCGGGCGCCGTCAGCGCCGCCAGCAGCCCCATCTCCAGCAGCAGCACGTCCCACTGGAAGGAGAGGAACTCGCGGCCCACCGACACATAGGAGAGGTACAGCCCCCACAGCAGCGCCACGCTCTTGCGCGGCGCCACGTTGAAGAGCAGCGCCAGCGACAGGAGCTGCCCCGCGCGACACCCACGCACCAGCGCGTCGTCGGAGGCATCCAGCCAGAACACCGACGGCATCAACCGCCAGGCCTCGGGCCCGGTCTCCTCCCTGCGCAGGGCCTCCAGTCGCTCGCGCACCGGACGGATGCCTCGCGCGCCATAGAGGCCGAGCACCTGCCGCCCCAGCGACGTGAAGGCGACGAGGAACGTGGCCCCCGTCAGCCGGAGGAAGGCCCAGCGCACCAGCCGGTATTCGCTCGGCCCCACGCCGCGCCCGAAGAGCAGGACGTCCACCTTCGAGGCCCGGCGCCGGTTGCGGGCGATGACGGCATAGACACCCCGGGCGACGTGCAGCACGCCGGGCAGCAGCCCCAGCTTCGCCGCCACCCGCGTCCCCCTGCGGGGCGACCAGGAGAGCGCCCGGAAGACGGCCTCCGCGCCTCGCGTCACCCGGCCGGACGGCTCGACCAGGTGCATGGCCTTGCGCATGTCCTCTGCCCGGATGCCGAGCAGCCAGCGATGCCACCGCCGGCCCGGCGTGAACCGCACCCGGCCCGCGGTACTCGACTGCCACCGCGAGACCCAGCGCCGGCAGAAGCCACAGTCCCCATCGAAGAGCACGAGCGGCCGCCGCAACGGGGCCTCGAGAAGAATCCGCTCCATGCAGGAAGGTTGGGTGTGCCCGCGAATGGTGGCCGCCCGGTTCGTTCCTGACCGCCCGCTCCGGGAGCAGGAGTCCTGCCGGGCGGCGTCGCTACTTCGTACCTGCCTCCACTGGCACCCACGCGCGGTGCCTACGTTTCACCGCATGAGCGAGCCCCAGGGGAAGGCAAAGCGGCTGGTCGAGGTGGTGCCTGGCGTGCATCACTGGACCCTCTCCGATGACCGCATCGGCGGCACCCGCAGCGACGCATACGCGGTGGTGGACGTGGACGGCGCGGTCGTCCTCATCGACCCGCTGCCCATCGACGAGGAGGTGCTGCGCCGGCTCGGCGACGTCAACGCCATCGTCCTGACGGCCGGCAACCACCAGCGCTCGGCGTGGCGCTTCCGCAAGGTCTTCGGTGCCCCGGTGTGGGCGCCCGAGGGAGCCACCGGCCTGGAGGACACGCCGGACTTCTTCTACGTGGCGGGCGACACGCTGCCGGCCGGGCTCGTCTCCTTCCACACGCCCGGCCCCACCTTCGCGATGTACACGCTGTGGATGCAGCAGCACCCGCGCGCCGTGGCCTTCATCTCGGACCTGCTGACACACGAGGGCCGGGGCACGCCGGAGTTCGTCCCCAGCGAGTACCAGGACGAGCCGCTGCGCACGCGGCACAGCGTGCAGCGCATCCTGGACCACCTGCCCGTGCAGACGCTCTGCTTCGCGCATGGCGCGCCCATCATCGGCGACGGGGCCTCGGCGCTGCGGCGCGCGCTGGAGGAGGACATGGAGTCCCCCGCCGCGCCCTCTCCCTGACGTCAGCCCTCGCTCACCAGCACGTGCCCCGCGTCCACCCCGGGCGGGACGAGGTGCAGCACCTCGCCCGCCTCCGCCCTGTCCAGCAGCGCGCTCAGCGCGGACAGGTCCGTGACGGACACCCGCTGGGTGGGCACCCGGTACAGCCGCCGCACCATCGCCTCCGCCACGCGCACTCCGTCCGACAGGTCCGTCTCGTAGACGAACGTCCGCTCGCCGTACTCGTGGCCACCGGGCACGCGACCCACCAGGCGCAGCGGGCCCAGGCGCGCGTGCACCCGGACGCTCGGGTTGTCCCACTGGGCCACGCCCCGCAGCCTTCGCGCGCGGAGCATGCCCAGCGTGAGCGCCTTCACCCACGGCGCGGCCCCGGTGCCTGGCAGGAAGCTCAGCAGCGACACGCCGATGAACAACCCCGGCGTCACCGACGGCGCCGCGTAGTACGCCGCGCCGATGGTCGGGTCCTCGTCGGCCAGCCCCAGCGCCTCGCGGACCTCCGGCTTCACCAGCCGCGCCGGACACCGCAGCAGGCCGATGGCGCCCGGCAGCAGGTACAAGTCGGACAGCACCCAGCGCGGCACGCCGATGCCACCGAAGGCGAGCTGGTTCAGCGCGAGGTACTGCTGCGCCAGCGCCAGGTTCCGCTCCGCGGGCAGGTACGTCGCCGGCACGCCGAATGGCGACAGCTCCAGCGAGCCCGCGTGCTCGCCCGCGCCCAGCGCCGCCAGCGACACGCCGGGGTGCCGCGCCATGAACTCCTCCACCTGTCGCGCGAGCGCGCCTGTGTCACGCATCGGCTTCGATGTCCTTCGCCACCGTCGCCAGCCGGTACGCGTCCGGAATCCGTACCGCCGCGTCCTCCACCTGCGCACGCGACACGAGGCAGCGTGACGAGCCCCCGCCCTTCTCGCACAGCTCGCGCATGGTGAGCGGCACCACGCGCATGCCCAGCGCCTCCAGGCGCTCGCGCACCGACGCCTGCACCACCGAAGGGGCCAGCAAGTCCCGCCCCACCGGCAGCCCGTTGGTGGCGTAGTGCTTGATTTCGTCCTCCGTCACCGTGAGCAGCCGCTGCGCACCGAACCGCTCGCGCAGGCGCGCGTACGACTCCGGAGCGATGACGTCCGGGCACACCATCAGCCGGTCCACCGAGGGCAGCGGGAGCACCGCCATGTTGCCGTGGAACGCGGGCTCGCGGACCTGGACGCGGACGACTTCGCCGGGGAAGTAGCGCGCCGCGGCCTCCAGGCCGTCGAGCGTGGTGCGCCCACCCCAGAACAGCAGCGTGGCGCCGTCGAAGGTCGCCACGTCGCCATGGGCCTCCCAGATGCCGACGCCGGGGTCCACCACTTCCAGGCCCAGGCTCCGGGCCAGGGGGGCCCAGTGCTCGCGCTCGGCCTGCCGGTGCGCGCTCATCATCCTCGGAAGGAGGAACAGCGGCGGCGCGCCCTCGCGCGGCACCACCTGCCCGCACTCCGCGGCGTACGGCATGCCCGTCAGCAACTCCGAGGGCGAGGGGAGCGCCACCACCGTGCCACCACGCGCCTCGATTTCACGCGCCAGCGTCAGCCACTCGCGGCGGGCCTGCCGCGCATCGACCTGGGGCGCCTCGCGGCTGCGGAAGTTGTTCCGCCCGCGCAGGGCCCACGCACGGCCCGGGGGCGACATGAGGAAGAGGTCCATCATGGGTTGCTTCTACTCCTCCCCCCTTCCGCGTCGCCACCACCCGCGAATTCCCCGCAGCGGCCCTGCGGCCGAGCCCTTCAACCCGGGTGCCCGCCCGGCGCACCGGCCTGTAAAGGCTTCCACCGGAAAAGGCCCGGCGCCATCCACCGTTCTCCCTTTGCCGGAGTGGCCCGCGCCAGGCATCGGGGCCCCAAGGCGTGGACCCACGCCGGGCTCCAAGGCGTGGACCCACGCCGCGAAGTGCACGCTGGCGCACCCTCCGCGCATCTTCCTCGTAGTCACGCGGGCGCGGGCGGGACAGGCTCCGTCCCCACGTGGACGAGACGAGACTTCCCGAGCCCGAGACTTTCCGCACCCTGCTGAAGGCCGCCCTGGAGCTGCCGGCGCTGAAGCCCCACGCCGCGCGCCTGGAGCGACTGGTGGACGACTATGCGCGCGGGGTGGCGCGCAGGGACTCGCCGCTGGCCGTGGCGCTGGTGGGCGCCACTGGCGCGGGCAAGTCCACCCTGCTCAACGCGCTGGCCGGTCAGGCCCTGTCGCGCGAGGGGCTGGACCGTCCCACCAGCACCGCCGCCACCGTGTTCGCGCCGGAAGGCGCCTCCGCTGACGCCCTGGAGCAGACGGGTGCGCGCGTGGTGCGCTATGCGCCCGGGCCGCAGGGCCTGTGGAGCGGCCAGGTGTTCATCGACACGCCGGACCTCAACAGCGTGGCCACCACCCACCGCGACGTGGCGCGCGCCGCGCTGGAGCGCGCGGACGTGGCGCTCGTCGTCATGCACCGGGGCAGCGTGGCGGAGGCGTCGCAGGTGGAGTTCCTGACGGAGTTCGCCCGCCGCCGCGCGCTCGTCTTCATGCTCAACTTCGCGGACGAGCTGTCACCCGAGTCCCGCGAGACGCTCAAGACGCAGGTGCGCCGCGTGGCCTCCGAGCAGTACGGGCTGCCGCAGGAGGACGTGCCCGTCTTCGCCATCAGCGCGCTGGCGGCGAAGGAAGGCCGCGACGTGTCCGGCGAGTTCGGCGCCCTGCTCTTCCACCTGCGCGGGCTGGCCACCCAGACGGTGGCCGCGCGCGTGCGGCGCTCCAACGCGCTGGGCGCGCTGCAGGAGGTGACTTCGCAGGTGGAGGCCGCGCTGAAGGAGACGGACGCGCTGCTGTCGCGCACGCGCGACGCGCTGGGCTCCGGGCTGGAGAAGGCGGCGGAGGGCCTGCGCGCGGACTTCGACGCCCGGCTGGGGCTGGCCCACGGCCACCTGGCGGCGGAGGTGCGACGGCAGGCGGGAGGACGCTTCTGGGGGCCCGCGGCGTGGGGCCTGAGGCTGTCCTTGTGGGGAGCGAGCGGGCTGGGCGCGGCGGCGCTGGTGGGGCGGGCCAGCCTGCCCGCGGGACTTGCTGTCGCGGCGGCCTCCACGGTGGCGGACGCGGTGCGGGGACGCACGCGCGCACGGGCGGCGGAGGCCGCGGTGGTGGAGCCCTTCGAGGACGACTTCAGCGCGGAGTCCGCCGCACGCACGGCGCTGGCCGAGGCGCGCAGTGTCGCACGGGCCGGGGGCCTGGAGCCGTCGCTGCTGGGCGTGCCGGACCTGGACGCGCTGCTGGACGCGGTGCGGGCCGCGCGCGCGGGGGCGTGGCGCTACACCGCGACGACGGGGGTGGCGGAGGCGGTGGCCGGCTGGTGGCGCACCGCGCGCTGGCTGGTGCTGCCACTCATCAACCTGCCGCTGCTGGCGCTGCTGGGACACGTGGGCTGGCGCGTGGTGCGCGCCTACGTGGAAGGCCCCCTGTTGCCGATGGAGTACTTCGTCAACGCGGGGGCCCTCTTCGTGCTGCTGGCCGGAGCGGGCGCGCTGCTCGCCTCAGCGAGTCTCGCGGGTGCCGCTCGCCGTGCGAGCACGGCGGGGCGCGCCCGTTTCGTCGAGACCCTGGCCGCCCTGGGCGGGAGGCTGGTTGAGGCCGTCGATGATGGTCTGCGCCCCGGGCGGGAGGCCGCGCGGCGCATCCTGGCGCTCAGGTGACATGGACACCACGGGCTGGCCCGGGGTGTGCGCGCCCTCGTTCTGCGCCATGAGGGTCTGCTGGCCCGCATCCTTGCAGATGGGGGCGGCCACGCGGGTGTCGCGCACCGGGTCCCCATAGCCGGCGATGCGCGCCGGCACGGACGGGTTGTTCCAGCCCTTGCCCACCTCACGCGCCACCTTGAAGTGCAGGTGCGCGCCGCAGGCCCAGCCAGTGGAGCCGGAGAAGCCGATGAGCTGGCCCTCGCGAACGCGCTCACCGGGCTTCACCACCACCGCGCTGAAGTGGAGGTACTGCGTCTCCAGTCCATCACCGTGGGAGATGACGACGTAGTTCGCGTACGGCGCGAACTTCTCGTCGCAGCCACCCTTCGTGCTGTCACCGCGCGCCAGGCGCACCGTGCCATCGCGTGCGGCGACGATGGGGGTGCCGTCGGGCATACGGAAATCCCAGGCATGTGTGTCATTGTGCTGATGGCTGCCCGTGTCGTGTCCCTGGCTCACCGTGTGGATACGTCCACAGGCGAAGGGGACGCCGACCTCCGGCATGTCGCCCGGATGGGAGGCAGTCGAGGTGGGAACCGCGGGGGCCGAAGCCAGGAGAGAACCAAGGAGGATGGCGGAAAGGTTCATATCGGGGCGGGCAGGAAACGGGGGCAAGTCCCCGCGATATTTCCCTGATGATTTTCTCACGAGCCTGGCTACTCCGCGACCGGGGCACCTGTGCTCCGTTCTCCTTCCTGGAGGGACTCACACATGACTCACGAGGGAAGAACGCGCCGATGGGGGTGGAGCCTCTGTCTGCTCGCCTGCATGGCGGCCTGCCGTAGCGCACCCGTCACGCCGCCCACTTCCATTTCGAAGCCACCAGCTCCAGAGCAGGCGGCCAGCCTCGCGGTGGTGGGGGTGACGGTGCTCCCGATGACCACCGGCACCGACGCGCTGGAGGATCAGACGGTGCTGGTGGCAGGCGAGCGCATCGTCGCGATGGGCCCTTCCGCCTCCACCCCCGTGCCCGAGGGGACGACGCGGGTGGATGGCCGGGGCCGCTGGCTGATGCCGGGGCTTGCCGACATGCACCTGCACCTCCAGCCGGGCACCGGCATGGCGAGCGAGCCCGCGGGCCAGCAGCTGCGGCTGCTGCTCGCCAATGGTGTCACCACCGCGCGAGCGCTGGGCGCGGCGCCCACGGGACTGGAGCTGCGCGCCCGCGTGGCGAAGGGCGAGGTGCTCGGGCCCCGGCTGCTGGTGGCCGGCCCGTCCTTCCATGCGAAGTCCGTGAAGGGACCGGAGCACGCCCGCGAGCGCGTGCGCGAGCAGAAGGCCGCCGGCTTCGACCTGCTCAAGACGCATGGCGGGCTGGGGCGCGAGACGTATGACGCGATGATGGACGAGGCGCGGGCCCAGGGGCTGCGGGTGAGCGGTCACGTGACACCGGATGTAGGGCTGGCACACGCGCTCGCGTCGGGACAGCAGCTGGAGCACCTCGACGGGTGGCTCGCCGCGCTGCTCCCGCCGGGGGATGTGGCGAAGGTGGACCAGCTTGACTTCAGCGACGCGCTGCAGCGGATGGACCCGGCGCGCATCCCCGCGCTGGCGCAGGCCACGAAGAAGGCGGGGGTGTGGAGCTCCCCCACGCTGGACCTCTTCGAGCTGCTCGCGAGCGCGGACCGCCTGGACACGCTGCGCGCACGCCCGGAGCTGCGGTACGCGCCGCCAGCCGCCGTGGAGGCGTGGACGAAGGCGCTGTCGGACCCGGAGCTGAAGGACGCGCCCGCCGCACGGCGCAAGCGCTTCGTGGAGCTGCGGCGGCAGGTGGTGCGCGGGCTGCACGCGGCGGGGGCGGGGCTGCTGGTGGGCTCGGACTCGCCGCAGCTCTTCATGGTGACGGGCTTCGCGGTGCACCGGGAGATGGAGGCCATGGCCGAGGCGGGCGTGCCGGCGTGGGCGGTGCTGGAGGCGGCCACCCGGGACGCTGCGGAGGCCCTGGGCGAGTCCTCGGACTGGGGCACGGTGGCGCCGGGCCAGCGCGCGGACCTGCTGCTGCTGGACGCGGACCCTCGGGTGGACGTGCGCCACACGAGAGACCTCCACGGCGTGCTGCTGCGCGGGCGGTGGCTGCCGCGCGCCGAGCTGGACGCCATGCTGGAGGAGGTGGCGGCGGCCGTGAAGGCACCGAAGCCCTAGCCGGCCCGCCTGGCCGCACCCAACTTAGTGACTGGTCACTTACTAAGTTTGGCGTTATCCTCTGGGTGAAATGGCCCAGAAGACCCCCAAGGCGGAAGGGACGCCGAGCCCGCCGCCCCGCCGCACCCAACAGGAACGCCGCGAGACGACGCGGCGCAAGCTGCTGGACGCCACCATCGAGGCGCTGGTGGAGCTGGGACATGCGCGGCTGACGACGGTGGAGGTGGCGAAGCGGGCAGGCCTGTCGCAGGGGGCGCTCTTCACGCACTTCGACACCAAGGAGGAGCTGCTCGCCGCGGCGGTGGAGCACCTCTTCCCGCGCATCATCCAGGACTACCTGGCGGGCGTCGGAGCGCGGCCGTCCAACCGGGACCGCATCGCCGCGGCGGTGGACATGCTATGGGC
The DNA here is from genome assembly GCF_024198175.1 of Pyxidicoccus xibeiensis. Lineage (NCBI taxonomy): Bacteria > Pseudomonadati > Myxococcota > Myxococcia > Myxococcales > Myxococcaceae > Pyxidicoccus > Pyxidicoccus xibeiensis. The sequence continues at coordinate 814,882 of NZ_JAJVKV010000004.1, forward strand.
GGCGTACCAGCGGCCGGAGCTGCAGGCGGCCATCGAGCTGTACGTGGCGGCGCGCACGGACGCGGAGCTGCGCGCGGCGCTGGCGGCGGTGGACGGGCCGCACCGGGCGAACCTGCACCGGGTGGCGCGCGAGCTGTTCCCCGAGGTGGCCGCCACGCACCCGGACTTCGACGCCGTGGTGGAGCTGGCGCTGGACGCGGTGCAGGGCGCCGTCGTCGGCGGCAGCGCGCGTCCGGACGACCCGGCCCACCGCCGCATGCTCGACACCCTGACGCGCGTCATGCGCACCGCGTTCTCACCCACCCCGGAGCGGCCTCGCCGCCGCTCCCGTCCATAGGAGGCATGGCATGGACGCCACGCACATCCCCGACCTCATCACCCCCGCGATTCCCGTCTTCATCATCACGGTCATCGCCGAGTTCTTCTGGGTGAAGAAGCTGCGTGACGGGGGCCGTCCCCTGATGGGCCACACCTGGAAGGACACGCTGGCCAGCCTCTCCATGGGCCTGGGCAACGCGGCGCTCACCCTGGGGTGGAAGTTCGTCGCCTTCGCCGGCTACGTCGCGCTCTACGAGCTGACGCCGCTGCGCGTGGGCACGGGCGTGCTCGCCTGGGTGGTGCTCTTCTTCGCGGAGGACCTCTGCTACTACTGGTTCCACCGCGTCCACCACGAGAGCCGCCTCTTCTGGGCGTCGCACGTGGTGCACCACTCCAGCCAGCACTACAACCTCTCCACGGCGCTGCGGCAGACTTGGACGCCGCCCACCAGCTGGGTGTTCTGGGCGCCGCTGGCGCTGCTGGGCTTCCACCCGGTGATGATTGTCGCGCAGCAGGGCGTCAGCCTGCTCTACCAGTACTGGATTCACACCGAGGCCATCGGCAAGCTGCCGCGCCCGCTGGAGTGGCTGCTGAACACGCCGTCGCACCACCGCGCGCACCATGCGGCCAACCCGCGCTACCTCGACAAGAACTACGCGGGCATCCTCATCATCTGGGACCGCCTCTTCGGCACCTTCGAGCCGGAGACGGAGCGGCCGGTGTACGGGCTGACGAAGAACCTGCAGACGCACAACCCGGTGCGCATCGCCTTCCACGAGTTCGCGGCCATCGCTCGCGACGTGCGCAAGCCGGGCCCGTGGAAGGACAGGCTGGGCTACGTCTTCCGGAACCCGGCGTGGAAGCCGGAGTCGAAGGGGATGTCTTCCTCCTCCGTGCCGCCAGCCCCGGAGCCGGTGCGGCCGTCGGCCTGAGGCTTGTCCAGCTTCCGGCGGAAGGAGGCCTCCAGCTCGGCGGCCTTCGCGCGCACCGCCTCCACCTGGGCATCCACCGCTGACAATGGAGGAGGGGGCTTGCCGGTGAGCGCGGCCGCCTCCTGCCTCACCCGGGCCCTGTCCTGTTCGAGTCGGAGTTGTTCCACTTCCGCGTCGAGCTGGATGCGCGCCGTCCGCATCCGTGCCTCCGCCTCGCGCTCGGCTCGCGCTACCTGGAGGTGCGTGGTGAGCTCGGCGATGACGCGGAGGCCCATGGCGTCGAGGATGTTGCTGCTGTCGTAGAAGGACAGGGGCGTCTCCGAGAGCTGCTCCACCTGGAGACTCTCGAGGGTGAAGCCCGACAGGTCCCTGCCCACGACCTGGACGACCTGGTCCCGGACCTCGTCGAGCTTCTGGAGGCACTCCGCGAAGTCGAAGCTCCGGAAGACGATGCGGAAGGCCTCGATGAACTGCGCCTCGAACACCTGCCGCAGCACGTGGGGAGTCGTCGCCCTGGCCCCCAGGGTGGACATGAGCTTCTCCACGTCCCCGGCGGTCTGGTTGACGCGCAGGAGGACGCGCGCACGCACGTCGGCCCGGAGGTTGTTCTTGCACTGCACCGACTGGGCTCCCGTCAGCGTCAGCGTGAGCACCTGGGTGGACAGGTCCAGCACCTCCGCCTGGTGGACGAAGGGCAGCACCACCGCGCCCCTGCGGAGGTGGACGCGCATCCCGGACGGGCCGTTCACCACCAGGGCCTGGTGCGGACCGACGCGCCGGTAGCACTTCCAGAAGAAGAGCCCACCCATGAACAGCAGCAACAGGAGCGTGACGCAGGCCACCAGCACAGGGAGCAGTGATTCCATGGCGCCAATCCTACCGGGTTCGGTGGCGGAGCTCATTCCGGGCTCCCGACGGGGCGCCGCCGGGCGCGGCCGCCCCGAACCTGTCCGACTGTCCGACAGGTTCGCGCCATGCGCCGCTGGCGGGCCGGGGCCCCCTCTGGGTGAGGTTGCTCCGAACCTGTCCGACTGTCCGACAGGTTCGCGCCATGCCCGGACGATAAGGGTGAGCGGGAAACGCCGTGGCTCACACGCGCCGTCATGGCCGGGCCGAGGTGTTGAGCACTGGGCCTCCGCCTGTACCGGGAGGAGTCGTTGCCCTCGCGAGCGGCTTCCCACCCGAATGCGGAGGCGCTAAGCCACAGCGCACTATTGAGTGCGCATCTTGCACTTCCGAGTGCGTCCCGACGAGGAGGAGAAGCCATGACCGAGCGTGAGCTGTGGGAGCGGTACCAGCGGTACCTGTGTGTCGTCCCGTCCGTGGGGTTCACGCTCGACGTCTCGCGCATGCAGTTCCCGGCGGACTTCCTGGAGCGGATGCGCCCGCGCGCGGAGGAGGCCTTCTCGAAGATGGAGGCGCTGGAGAAGGGCGCCATCGCCAACCCGGACGAGAAGCGCATGGTGGGCCACTACTGGCTGCGCGCGCCGGAGCTGGCGCCGGACGCCGGGCTCAAGAAGGAAATCACCGACACGGTGGCGGCCATCCACGCCTTCGCGAAGGACGTGCACGGCGGCACGGTGAAGCCGCAGAAGGCGGCGCGCTTCACGCAGCTCTTGCTAGTGGGTATCGGCGGCTCGGCGCTGGGGCCGCAGCTGGTGGCGGACGCGCTGGGCACCGCGAAGGACGCGATGCAGGTGCACTTCCTCGACAACACCGACCCGGACGGCATCGACCGGGTGGTGGCGCAGCTCGGTGAGCGGCTGGCGGAGACGCTCACGCTGGTCATCAGCAAGTCGGGCGGCACCAAGGAGACGCGCAACGGCATGCTGGAGACGGAGCATGCGTACCAGGCGAAGGGCCTGGACTTCAGCAAGCACGCGGTGGCCGTCACGGGTGCCGGCAGCGAGCTGGACAACCACGCGCGCAAGCAGGGCTGGCTGCGCACCTTCCCCATGTGGGACTGGGTTGGCGGGCGCACCTCGGTGATGTCGGCGGTGGGCCTGCTTCCGGCGAAGCTGCAGGGGCTGGACATCGACGGGCTGCTGGAGGGCGCGCGGGAGATGGACGCGGCGACCCGGCAGCGGGACGTGCTGAAGAACCCGGCCACGCTGCTGGCGCTGATGTGGCACCAGGCGGGTGGCGGCCGGGGCACCAAGGACATGGTCATCCTGCCGTACAAGGACCGGCTGCTGCTGATGTCGCGCTACCTCCAGCAGCTCGTCATGGAGTCGCTGGGCAAGGAGCTGGACCTGGACGGCAAGGTGGTGAACCAGGGCATCGCCGTCTACGGGAACAAGGGCTCCACGGACCAGCATGCGTACGTGCAGCAACTGCGTGAGGGTGTGCTCAACTTCTTCGTCACCTTCATCGAGGTGCTGAAGGACCGCCAGGACGCGCCCTTCGAAGTGGAGCCCGGCGTCACCAGCGGCGACTACCTGACGGGCTTCCTGCTGGGCACGCGGCGCGCGCTCTACGAGAAGGGCCGCGAGTCCCTGACGCTCACCGTGCCGGACGTGAGCGCGCGCACGGTGGGGGCGTTGATTGCGCTCTACGAGCGCGCGGTGGGGCTCTACGCCAGCCTCGTGCACATCAACGCGTACCACCAGCCGGGCGTGGAGGCGGGCAAGAAGGCCGCGGGCGTGGTGCTGGAGCTGCAGCGCAAGGTGATGGCGCGGCTGAAGGAGGCACGCTCGGAGGCACGTTCCGCCGAGCAGCTCGCGGCGGACATCGGCGCGCCGGACGAAGCGGAGACGGTGTTCAAGGTGTTGGAGCACCTGGCCGCCAACCCGGGCCGGGGCGTGCAGCGCACGGGCGGGCCCGGCCCGGCGGAGGCGCGCTTCCGCGCGCAGTGATGTCGGGTGCCCGGCGCCGTCAATCGGCGCTGGGCACCTTTCAGGCGGAACAGCTCCGTCCTTGCCCGTAGACAAGAGCTGGTTCCGCGCACCGACTGTCGGCGCGAGTCCCTGCCAGAGTGGAACAGTTCCGCGGGGGGCTACTCCGTCGCCCCCGCCGTGCCGGCAAGCCCCGCCCGCTCCCGCTTGCACAGCTCCGCCACCCAGTCGGACACGGCGCGCACGCGCGGGGTGCGCTGCAGGTCCTTGTGCACCACCAGCCAGAGCGAGCGCTTCGCCAGGACGCCCGCGCCCACGCGCGTCAGCCGGGAGTCCCGCTCACCACTGAGGCACGGGAGCAGCGCGACGCCGAGCCCGGCCGCCGCTGCCTCGCGCAGCACGGGAGAGCTGTTGCTCAGCAGCAGCCGGCGCGCGCCCGCGGTCAGCCGATTCAGCTCGTCCGACTCGGCCCCGGACGTGAGGCCCGCGCGGTAGGCGAGCACGGCGTGCCCGTGGAAGTCTCCGGGCCGGGGCGCGCCTCGCCGGCGGAGGTAGCCGCGCGACGCGTACATGGCGAAGGCCATCTCCGCCACCTTGCGAACCACCAGCGCGTCTCCCCGGGGCGGCGCCAGTCGCAGCGCGAGGTCCGCGTCGCCGCGCTGGAGGTCCGCCACCTCGGAGCCCACCACCAGCTCCACGTCCAGCCCGGGGTGGCGCGCGTGCAGGTCCGCCAGGCCCGGGGCCAGCAGCGCGTGGCCGAGGTACTCGGTGGCACTGAGCCGCACGGTGCCCACGGTGCGGGCATCCGCCGCCACCGTGGCGTGGAGCGCGCGCAGCGAGTCCTCCATCTGCCGCGCCCGAGCGACGACCGCCTCCGCGCCCTCCGTGAGCGCCAGCGTGCGCGCGCCTCGCAGCACCAGCCGGGTACCGAGCGCCTTCTCCAGCGCCTCCAGCCGCCGTCCCACCGTGGTGGCATCCACGCGCAGCTCGCGGGCCGCCCCCGCCAGCGAGCCCTGGCGCGCCACCGCGAGCAGGTACCGCAAGTCGTCCCATCGCATATCCATGCCTGCAATGGTGCAGCAAAAGCCTGCATCCGTGCAGTCCTCCCGGCGATATCTCCGAGCCGAACGCGACAGGAGGACGGAACATGACTCAGGCAACGGTGCTGGAGCAGGGACTGGGCCCGGCAGTGCGGAGCATGGCGTCGGACGAAGGCGCCATCCGCGTGGACACGGGCCCGGGCGTCCCCTTCCCCATCCGGGCACGTGACGGCTACACGCTGTCGGGCACGCTCTACCCCCACTCGGGCACGGAGCTGGGCGGCGTGGTGCTGGTGAGCGCCGCCGTCGGAGCGCGGCAGAGGTACTACGGGCGCTTCGCGGCGTGGCTGGCCGGGAGAGGCCTGCCCACCGTCACCTATGACTACCGGGGCATCGGAGGCTCACGTCCCGAATCGCTCACGGGCTTCGGGGCGCAGTTTCAGGACTGGGGAGCGCTGGACCTGGCGGGCGCCATCGCCACGGTGCGCGAGCGCTTCCCGGGGCGCCGGGTGCTGGTGGTGGGGCACAGCGCGGGCGGTCAGCTGCTCGGGCTCGCGGACAATGCGCGCGAGGTGTCGGCACTGCTCACGGTGACGTCAGGCTCGGGGTACTACCGGCTGTTCCCGCAGCGGCTGCGCATGGCCCTCAACTGGCGCGTGCTGGCGCCGGTGCTGGTGAAGTCCTTCGGGAAGCTGCCCGGCTGGGCAGGCACGGGGGAGGACCTGCCCGCGGGCGTGGCCGAGCAGTGGGCGCGCTGGTGCCTGACCCCGGACTACCTGCTGAGCGAGGGAGGCGAGGCGCGCCGCGAGGCCTACGCCTCACTGGACCTGCCGCTGCGGGCCTACAGCTTCACGGACGACCCCATCGGGTCGCCAGAGGCGGTGCGCGCCCTGCTGTCCATCTACGCGGACGCCGCGGTGGAGCACCGCCTGCTGTCACCCGAGCAGTTGGGGCAGCCCATCGGCCACTTCGGGTTCTTCCGTGAGAGCTTCCGCGACACCTTGTGGGCAGACGCCGCGGACTGGCTCGCGGACAAGGCGCTGTCGCCCAGGTACGCGCAGAGCGCCTGAGGACACCGCGAGACGTTCACTCCCACCCGGGGCCCGGCGAGCGCCCCACCTCCGAGCGCCCGCCTCCAGGCCAAAGAGGTAGAACCCGGGTCCATGGACCTGGAGCTCAGAGGAAAAGCGGCCCTCGTCACCGGCAGCAGCCGAGGCATCGGCCGGGCCATCGCCACGGCCCTCGTACGCGAGGGCGCACGCGTCTGCCTCACCGCGCGCGGCGCGGAAGGCCTCGAAGCCACGGCCACGGAGCTGCGCGCCCTGGGCGCACAGGTCGTCACCGTGGTGACGGACGTGGCCACGCAGGCCGGTGCGGTGGAGGCGGTGGACGCGGCGGTGCGTGCCTTCGGCACGCTGGACATCCTCGTCAACAACGTGGGCGGCAGCGGCGGCGCGGGCGCCTTCGACGCGGCCACCGTGGCGCAGTGGGCCTCCGTCTTGGACCGCAACCTCATGTCCGCCGTGTGGTGCAGCCAGCGCGCGGTGGAGGTCATGCGCGAGCGGGGCGGCGGCTGCATCGTCCACATCAACTCCATCTACGGCCGCGAGTACGCCACCAGCGCGCCCTACACCACCGCGAAGGCGGGCCTCACCGCGCTCACCAAGGAGATGGCGGTGGACCTCGCCCGCCACCGCATCCGCGTCAACGGCGTGGCGCCGGGCTCCATCCTCTTCCCCGGCGGAAGCTGGGACAAGCGCCGCCAGGCGGACCCGGAGAAGGTGGCGAAGCTCGTCCGCGACGAGCTGCCCTGGGGCCGCTTCGGCGCGCCAGAGGAGGTCGCCGACGTGGTGGCCTTCCTCTGCTCCGAGCGCGCCCGCTGGGTGACGGGGGCCACCCTGCCGGTGGATGGAGGACAGGGCCGTGCCTTCTGACGGGAAGCCCACGCGGCCCCCACGGCGCGCTCCGCGGCTCCATGGTATGCAGCGCCTCGCATGAGAGCGCACGCGTGCTGAAGCTCTACAAGAAGGAAGGCGACAGCCTCCACTACTGGGAAGCCTGGGTGCACGAGGGCAAGCTCACCGTGCACTGGGGCATCGTGGGCCAGCCGGGCGAGGACCGCGAGCAGCCCGTGCCGCCGGACGAGGACCCGGACATGGCCGTCGCCGAGGCCGCCGGGCCCCTGGTGGACCAGGGCTACGACGAGCCCGAGCCGGACGCGATGACGGCGCTCATCGTCCAGTACACCGTGGAGGGCAAGGGCTCCGGCCACGACCTGGAGAAGCGCGTGGCCGTGGAGGAGCTGCTCACCGACATGCTCGGGTGGACGGGCAACGGCGAAGTCGAGGGAGGCGAGCTGCGCGAAGGCCTCCTGCGCGTCCACTGCCGGGTGATGGAGCCCAACGCCGCCGTGCGCACCGTGGTGGAGTCACTGGACTCGGAGGACCTGCTCGAGGGCGCTTCCATCCTCCTGGCGGAAGGCGACGAGGAGCCCGAGGCCGTCTGGCCTCCCCAGGACTCCAAGCCCTGAGGCCCGGCTCCCGAAGGCCCGGGCGACGGCCCGAGCCTCGGGACAGACGACTCAGGCGCCCGCGAGCTTCGCGGCCGGCTGCGCCTCGGCGCTGGCCGCGGAGACGCGGTGCCAGAGCTGGTGCGAGGTAATCATCAGCGCCAGCACGATGACGGGGTTGACCGAGGCCATCAGCGGGTCCCCCATGACGGTGTGGGACACCGCCGCGGCAATCAGGTCGATGACGAAGCCGGCATAGGCCCACTCACGCAGGAAGCGCGGCACCGGGGCCCACAGGGCCACCACGCCCAGCAGCTTCGCGACACCCAGCATGATGCGGAAGTAGTCCGGGTAGCCCAGGTGCTGGAACGCCGCCACCATGCCGGGCGCCCCCTTGAGGTACATGATGGCCGAGCCGGTCATCGACAGGGACACCAGCCCCGTCACCACCCAATAGGCAATCTTCTGCTTCGACATGTGGGTCCTGCCTCCGTGCGCTGCGTGGGCCGCGAGGGCAGCCCCCCTGGATAACGTTAGGGGTTGCGAATCCACGCACGCAAACGGGGTGAGGCTGACCCGCCCGGGCTCAGGCGCTGGAGGCGCGGCGGCGGGCCGGCTTGCGCCGTGCACGTGCGCCCACTTCACGGGACAGCTTCGCCACGGTGGTGGCAGCCAGGCTCTCCTTGAAGGCCGTCTCCGCGCGGGCCACCACGACCTCCAGGTAGTCCGCCACCAGCGGGGCGATTTCACACTCCTGGCTGGGGCCGGAGGGGTAGCGACCGAGCAGCTCCTCGCACTCCTCCACGGCCTCGTAGACATCGCGGAGGGTGATTTCGTCCGCCGCGCGCGCCAGGGAGACACCGCCCCCCACGCCGCGCTTCGTCTCCACCAGTCCCGCCTGCGCCAGGTCTCGCAACAGCCGCCGCACCACGACGGCGTTGGTCTGGATGCTGCCGGCCATCTCCTCGGACGTCAGTGGGCCACGCGCCTCGCGCTCCGCACACGCCAGCATTCCCAACATGTGTGCGGCCATGGTGAAGCGGCAGTTCACGCGACCTCCAACGAAACCCACCGCTGACGTATCGCCCCGGCCTGACGCGCGCAACCCTTCCTCCGCCCGGTGCACACCGTCACCCACACTGAACGAACGCTCCGCGGCATCCGTCACCGTCCGCCGCCCGGCGCCGGGCCGGGGCGGAACACGCGGAACAGGAGCACGAGCGACGGCAGCACGGTGAGCGCGCCCACCACCAGCGCCACCAGCAGCATGCGCTGCGCGGTGGGGCCCGCCGCGGCGCTGCTCAGCGTGACGTCCGGCACCACCAGATAGGGATGCTGCGACGCCGCCCACCCGAGGACGATGAGCCCCGCCTGCGTGGCCGCGGCCAGCCGCGCCCAGGCGAAGCGCCGTGTCCACAACAGCGCGAAGGCCACCGCCGCCGACACCGCCGTGCCCGCATGCAGCGCCAGCGCGTAGGGCGAGTGCAGCAACCCCTGCCACACCCGGGGCGCGCCCTGCCGCGCCATCAGCAGGACGGCGACGGCCGCGACGAAGACGGCCACGCCCGCGCCCAGGGCCCGCCGCCGGAAGTCGTCGCGCAGCTCGGGCGTGGGGGCCTCGTGCGTGAGGTACACCGCCGCCAGGAAGGCGAAGAGGCACAGCGCCAGCACGCCCACCACCCACGAGAAGGGCGTCAGCCACGACGCGAAGAAGCCGCTCACCACCGCGCGGCCCTCCACGCGGATGGTGCCGCCCACCACCGCGCCCACGCACATGCCCAGCAGCAGCGGCGCGATGACGCTGGCCACGCTGAAGACGAGCCCCCACTGCCGCTGCACCGCGTCCCCACGCGTGTCGTACGTGCGGAAGGTGAAGGCCGCGCCCCGGAAGACGATGCCCAGCAGCAGCAGCGTCAGCGGCACGTGCAGCGCCACGCTCAGCACCGCGAAGGCGCGCGGGAAGCCGGCGAACAGCAGCACCACGCCGACGATGAGCCAGATGTGATTCACCTCCCACACCGGGCCCAGTGCGTGGGCGATGAGCGCGCGCTGCTCCTTCTTGCGCGGGCCCGAGGCCAGCAAGTCCCACACGCCGCCGCCGAAGTCCGCCCCACCGAAGAGGGCGTAGAGGACGAACGTCCCCGCCACCGCGAAGCCCAGCAGCGCCTCAGTGGCCATGGGCGTCACCTCCGTGCCGGCCCGGCAGCGTGCCCGCCACCTGCCGCACCAGCAGGAACACCACCGTCACCCCGAGGAAGAGGTACACGGCGGTGAAGGTCCAGAAGGGCGCCGCCAGGTGCGGCACCGGCGTCACCGCCTCCGCCGTGCGCATCACCCCGCGGATGATCCACGGCTGCCGGCCCCACTCGGTGACGAGCCACCCCGCCTCCAGCGCCACCACCCCGAGCGGCCCCGCCACCAGCCATGCCCACGTCAGCTTCCGCCCCTGGGGCCACGCCTTCTTCCGCCACCGGTACCCCAGCGTCACCAGCGCGAGCAGGGCCATGGCGCTGCCCGTGCCCACCATTACCTGGAAGGCCACGTGCACCTTGGCCACCGGCGGCCACTCGTCGCGCGGGAACTCGTTGAGCCCGCGCACCTCCGCGTCCGGGTCGGCGAAGGCGAGGATGGACAGCCCGTTGGGGATCTCCACGGGGCCCATCCGGATGGGCGCGCCGCGCTCTGTCTCGAAGTGGCTCTCCATGGCGGCCAGCTTCACCGGCTGCTCGCGCGCGACGTGCTTGGCGGACAGGTCCCCCACCAGCGGCTGCAGCAGCGCGGTGACACATGCCAGCGGCAGCGCCACGGACAGCGCCTTGCGGTGGAAGGCCGCGCCCGGGTGGCGCAGCAGCACGAAGGCGTGGATGCCCGCCATGGCGAAGGCGCTCGCCTGGTAGCAGGAGAGCAGCACGTGCGCCGTCTGGTACTGCCAGCCCGGGCTGAACATCGCCACCAGCGGCTGCACGTCCACCGGCCCCGAGGGCGTGGGCGTGAAGCCCGACGGGTGGTTCATGAAGACGTTGACCAGCGTGACGAAGAAGGCGCTGGCCGCGCCGCTCACCGCCACCATGACGCCGGAGAACAGGTGCAGGTTGGGCGACACCCGCTCCCGCCCGTACAGGTAGATGCCCAGGAAGATGGCCTCGGTGAAGAAGGCCACGCCCTCGAGGCTGAAGGGCAGGCCAATCACTTCACCGTACTGCCCCATGAACTCCGGCCACAGCAGGCCCAGCTCGAAGGACAGCACCGTGCCGCTCACCGCGCCCACCGCGAAGAGGATGGCCGTCCCCTTCGCCAGCTTCTGGCTCAACAGCCGGTAGTCCGCATCCCCCGTGCGCCGCGCCTTCCAGTCGCTCAGCACCATCAGGACCGGCAGCGCCACCCCCGCCGCCGCGAAGACGATGTGGAACGCGAGCGACATGCCCATCTGGGCACGTGCATAGAGCAGGTCCGTCATGACCATCAGCCTGCTTTATGCACGACTTTGTCGCAATTACTTATTCTGCTGCATGCCTCCAGCGGCGTTGGCCTTCTGGCCCGCGGGCACCAGCGCCTTCACGGAGTTCTGGGCAATGCGGGTGGCCATGGTGGTGGCGAAGATGAGGACGAGCTTGCGTCCCAGCTCCACACCGAGCGGGCGCTCCTTCGCGGAGTAGGCCACGCTGTCCGGGTGCTCCCAGGCGCGCTTCAGGGCCTGGCGGCGCTTGCGGCGCAGCACCTCGTCGTGGTGACGGGAGCGGTAGATGCCGTACGCGATGCCCGCGCCCACCGCCACCATCGCCACGGCGCCGATGGCCAGCAGCCCTTCGCGATGCTGGTGCGCCTGGTAGCGGACACTGAGCAGGCGCTCGCGACGCCGCTCCAGCTCCTCGAGGGTGAGCATCAGCTCGTCGCGGATGCGGTCCGCCGTCTGCTCCACCTGTTTCCGGTCATCCATGCCCCGGGTGATGTGGTGCTCGGAGTGCCGTTCGATTTCCACGGGCTCCTTCCCGTCGCGGCCGTTGCCGTTCATTGCAGCGTCTCCCGCGTGAGCTGGTAGTCCATCTTCAGCCGCTCCTGCGTGTGCGGCAGCGGCTTCTTGGGCACCCGCTTGATGCCCAGGAACAGCATCAGGCCGGAGATGAGCAGCAGCGCCACGCCCACCAGCAGCACGCCCAGGGCCTCGCCCAGCGGCAGCGCCAGTCCCAGCGCCACGAAGAGGCAGGGCAGCGCGGCGAGCAGCAGCACGGCGCCGGCGCCGATGAGGATGCCGGCCGTCTTCGCGGCCTTCAGCTCGTCCCGGAGCTCCTTCTTGGCGTGCAGCAACTCCGCTCGTACGAGCAGGCGAGACTCCGCCAGGGCATGCCTGATGAGCTCCGCCGTGGAGAGCGTCTCCAGTTGACTCCGCTCCAGGCGTTCCGATTCGAGGTCCACGACGTGCGCCTCCCGCTGATGACTTCGCGGGGCCTTCGTGCGCTCGCATGCCTGCCTGGCACGCATACGGCCCCGCTCCTTCGCACAAGGTGGGCAGGAGGCTCCTTCCAGAGAAGTCCCGGGCCGTGGAGGGGGTACGCCCGCCTGCCTGCCCTGCGCTCAGCGGCGGCGTTGATGCGCGATGGCGGTGGCCAGCGTCTCTCGGACCTGTCGGGCGCGGAAGAGCCGGTCCGCGGTGTCCACCAGGTTGTCCCCGTACAGCACGTTCTTGCGCAGGCGGGCCGGAATGACGCGCGTGCCCAGGTGAGCACCGATGAGGGCCCCGGTGAGCGCGGCCGCCACGTCCGCCTCGCCGCCGCAGCGCAGCGTGAGGGCCACCGCCTCGCGGAAGTCGTGCGGCACCTTGAGCGCGGCGTACAGCGAGGTGAGCAGCACCGGCACCACGTGCGGCGGCAGCCCGTCCACGCCCTTCAGCTCGCTGGGGGGCACGCCCACCTTGCGCAGCTGCGACAGCGCGCGCGAGGTGTCCCAGGTGAGCAGCCGCGGCAGGTGACGGACCTCTTCGGCCAGGCCCTTGTCGTGCACCGCCGCCGCCTGTGCCAGCTCCTCGCAGAAGGCCGCCGGCGTCAGCGCCTCCTCCTCCATGCCCAGCGCCGCCGCCTGCGCGAAGGCGGCCGCGGCCGCGGAGCAGACCGGGTCCTTGTGGGTGATGATGGTGAGGACGCCCGCGTCATGCGGCAGGCGCGCGCGGCGGCCGCTCTCCAGGAGCCCCACCACCAGCGCGCGGCTGAGCACCGACGGGCACTTCGTGCCGAGCGACGCGCCCGCGCTCATCCACGGCGTGCCACCCGCCAGCCGCTGCAGCGCGTCCGCCAGGCTGCGGGGCGGCTGGAGGATGATGCCCTCCTGCCACAGCCACGCCAGGTGCGCCGCCGCGCTGCGCCCGTCCACCTTGCCCTCGCGGATGACGCTCTCCGCCGCGGCGAGCAGGAGCTGCGTGTCGTCGCTGAACTGGCCCTTCGCGAACTTGCCCCGGGGCCTCGGCGCGAAGTCCTCCGCCAGGCCGGGCAGCCGCGCGAGACTCGCCGGTGGGATGCCGCGCAGCGGGAAGCCGAGCGCATCACCGATGGCGAGCCCCACGAACGCCGCATGGAACCTGTCCTGGCGCTCGGCGGGAGTCAGCGGCATGGGGTCGTGGAGATTAACCGAGGCTCAGGCCTGGACGGCCAGGGAGAAGCGCATGAAACGCGCGCGGGCGAGGATGGGAAGTGTCGCGCCGGGCCTTGACGAGCGCTCAGCAGGTGAGGTGGTGCGCCGCGAGCGCGGCCGTCCTTCCCCATACACCAACTGGCGCGCCGTCATCACCGTCCACCCTCCATGCCCTCGCCACCGACCTGAATGCGTGCGCGGGCGGGCTGACTACCGCAACCTGCACATGCGCGGCAAGCCTCAGCCCATGCACGCATGCGCGCACCTGCACACGTGTCCAACTCCTGAAGCTTCAGGCGCGGTGCGCATGGCGCACGAGGGACGCACAGGTGGCAGCGGCGCGCGAATGTCGGCACACGGCGCGCCGCGCCGTCACGATTCGTCGCGTCCGAGGTTGACGACGGCCTGCAATCGCGCCACCACCGCCTGGGCGCCCTGGTGCAGGTGCGTGCCGTCCCAGAGCGCGGGCGTCGTCTTGCCGCCCAGGCTGAGCCAGTCGTCCTCCGCCTCGGGGAACGCCACGTTGCGGAAGCTCACGCGGTCCTCCAGCGAGTGGTCGACGATGAAGCGCCGCGCCTCGGCGGAGGGCGGGTCTGAAATCAGGTGGAACAGCTCGAGGTGGATGGAGGTCATGACGCCCGGGCCGGAAGGAAGAAGTTCGCCAGGTCGGGCCGCGAGCGGCCCACCAGGTCCGCCAGTGTGTACCGGTCCAGCACCGCGAGGAAGGCCTCCCGCGCCTCGGCCAGCACGCCCTTGAGGCCGCAGGCGGGTGTAATGGGACACGCGTTGCGCTCGCGGTCGAAGCACTCCACCAGGTGGAAGTCCGGCTCGGCCGCGCGCAGCACCTTGCCGACGTTGATGTCCTTCGGCTCGCACGCCAGCGTCACGCCCCCCGAGCGCCCCGCCCGCGCATCCACGACCCCCTGCCCCGCCAGCGTCTGCACCACGCGCACCAGGTGGTGCTTGGAGATGCCGTAGGCGTCCGCCATCTCCTGCGTGGAGCTGGGCCGTCCGGGCCGGGTGGCCAGGTAGAGCAGGACGCGCAGCGAGTAGTCGGCGTGGAGGGTGAGGTGCACGGTCAGCGGACTCCAGCGGCGCGGGGGACTTCCGCCTGGGGGACGCTCGGCAGGAAGGCATCCGCGTGGAGGTCCTTCAGGGAGAGCCCGGACAGGAACAGCTTCTTGCGCAGGGATAGCACCAATTGCGCATCGCCGCAGAGCCAGGCCCGCCAGCCCACCGGCTTGGGGACTTCGGCGCGGATGAGCGCATCGAGCGGCCCGTCCGCCACGTCCCGGCTGCCGCCCGACAGCACGCCCGGGCGGTAACTGAGCTGCGGATGGCGCGCGGCCAGGGAGCGCAGCTCGTCCATCAGGTAGAGCCCCTCGGGCGTGCGCGCCCCGTGGAAGAGCCAGATGGGGCCGGTGTGGCCGGACTCCAGCGCGTCACGGACGATGCCGTACAGCGGCGCCAGCCCCGTGCCCGTGCCCGCCAGCAGCAGCGGCTGCTCCGGGCGGCCGGGGACGTAGAAGCAGCTGCCCGCCGGGCCCTGGACGAATACCGTATCGCCGACGCGGGCACCGCCCGACAGCCAGCCGCTCATCGCCCCACCGGGGAGCAGGCGCACGTGCAGCTCCAGCTCGTCCTCGCGAGGCAGGCTCGCCAGGGAGTAGCTGCGCGCCAGCCCGTCCTGGCGCACGAGCGAGACGTACTGCCCCGCGCGGTACTCCAGGGGCGCGCCGGTGGACAGCCGCACGCGCAGCACGCTCGCGGACAGCGGCACCAGCGACGTGATTCGCGCCGGCACCCGCAGCGCCTCCGCGCCCGCCACCTCCAGCTCCGTGCCCTGGGCCGGCCGGCACGTGCACGCGAGGAAGTAGCCCTGCGCCACCAGCGTGTCCTTCAGCCCCACGCGCGCGGCGGGCGGCACCTCGCCCTGCACCGCCTTCATCAGGCAGGACTGGCAGGCCCCCGCGCGGCAGGAGTTGGGAACGGACACGCCCTGACGCAGCAGCCCTTCGAGGACGCTCTCCTCGGGCTCCAGCGGATACCAGCTCGACTCGTGTTTCACCCTCGCCATGGCGTGTCCTCCGAGCGACTAGCGGTTGAGCACGTCCGCGCGAGCGCTCTCCGCGATGGCCAGCACCCTCGCCACCAGCGGCGCCGGCACGCCCAGCTCCTCCAGCGTCTCCTTCAGGTGTCCCGCCACCGCGTCGAAGTGCACGTCGTTCAGCCCGCTCTTCACCAGGTGCGCATGGCCCGCACGCATGTCCCTGCCCGAGTAGCTGCTGGGGCCGCCCGTCACCATCGTCAGGAACGCCTTCTGCTTCGCCGCCTGGCGCTCCATGTCCACGTCCTCGAAGAAGTGGCTGATGCGGTCGTCCGACAGCACCTTCCGATAGAAGACCTCCACCGCCGCCGCCATCGCCGGCGCCCCGCCAATCTGCTCGTACACGCTCTTCACCGCGTCTGCCGTGTTGCTCATGGTGTGTGCTCCTGCGCCCAGAGGGGGCACTCAATGATGCATGCCAGATGCACATTAAATGCCGCTCCCTGAACCGGAGAAGGAAGGCGTGAGCTTCCGAGCCTCCCGCAGAAGTTGCGCCCCGCCCCTGTCCGCGCGCGAAAGCTGCGCCCCAGGCCTGGTTGCTCGCACCCGCGGTCCGGCGCCTCAGGTCTCCGCTCGGAAGTTGCGCGCGAGGCGGGGCCCGGTGCCGGTGTAGTGGCGGAACACGTAGAGCAGGGGCTGCCAGCGGGCCACGTCCACATGGTGGGTGCCGGGCACGGTGATGTCGTCGTGCGCATGGACGCGGGTGACGCGCAGCTCGACGATGGCGAAGCCCGGCTCGGACTGCCCGGGCGTCACGGTGGAACGGCGCACGTCGAGCAGCACCGCCTCCAGTTGGAGCGGGCACTCGCCCACGCGGGGCGGAGCCACCGTGTCCGAGGGCAGCGGCGTGAGTCCCGCGCGCTCGAACTTGCGCGGCTCGAAGACGTAGCCCATGCCGCGCTTCTCCTCGGGCACGGGCGAGCGGCCCGTCGTCGGGGCCAGCCGCTCCACCTGGGGCCACAGCGCCGCGGAGGGCAGGTTCACCACGGCCTCCCGGGTGCGCTCCAGGTTGGCGAGCCCCTGGCCCAGCAGTCCCAGGCCGAGCACCAGCCGGTCATCCAGCGCCCAGGCGGAGGACAGCGGCGAGAGGTTGGGAGTGCCATCCGGCTGGAGGGTGCTCAAGAGCGCCACCGGCGTCCCGAAGTAGAGGATGCGGGGAGCAATCACGCGGTGCTTCGGCAGGTCGTTCATGCCCGCTTCCCTACGCCCCTCCCGCTGGGAGATGGTTCGGCGCGCGCCGAAGCGTCCCCGCGCCTGCGCCGCGCAGACTCCCGCCATGGCCCACCCCCTCGACCTCGCGCTCGTTGCGAACCTCATCGGCGAGCCCACCCGCGCGGGCATGCTCTCGCGCCTCCTGGAGGGCCCCGCGCGGACCGCGGGCGAGCTCGCGCGCGAGGTGGGCATCTCTCCGCAGACGGCGAGCGGCCACCTGGCCCGGCTGCTGGAGGGTGGACTCGTGCGCGTGGAGGTGCAGGGCCGCCACCGCTACTACCGCCTCGCGGGCCCGGACGTGGCGCGCGCGCTGGAGGCCTTGAGCCTGCTGACGCCCACGCGCGCCGCGCCCGCCGTGCGCGTGCCCTCGCCGCTGCGCTTCGCGCGGACCTGCTACGACCACCTGGCGGGACAGCTCGGCGTGGACCTGGCGGACGCGCTGGAGCGGCGCGGCTACCTGGAGGCCTCCGAGGAGACGTGGGTGCTCACCCCGACGGGGGAGCGCTTCATCACCCGGCTGGGCGTGGAGGCGGGCCCCCTCTCACGGGGGCGCCGGGCCTTCGCGCGCCGCTGCCTGGACTGGAGCGAGCGCCGGGCCCACGTGGGTGGGGCCCTGGGCGCCGCGCTGGCGGAGCGGCTGTTCACCCTGCGCTGGGTGGCGCGCCGGCCGGAGGGCCGCGGGGTGCGGCTCACCGTGGAAGGCCGGCGCGGCTTCGAGAAGGAGCTGGGGCTGTCCTGGCCGTGAGGCGAGGCTAGCCGCGGCCCATGCCGGCGGCGCCGATGCGGGCGGCCTCGCGGCGCACCGTCGCGGCCTCGAGCTGGAAGCGCGCGTCCTCGGAGGACAGGCCCTTCATGCGCTCCTGCGCCTCGGCCATCCGGCGGCGGGCGCTCTCCACGTCGATGCCCGTCACCGGCTCGGCGGCGTCGGCGAGCACCAGCACCTTGTCGTCGCCCACCTCCACGAACCCGCCCGCGACGAAGTAGGACTCGCGCCGGCCGCCATCCACCAGCGTCAGCGGGCCCGGCTCCATCAGCGACAGGAACGGGGTGTGGCCCGGGCGCACGCCGAACAGGCCCTTGCCGCCGGGGACGACGGCCTCGTCGGCCTGCACCGACAGGATGCGCTTCTCAGGGGTGACAATCTCCACGGTCAGCTTGGCCATGTGGCTCCTCGAATCAGAACGTGAGCTGGTGGGTGGTTCCCCCCACCGGCTCGAACTCCACCACCCCGGCGTCCGTCAGCCGCGGCCCCTTGCCGGGGACGCCGAGCGTGCCCTCCAGCCACTTGAAGTGGTGGGTGAGCTGGCGCACCTCGGAGAGCTGCCGCGTGTTGAGCAGCTCCGGCAGCCGCTTCTCCTGGAGCCGGTTGCCCTGGCGGTCATACTGCGCCGCCACCGCGACGTTGGCCCACGCGGGCGGGCCCTTCGGCTTGCGCTTCTTCTTCGAGCGGGGCGCGGGCGGCGCCTTGCCCTTCTCCACCAGCGGCCACAGCACCCAGACCTTCTCGCCGTCGTTGGAGACGAAGTAGTAGTCGTCCACCGTCCCCACGCACTTCTCCAGGGACCAGGCGGGACCGCTCTCCTGCGTCACCTCCAGCCGGCACTGGCCGGGCGCCACCTCCACCAGGTGCACGCCGTACAGCCCGTTCGCGCTCACCCGGGTCCTCCCCTTGCGCTCCTCCGCCAGGGCGGGGAGCGCCAGGAACAGCAGGGCCAGGGCAAGCACGGGGCGACGCATGGTCACCTCAGGGTGTGCGGCGGGACGGGACGGCTCAGGACGCCGCGAGCTTCCGGGCGTTCTCGACGACCTCGGAGATGGTGCCCGTCATGTAGAAGGCGCCCTCGGGGATGTCGTCGTGCCGGCCCTCGGCAATCTCCTTGAAGCCCTGGATGGTGTCCTGGAGCTTCACGTAGCGGCCTTCCTTGCCCGTGAAGACCTGGGCCACGAAGAACGGCTGCGACAGGAAGCGCTGGATCTTGCGGGCGCGCGCCACCACCAGCTTGTCGTCCTCGGACAGCTCGTCCATGCCGAGGATGGCGATGATGTCCTGCAGCTCCTTGTAGCGCTGCAGGATGCCCTGGACCTTGCGGGCCACCGCGTAGTGCTCGGCGCCGATGACGGCCGGGTCGAGGATGCGGCTGGTGGAGTCCAGCGGGTCCACGGCGGGGAAGATGGCCAGCTCGGCGATGGCGCGGTTGAGCACCGTCGTCGCGTCGAGGTGGGCGAAGGCCGTCGCGGGCGCCGGGTCCGTCAGGTCGTCGGCGGGCACGTAGATGGCCTGCACCGAGGTAATCGAGCCCTTGGTGGTGGAGGTGATGCGCTCCTGCAGGCCGCCCATCTCCGTGGCCAGCGTGGGCTGATAACCGACGGCGCTGGGGATGCGGCCCAGGAGGGCGGACACTTCCGAGCCGGCCTGGGTGAAGCGGAAGATGTTGTCCACGAAGAGGAGCACGTCACGGCCCTCCACGTCGCGGAAGTACTCGGCCATGGTGAGCGCGGACAGGGCCACGCGGGCGCGGGCGCCGGGCGGCTCGTTCATCTGGCCGTACACGAGGACGGCCTGCGAGGCCTCCAGGTTGTCGGCCTTGATGACGCCCGTGTCCTGCATCTCGTGGTACAGGTCGTTGCCCTCGCGGGTGCGCTCGCCCACGCCGGCGAACACGGAGAAGCCGCCGCGCTCGATGGCCACGTTGCGGATGAGTTCCTGCAGGAGCACCGTCTTGCCCACGCCGGCGCCGCCGAACAGGCCAATCTTGCCGCCACGGGTGTAGGGGGCGAGCAGGTCGATGACCTTGATGCCCGTCTCGAACATCTGCACGCGCACGTCCATCTCGACGAACGGCGGGGGCGCGCGGTGGATGGGCCAGTACTCCTGCGCCTTCACCGGGCCCATCTCGTCCACCGGCTCACCGGTGACGTTGAGGATGCGGCCCAGGGTGGCCTTGCCCACCGGCACCTGGATGGGGGCGCCCGTGTTGCGCACGGCCATGCCGCGGCCCAGGCCCTCCGTGGAGTCCATGGCGATGGTGCGCACCGTGTTCTCGCCCAGGTGCTGCGCCACCTCGAGGGTGAGGTTGTCCGCCTCGGCGCCCAGGTTGGGGTTGGTGAGCTTCAGGGCCGTGTAGACCTCGGGAAGCCCGCCGGGCGGGAACTCGACGTCGACCACGGGGCCGAGAACCTGGATGACTCTGCCTGCCGTCGGAACTTGAGCGCTCATGGAATTCGTCAGCCTCGCGGGGGGTGCGGCCTTCCCGGCCACACCCGTTCAAAAATCGGCCCGGATGGGAGGGCGGGCCCCCTTTACCGGGGGGCCCCCTTAGGGTCAAGCCTCCCGGGCACTTCTAGGGTAAGTCGGGCTTAGCGGAGCCAAGCCCCGGACGCCACCCTCTTACTTGCCGTCCGTCTGGTAGACCAACGGCAGGCCGCTCTGGGGGCTTCCCACCACGATGATTTTCGCGTTGGTGCTCTGGCCCAGCCGCTCCGTGGCTTCAATGCCCTTGAAGCGCAGGTACTCCTCGGTGAGCCCCTGCCGGACGATGCCCTGGTACTTGGCGATGCCCTCCGCTTCGATCTGCTTGCGGTCGGCCTCCTGGCGCTCCTTCTCCAGCGTGAAGCGCATCTTCTGGCTCCGTTGCTCCTCGGCCAGCTTGTCGGCGATGGCATCCCGGATGGACTGGGGGAGCGTCACGTCCCGCACCAGGACGGCCTCCACCACCACGTGCTTGCCCTCCAGTGCGCGGAGCACCTCGTCGTAGATCTCCTTCTCGATCTGCTCGCGCTTGGTCGAATAGATCTCCTCGGGCGCATAGCGGCCGAAGACCTTGCGCGCCTCGGAGCGGACGATGGGGCCCACGAGGATGTCCGAGTACCGGGGCCCCGTCTGGGTGTGCAGCTCGAAGAGCTTCGTGGGCTCGGCCCGGTAGCGCACGCTGGCGTCCACCCGGATGTCCAGGCCGTTGTTGGAGAGCACGCTCAGCTCCTCCTTCATCTCCTGGACGCGCAGGTCGTAGACGATGAGGGACTTGCCCGGCCGCAGCACGTGCAGCCCCTCGCCGAACTGCTCGCGCAGCGTGCCGCTGCCGAACGAGTCGAACCCGATGCCCCCGTGCCCGCTGCCCACCGTCTCGCAGGCGCAGCCGGTGATGCACATCAGTGCCAATGCCGCCCATACCAGTCGCTGCTTCATCACTCCGGCCTTTCAGGGGGCACCCCGCCCCGCCCGGAGACCTTAAATGCGAAGGGCCCACCCCGATAGACGGGGCAGGCCCTGGAGGTGCGTACGGCGGGGGTGAGGGCTACTTGAGCGCCTCGGCGCCGGAGACGATCTCCATCAGCTCCTTGGTGATGACGGCCTGGCGCGTGCGGTTGTAGGTCAGCGTGAGGCTGCCGATCATGTCCGACGCGTTGGAGGTGGCGTTCTCCATGGCGCTCATGCGGGCGCCGTGCTCGCTGGCCACGCTCTCCAGCAGGGCGCGGTAGAGCTTGATGTTGACGGCCTGGGGCACCAGCCGGTCCAGCACCGCCTGGCGGTCCGGCTCGTACTTGAAGTCCACCAGGGCGGTGGCGACCTCGGACGGGGCGGCCGGCTGCGCGGGGCCGAGCGTCTGCAGCGGCAGGAGCTGCGCGACGGTGACCTTCTGGGTGATGGCGGTGACGAACTCGTTGTAGACGACGTGGACGGCGTCCACCTCGCCATTGAGGTAGCTGGCGACCAGCTCCTCGGCCACGTCCGCGGCGGCGCGGTAGTTCAGCCGCTGGTACAGGCCGCCGAAGTCCTTGCGGATGGCCTGGCCGCGGTTGCGGAAGAAGTCGTTGCCCTTGCGGCCCACCGTGGAGAGCTGGATGCGCTCCATCGCGGTGTTCTCGTAGAGGAAGCGGTTGGCGCGGCGGATGACGTTGGAGTTGAAGCCGCCCGCGAGGCCGCGGTCCGAGGTCAGCAGCACCAGCTCCACCTTGCGCACCGGGCGGGCCGCGAGCAGCGGGTGGGTGAGGTTCTCGTCACCCGAGCGCGCCGCCAGGTCGGAGATGATCTGGTCCAGCATGGTCGCGTAGGGACGCGCGGCGAGGATGGCGTCCTGCGCCTTCCGGAGCTTCGCGGCGGAGACCATCTTCATGGCCTTGGTGATCTGCCGCGTGTTCTTCACCGAGCGGATGCGCTTGCGAATGTCGCGAAGGGACGCCATGGGACCAGGGGCTCCTGTGAGACGTTCAGCCCGCGTCGCCCGGGTGTAGGCAGGGGCAGGCGGACAGCGGGGCCCCCTATATAGGCGGGCCGGGGGCCGGTCAACGGCGGCCTGCCAGGGTCTCCCCGGACGGGGGCCGGCACGGGCCGGGAGGCACCAGGCGGGCAGGCACCCTGGAGGGGCCTCCCGCTGGTAGGTGGCTGACTTACCTTGAGTGGGTGCCCATCCCCGTGGAGCCCCCCATGTCTGCCCTCAGCGGTCCCCTGCTCATCGTCGAGGACGACGCGGACATCCGGGAGGCGCTCCAGAGCTACCTGGAGATGCAGGGGTACGCGGTGCGCGCCGCGAGCAATGGCAAGGAGGCGCTGGCGCACCTGGAGGCGCCCCCGCGCCCCTCGCTCATCGTCCTGGACATGGGGATGCCCGTCATGGACGGCCACCGGGTGCTGACGGCGCGCAAGGCGAGCGAGGCGCTGGCGCGGGTGCCGGTCATCATCCTGTCGGGGGGCCTGACGGAGATGAACCCCCGGGACAGGGCCGTCTACGCGTCCAGCTATGACGTGGCGGCCTTCCTCAAGAAGCCGGTGGAGCCCCGGAAGCTGCTGGAGGTCATCGAGCGCCACGTGCCGAGGTCGTCCGGAGCCCAGGCAGGCACGTCGCCCTGAGCGGACGGGGCTTCACGGCGCTTTCCGCGGACGGCCGGCCGGAACACAATGGCCCCTCCACCGGTGTTCTCGGGGTCCATGAAGCCAGGCGGTGCGAGCAGGGTGTGGGTGCGCAGGGGCTTCATCGCCCTGGTCGCTGGCGGGTTGGGCCTGCTCGTCCTGTCACACCTCGTGCGAGTGAGCTACGAGGACCGCATCGTCCCCCTGGCGCAGGCACCCCAGGCCCCGGTGGCGCTCGTCTTCGGCGCGGGGCTGGCGCGGGGCGCGGTGCCGTCCCCGGTGCTCGCGCAGCGGCTGGACGCCGCCGTTGCCCTCTGGAAGCAGGGCTCGGTGAGCGCGGTGCTGGTGAGCGGGGACCAGTCGCAGCCGTTCCACCACGAGACGCGGGCCATGCGCCGCTACCTGCTGGAGCGCGGCGTGCCGGAGCGCGTGGTGCAGGAGGACCAGGCGGGGCTGTCCACCTACGACAGCTGCCTGCGGGCGTACACGGTGTTCGGCGCGAAGCGGGCGGTGCTCGTCACGCAGCGCTTCCACCTGTCCCGGGCGCTCTTCATCGCCAACTCGGTGGGCATCGACGCGTGGGGCGTGGCGGCGGACGAGGGGCGCTCGACACCCTGGCGGTACACGGTGCGCGAGACGCTGTCTCGCGTCCTGGCGCTGGCGATGGTGCTGCTGGAGGTGGAGCCCGTCTACCCCTCCGGTCGCGCGGAGCTCCCCGCGCCCTGAGGTCCGAGCCGCACTGAGCAGGCAGGCGGGCGGCGAGAATTGCGGCGGCTCCGGCTGGTTCTCATTGTTGAACCGAAGGCAGCCAACCCACCGCGCTTTCTCGAGGAGATGCCATGCGATTCAAGAGGCTCGGTTCGGAGGATATTGGGGAGTCCACCTCGCGGCGTCATGTGAATCCGGACACCGGCGAGGAGGAGATCAACATCTCCGACCAGGACATGGCGGCGACTCCGCCGCTGGAAGATGAGCCGGACTTCCGCGACATCCTTCCGGACGAGATTCACGAGTTCCGCCGAGGGGACCAGGAGGAGGAGGAAGTGGAGCTCACGGCCCAGCCGGAGTACCGCATCCGCCCCATCGGGTCCGACCAGCTCCCCGAGAGCTGACGCTGTTGGACATGCCGCGAGCCCGCGGCCCGCGCCGGCAGTTGGCGCGGGTCGGGCACGCGGTGCGTGGAGGCCCGGGCGCCCATGAGTGGGAGCCCGGTTCTGTTTTCGCGGAAAGGCCACGGCCTGAACCGCCGGGTGGTGGAAGAGACCGGGCGGAATGCTGTGCCCGGCCTCTCGCGCCCGTGCTCAGCGACCGCGAGCTCCCTTCTTCGCCGCGGCCTTCTTCGCGGCGCCCTTGCTGGCGGGAGCCTTCTTCGCTGCGGCCTTCTTGGCCACGGCCTTCTTGGCGGGCGCCTTCTTCGCAGCGGTCTTCTTGGCGGGCGCCTTCTTCGCAGCGGTCTTCTTTGCTGCTGCCTTCTTGGCAGGCACCTTCTTCGCAGCGACCTTCTTTGCTGCGGCCTTCTTGGCGGGAGCCTGCTTCGCGGCGGTCTTCTTTGTCGCTGCCTTCTTCGCAGGCGCCTGCTTCGCAGCGGCCTTCCCGGCAGGAGCCTTCTTCGCGGCTGCGCCCTGCTTCGCGGCGGCCTTCCCAGCCGGCGCGGCGGCCTTCCCGGCCGGCGGGGCGGCCTTTGGCGCTCCGGAGGCAGGGGCCACGACGGGCGCCTTCTTCGCGGCGGGTCCGGCAACGGCCTTCTGGGCCGCAACCTTCTTCGCGGCAGCGGGCCCGGCAGCGGCCATGGGCGCCGGTGCCTTCTTCGCGGCGGTACCCGGCGCAGCGGCGGTCTTCGTCACCGGGGCCTGCTTCGTAGCGGCAGGTCCTGCGGTCGTCTTCGTCACCGGGGCCTTCTTCGCGGCAGCGGGTCCAGCGGCGGGCTTCGTCGCGGTCGCGGGCACTTCCTTCGCGGCGACAGGTTCCGCGGCGGGCTTCGTCGCGGGAGCCTGCTTCGTGGCCGCCTTCTTCGCGGGCGACGCCATCGGGCCACCGGCAGCCGTCGCCGAGGGGGCCTCCGTCGTTTCGGTGGGCTCCGCAGCGGCCTTCCTTACGGGGGGCTTCTTCGCAGCAGCAGGCTCTGCACCGGCCTCCGTCGCGGCAGGCTCGGCAGCGGCCCCCGGGGCGGCCGCCTCCTTCACGGCAGCAGCCTTCTTCGTGGGCGCCTTCTTGGGGGCAGCAGGCTCCACGGTTGAGGCCTCGGCACCCACGGGCTCCGCGCTACCCGTCCTCGCGCTCGTAGCGGTGCTCGCGGAAGGGGGGAGCATCACCCCCGCGCCTCCCATGGCGTTCTCCGTCCGGCTCTCGGGCTTTGCCTTCCCCTTCGCGGCCCGTCCGTCCCCCGCTCCCACGGGGCGCACCGGCTTCTTCGGCTCCGGCTTGGGCTTCTTCGCGCCGAAGGGCCTGTCCTCGGCGCCCTTGGAGGCGGAGTCGTCGTCATACTCGTACGCGAGCTCGCGCACCTCTTCCTCTTCTTCGGCCTCCTCTTCGGCCAGGGCCTCCTCGTCGACATCCTCGTCGTCGCCACCGGCCTCCGCGCCGGACAGCGCGCCCTGGAGCACGGCGTTCATCGCGCGGGCGAAGGTGCGCTCACCGAAGGTCTCCACCTCGGCGGGCGGCACGAGCACGTCGAGCATGTCCTTGAGCGACTTGTACAGCCGCATCTGCCGCTCCTCGCTCTCCCAGGTGCCGTAGACCCAGTCCTCGTCACCGAGCGACTCGACCCAGCCGGGCAGCGGCCCTCCCCCGTCGCCCTGCTCCACCATCGCGGACTTGCGCGCGGCGAAGAGGTGGCGGTGCTGCCCCTTCACGCCGATGCGCCACAGGCCCGCCGCCGGCAGGCCCTCCAGCTTGAGGCGGGTCTTCTCCAGGACGCTGGGCGCCCCATCGGGCCCGTGCAGCGGGAAGAGGTGGACATCGCCACTGAGCTCCCCGCCATTGAGCGCCTGATACAGCGCGACCAGCTCCTCGGGGAATGGAACTCCGCACTCCGTCTCGGCCCGGCGGACCTCCTCCGCGGGGACGCCAGGTGACGCTGCCTTCGCCGACTTCCGCAGTGCCTCCAACCACTCGTGCATGACCCCTCCACGACATCCAGTCACACAACCTTACGGCGTGTGTGCCCTCCTGCGCAGTGCGGGTGTTGGGTTTTGATGACAATCCCCCTCCCGGCCCCCGCCACCCGGCGTGATCCAGCGTCTGTCCCAGGGGCGCGGCGGGGGCTCCCCTGGCCGTCCGGCAGCCAGTCCAACGGCCGGTCCAGCATGTTTCACGGCAGGGCGGGCCTCGGGAGCCGCGCCCCAGGAGCGGGTTGAAGGAGGGACGGCAGGCCGTTAGCCAGGGGCCATGGCACATCCCGTGAGCTACGAGGGCACCGCGGAGAACTTCGACCAGCTGGTCCTGGAGCCGAAGGGCGAGCTGGTGGTGGTGGACTTCTGGGGCGACGGCTGCCCGAACTGCGACATCTACGCGGCCGCCGAGCCCGCGCTCCTGGCCGAGCTGGACGGGGCGCCGATGCGGGTGGTCAAGGTGAACGCGTACCAGTACGAGGACCTGGCCAAGCGCTTCGGCCTCTTCGGCATCCCCACGTTCCTGCTGTTCCGCGAGGGGAAGCTCATCGGGAAGATGAGCCAGTACTACGGCAAGGAGTACTGGC
This sequence comes from Pyxidicoccus xibeiensis, assembly GCF_024198175.1. NCBI lineage: Bacteria > Pseudomonadati > Myxococcota > Myxococcia > Myxococcales > Myxococcaceae > Pyxidicoccus > Pyxidicoccus xibeiensis. The sequence continues at coordinate 841,001 of NZ_JAJVKV010000004.1, forward strand.
TCGGCGTCATCCGCGACCACCTGCCGAAGGCGTAGCGCCTACGGCCCGAGGCGCGTTGAACGCCTCGGGCCCCTGCACTTGGAACAGACTCAGGGCATGGAGCGGAGCTCCTGGCAGACACGCTCAGTGCTGGAGCGCAGCCAGGAGACCACTTCGTCCGTCCATTGCAGCAGCGCGTCCAGGCCTGCGTCTGACATCGGAATCGTGCGCCCAGGTCCGTCAGACAACACGTACCCGCTGCCTCGCGAGAGGTCTGATGTCAAGACCCGCTCGTCATCCTGCCTCTTGCACTGGATTGACACGACGAGGGCTTCGTCCGCCTCGGGCGCACGACTGAGCGAGAAGCTCACGTATGCACTGAAGGGGAAGTGCGTACTCTGATTGCGCCCCTGTCGAGCATGCACACGGGAATCGGCCTGGGTTGCCTTTGCAATCAGCTCCGCCAGCCCCGGCTGCAGCCTCGACCAGACAGTGTCCCAGGGAAACGTCACTTGGGCCTCCTCACCGTATCGACGATGGCGTCGAGCACTTCTTGCGTCCACGGATGGACGGTGTCAGAGCCGCGTGTCGAAGCCCAGTCGGCAAGCTCCTCCGCGGTCTCCGGCTTGATGGACACATGTCCCTCCGGGGGCGGGTCACACACGGCCTTCAAGCACCTGAGCTTCGTCGTGTCGATGACCTGGGCCTTTTCGCCCGGCTTGGCTGCCTGCTCCAACGTTTCGAAGGTGGACAGCCCCTTCTTGTCCAGGCCGGGACGAGGGGTCATGTTCTGCGCGGTGTCCGAGCCCTGCCGGTAGACGAGCTTCGGTGGCTCCTTCGCCGCGGGAGCCAGGTCCTTCGCGTCAGGGCACTTCTCGTTGTTGTGCACGAAGGCCGACAGCTCGCCGACGAAGTAGGTGTGGAAGTCCTCCACCTCGAAGTTGAAGACCGTCGCCGCGGACTGCCGCCACGTCGCCCTCAGCACGCGCAGCCAGCCGCCGTGCGCGCTCGGCACCTGCATGCCGGGCAGCAGGTGTCCCGCCTGCGTCCAGCCCCGGCCCTCCACCCAGAACGGGTGGTCCGGCGTCGCACCAATCGTCTCGCTGCGCCCGTCCTCCGAGCCCAGCTCCACGTCGATGATGGGCTTGTCGGGTGTCACCTTGAGGTGCACCACCCGCCTCCACCCGGACTCACCCGTGGTGTCGCTGCGCGCCCAGACCTCGTCGCCGGCCTGCACCTCTTCAATCGGCTTGAGGCCCTCCTTCGTCAGCACCGGCGTCCCGGCCACGAAGCAGCCGATACCCGGAATCTTGCAGTCACCTCCCGCGCACTTGCGGGCGGCATCCGCGGCCTCGTCCGTCTTGTTCAGCAGCTTCGCGCCATCACCGGCCTTGTCGGCCGCCTTCAGCGCATCCACCGCCTTGTCGCCCGCGCGCAGGACCTTGAGGCCGGCACTCGCGCCACCCGGAATGAAGGGCAGCGCCACCGCCACGCCGTCCGCCACCACGCCAATGACGTCGAGCACCTTGTCCGTCGTGGTGGTCTTCTCGTCCCACATGGCGATGCTCGCGATGCCCATGGTCAGGCTCGCCGCGTCCCAGAGCGTCTCCAGCGCCTCACCGGACGGGTCCACGTTGGACACCGGGTTGCCACCCGCATAGCCATACAGGTTGCACTGCACCGGGCTGCTCACGCACCGCCACGGCTGCTCCAGGAACAGCGGGTCCGGCGTCAGGAAGCGGTTGATGTACGGGTCGTAGTCCCGCACGCCCATCCGCACCACGCCCAGGTCCGCGTCGAAGCCCTTCTGCACGTAGTCCAGCACCGCCGCCACGTCCGGCTGCGTGGCCCGCAGGCCGAACGGAGACACCCGCCGCACCGTGCCGTTGGTGTCCGCCAGCAGCGTGCCGCGCAGGTCCGTGGCCACCAGCTGGAAGGTGCCTCCCTTCAGCAGGCCCACCAGCTGCCCGGCGAAGCGGAACGGCACCGTCAGGCCCGTGGCGTCCAGGTAGCCGCCACCCTCCAGGTACGCCGCCACCGGCAGACCGGCTTCCTTCTTCAGCAGCCGCTGGCCGTTCTCGTCATAGAGGTAGTCCCACACCTTCGTCCCACGCGTGGCCCGGGCCAGGTGCCCATGCGGACCGTAGGCGAAGGTCAGGTCGCCCTTGCCCACCGTGCGCCCCACCGGGTCCAACGTGTACGTCACTCCACCCGAGGTGAGCGTGGAGCCCGACGTCACCAGCTCGCGGCGGACACTTCCCTCCTGGATGGCGCTCGGCAGGCCGTTGCCCGCGTGCTCGTAGCCATACGTGCCGTTCGCATCCGTCGCGCTCGTCAGGTACTTCTGCGGCGAGTAGCCATACTGGCGACGCAGGCTCGTGCCGCTCACGTTCAGCGCCTCGGACTCCACGAGCCCGCGATTGTTGAAGCGCAGGTCCGTGTACGTGTTCCACCCCGGCCCAGAGAGTGAGAGGGCGATGCGCTCGCGCGTCAGCGGGTCATACCCGAGCGTCGCCTGGCCATTGGTGGAGAAGGACGCGGTGCTCGGCTGACCGTTGGCGTCGTAGCCAAAGACGGCCAGCAGCTGACCGTTCAGCCACGACTCGCTCAGCCGGCCATGGACGTCCCAGCGGTGCTGCCGCGTCGTGGAGGACTGCAGCGTCGGCGTGACGCCCTGCAGCTCCCAGACGGAGGTGGACTCCGACGCCACCTCGCCACCGTCGGAGTAGCCCAGCTGCGTCTCCACCTTGCGCCAGCCCGTCAGCGACAGCGTGCGGCGCACGGGCCTGCCGTCCGCGCGGTACTCCGTCAGCTTGGCGTAGCCCGGGCCTTCCACCGCCGTGACGAAGCCCTTCGTCGTCACCACGGTGGGCTGCGAGGGCGTCGCCCCGTCCCGGTAGTACCGGTACACCACGCTGCCCGTGCCGTCCGAGTGCGTCTCCGTGGTCAGCCGGCCCGCGCTGTCGTGAGCGAAGGCCACCTGCCGGACGGACGCGCCCGCCGGCGTGGTGAAGCGCTTGAGGTCCATCAGGCCGGTGACGGGCGCGTAGATGTACTCCACGCGCGCCACGTCCTGGCGCTCCAGCAGCGACACGCGGCCGTGCCCGTCGTAGCGGACCTTGTGCGTCTTGCCGCCCGGCAGGTCCACCTGCCGCAGCCGCTTCAGCGCGTCGTACCGGTAGCCGTACCGGGTCAGGGCCTCGTCCTCGTACGCCACCTGGAGTCCGCCCGCGTCCAGCACGCTGCGCGTCTGGAAGGCGCCGTTCTCCACCGCCGTGCGAGACAGCTGCCCCGCATTCAGCGAGAGGGACGTGGCCACCAGCTGCTCCACGCCGTCGTGGAAGGCCGCCGTGGCCGACGCGTCATGGCCGAACGTCGTGGCGCGGGAGTACGCCACCGCGCGCGCGCCCGCGAAGAGGCTCGCGTAGTCCAGCGCCTGCACGTCCACCGCGCCGCTCACGCCCGGGCGCATCCACTTGCGCAGCTCCGCGCGCGACGCCGTCCGCTCCACGATGCCGTCGAACACCCAGCCCTGCGGAATGCGCCGGGCCGTCGTCACCGCGTCGCCTCCGGCCGTCGAGTAGCCCACGCTCTCGCGCACCGCGCCCGACTGCACGTCCACCAGCGACGTCATGAACACCGACGCCGGCACCGTCGCCGTGGCGAAGCGGTAGGAGTACGTCTCCTTCGGGTTCAGCTCCGAGCCGCCCAGGCTGTCCCACTGCTTCGTCAGCCGCTCCTGCCCGTCATGGCGGAAGAACTGCTCGTAGCGCAGCGTGCCCCGGTCCACCTCCAGCGAGAGGATGTTGTCGGTGGCCGCGTCCCGCCCGGTCACCCGCGTCACCACGCCGTCCGGCGCCGTCACCTGCCGCAAGAGCCGCGTGCCCGGCGCATAGTCGAACACCGTCACCCCGCGCCCCGGCGCCGACACCGTGGCCAGCGTGTAGTCCGGCTGGTACGTCACGTCCTGCAGCGTCAGCGACAGCCCGCCCGCCACGCTGCTCACCTGCTCCACCAGGCCCACCGCGTTGCGGCGCAGCACGCCCTCGTGCCGGAAGTCCAGCGACATGTCCGCGTGCGTGCCCGTCTGGATGATGCGGCCCGGCAGGCAGTGCAGGTGGTTGACCAGCCCCGTGGGGCTCGCCCGCTCCGCCTCACGCACCAGCGTGCCGTGCGCGGTGAGCACTCGCACGCGCGACGGGCAGAGCTCCGCCGTGGAGTCCAGGTACTCGTACTCGGTGCGCTCGGAGAGGGACTGCGTGCCCGCCACGCTCCGCCAGCCGCGCACGTCCACGCTCGGCCGCTTCCAGGGGATGCCCTGGAACGTCGCGTCCGTGTACTGGGACGTGGTGAAGGACTCCACCTGCGACGCGTTCGCATCCCGCGTGCGCGACGCGGTCTGCACCCCCACGACGGCGTCCGTGAAGAGGAAGTCCATCTCCTGCGTCACCTGCAGGTCCTTCCGGGTGACGTGGCCGTAGCCCAGCAGGAAGCGGCCCACCTGGTGCACCTTCGGGTCGGTGTAGCCGTACCGGTACGTCACCGCGTCCTGCCCGCTCGACTCCACCTTCAGCGTGTCCAGCACCGCGTTGCGCTGGCCCACGCCCGGCGCCGCGGGCGCTCGGGTGTACTGGAAGGACAGCTTCGTCCCCTTCCCGTCATTCGCCGACGCCATGAGGCCGGTCCCCGGCGCGTTCAGCGCCACCGAGTACGCCTGCCCCAGCACCGCGAAGAAGACCTCCGTGTTGCCGCTGCCCGTGAAGTCCTGCACCACCGGGAAGCCCGCGTTGGCGCCCAGCGACGCCAGCCCCGGCACCTCCTTCTCCACCAGCCGGTCGCCCGTGTTCATGAACAGCCACGTCCCATACGGGCTGCCCAGCACCACGTCGCTCAGCCCGTCTCCGTTGGCCTCCACGAAGCTCAGCGAGTAGCTCGCCAGGTCCACCGGCATGCCGAACGACTCCGCCGTGTACGTCCACGGCGTCGACTCGAACTGGAAGCCGCCCTTGCCCGGATACACCAGCAGCTGGCTGGCGAAGCGCGTCACCAGGTCCGCCACGCTGTCGCCGTTGAAGTCATGCACCCAGAGGGCTTCCGGGGTGAAGGGCAGGTCCAGCGTGCCGCTCACCATGGCGCCGAAGCCGAAGCCCGTCGCCGTGCTCTGGTTGGGCACCACCGAGTAGCCGCCCGGGTACACCTGGATGAGGTCCGGCTGCCGGTCGCGGTTCAGGTCCACCAGCCGCCGCGTGCCATCCAGCGTCCACTGGTCCGGAAGCAGGGTCTGGTACAGCCGCGTACCGTCCCGACGGCAGAGGGCCAGCTCCGTCTGCGCCAGCGCCGGCTGGTAGTCCAGCGCCACCACGTGGTGCTCGGTGGAGTCCGCCTTCATCCGCGCCAGCGTGCGCGGCAGGTTGTTCGGGTCCGCCGCGGGCCGGCACCGGGGGTCCGCCGTGGGCGCGGCCGCGGGCAGCGGCTGGGAGCTGAAGCCGGTGTCCCCCTGGACGATGAGGGTGAAGTCCTCGTGGTCCTCCAGGTCGATACGCCCGTCCTCCCCGCTGTCCAGCGGCGTGCTGCCATACGGCATCGCCACCGCTTCCGAGTACGCCTGCATCACCGCGTCGAACGCGGGCACCTGGCGAGGCGCCGTCACCTGCAGCGTGGAGGTGGCCGACGTATACGCATACGTCGTCGCCGGAGGCTGCGCCCCCGACGCATACGTCTGCTGCACCGACGCCAGCCAGAAGGCCGGGCCCAGCCCGTCCTGCGAGTAGCTCAGCCCGTGGCTCCACCTCGGCGTCCACGCGCCCGTCGTCGCGTGCTTCGCGCTCACCGCCACCGCCGAGACGCGCCGGTCCAGCGTCAGCGGCACGCCGGGCCGGTAGTCCACGAAGGGCACCGGCGTCCACTCGTAGGTGAAGTCCACCCGGTACTGGGAGTCGTCTCCCACGCCGCCGTACGAGGCGCGCTGGAGGAACGGGCGCCCGGAGGCATTCACCGTGTACTCCAGCTTCGTCTTCCGGCCCGTCGCCGTGACGACCTCCGTCAGGTACCAGGCATACGTCCCGCGCGGCGTCTGCACCCGCGCCACGCCGCCGAAGGTCCACCGGCTGCCGTCCGGCAGGTACGCGACGTACGTGTCCCCAGCGCCCGCCGCCACCCGCACCGCGCCCCTCATCCCCAGCGGGTACCACTTCCCGTCCGTGCCCTTCACCAGCCGGCCCCACGGGCCCGTCAGCTCGTCCGTCGCGTAGTCCAGCTCCCCCACCACCCGCGAGCGCGTCAGCGCCAGCGACGCCTGCCACCCCAGGCCCCACTCGCTGATGCCTCCGTCCGGTGAGTACAGCGGGAAGATGCTGGCCAGCAGCGCACCGCGCTCCCCGGGCACCTGGAAGGACGATGCCAGCCCGAAGCCTCCCCGGCTGACATCCGACGGCCCGAAGGCCGTGCGCGCGTACTGCCCCACCAGTGAGCCGCGCTGCGGAGCGGCGAGCTCCGGCGGCTGTACCAGCACGTCATTGAAGGGCTGCGCGGTGGCGCTCCCCGCCACCAGCAACGCCAGACATTGCATTAAACGTCGCATGAAGCCTCTCCTGAAGTGAGCCGTTCCCGGCCACTCCGGCTGGATTCCGAAACGCCCGGCACCCGCGAACGCGCCAGCGCCGGGCCACGAAGACAGGCCTCCGGCCATGGGCGCCGCGAAGGGCCCGGGAGCCAGAGGAAGAAACGAAGGGGCCCCGCCGCGCATGGACCTCGCGCGGCGGGGCGGAACACCGGCTCTTTTGCCCGGAGGCCGGTTCCCGGGAGCGGACAGGAGCTACGCCACTACTGGCACTGAGGCACGCCCGGCAGCGTGGCGTTCGGACCCACCAGCTTCGGCTCCAGGCGCAGCCCGATGATGAGCTCGTCCGCGCTGGCCAGCGGGTTGGCGGGGTTGATGACCGTCTCCCCAGCCGCCGCACGCACGGGGTCCGGGTGCGGCACGTTCGGATACGCGCTGCGCAGACCCGACGGGCTCACGTGGAACGTGGTGAACGGCGACAGGCCGGTGGCGAAGTCGTGGCTCGGCAGGTTCCAGTAGCTCTGGAGCAGGCTGAGCGCATTTCCCGAGGGCCCGAGCAGGGTGTCGGTGGCCGGCGCGAGGTAGTTCGGGTTGATGAAGTCGTACTCATGCATGCCGGAGACCGCCGGGAAGCGCATCTCCGGGGAGACGACCAGGCCCGCCGAGTACTGCGTCACCGGGAAAGCGCGCGTCGTGGCCACGTACAGCCCCATCGTGCGGATGATGGGCGACGTCTGGGAGCACGACAGGTGCTCCTGCCCCTTCAGGTAGAAGTACTTCGGGTGGAGGGTGATGGACACGTCCTTGCCCGCCAGGAGGTTGCTCCAGACGGACTGGGACACCTCGAGGTCCACCTTGGACCAGTTGGTGTTCACCACCTTGTCGGGCCGGGGGATGCTGACGAACACATCCTCCAGCGTCGGCGCCGGGGCGCCAGTGCGCACGGTGACCAGCCGGTCGCGGACCGCGTCCGCCGCCTGCTGCGCCTCACGCGCCATCTCCACCATGCCCACCGTGGTGCTCAGCGGGTCCAGCTCCGTCAGGTCGTTGAGCTCCTCCTTCTCCGCCAGCGTCAGCTGCGCGAGCGTCTCCGGGTGCAGCAGGTCGATGACCGGCGACAGCCTGTCGGCCATCAGCTGCTCCAGCAGTGCCAGGTCCCGGCGCAGCTGCTTGCCGTCCAGGTTGCGCAGCGCCCACGCGGGCGCCAGGGCCAGCATGCGCGCCTGCGCCTGCGTGTGCTCGTAGTCCTTCGCCAGCATGTTCGCCTCGAGCACCAGCGCGCGAATCTGGCGCTCGATCTGCACCAGCTCCACCTCACGCTCGGCGTCCACAATCTCCTTCGAAATCCACGTCTCGAAGAGGTTGTGCAGGCTCTCCGGGTAGTAGCTCAGGTCCTGGCACGGCGGCAGCGTCACGGCCGGGTTCTCCGGGTCCGTGCGCGTGGGGTCCGCGCACGTCTCGTACAGCTTCTGGTACGCCGTGTTGCGCAGGTGCGTGGCCTGGCTGGGCAGCATGCGGCCCTGGGCCACGTACGCCTCGATGCTCGGCCTGAGCGCCGTCTGCGTCACCAGCATCGCCTTGGCCAGGTCGCGGGCCGCGGCGGCCTTGGGCTGCATGTGCACCACCCGCGCGCTCAGCGCCTGGCTGCTGATGCCCGAGCACCCGACCAGGTCGTTGACCACCAGGTAGAACTTGGACGGCTTGTCCGCCAGGATGGAGGTGTACGGCGCCTGCACCACCTGGACGGAGAGAGCATCAGCCCGGGCAGAGTACTCGACACCCGACTGGTCCGGCGGCATCTGCACCAGCAGCAGCGCGCCCACCGGCTGGTCCGGGAACGGCGCCCGGTCCGAGCGCACACCGCGCGCCATGGAGAAGCTGGAGCGCGTCTCCTTGCCGTCCGAGTTGGTCTCGCTGCGCGTCTGGCTCCAGGTCCTGCCGGCATCGTAGCCCACGCACCCCGTCAGGCTGGCGGTGAACGAGAAGAGCTGCTTGACGATGGGCACGTTGAGGTTGAGGCCCGCGCACAGCTTGGCGCCCCAGCTCCAGTTCTCGTACTTGCCGCTGCTGGTCACCGTCTGGTTGGAGGAGGCCTCATAGCTGCTGGACGTCTCGTTGAACGAGTAGCCCTCGGGGCCCGTCAGGATGGGGCCTCCGGAGTTGCTCAGCGCCAGCGGCTTGCCGCCGGGCAGCGGCACGTGCGTCAGCGCGCACGTCGGTGCCCACTGCCCGCTGACCTCGACGTTCAGCGTCTCACCCGCGGCGAGCACCCGGGTGAAGGGGGTGCCGTTCTCCAGCACCCGCATGTTCCGCACATCGTCGCCGCTGACGTACCGCGTGTCGCTCAGCGCGTCGAGGTTCAGCGTCTGCTCGTTCTTCACCATCTGCTGGCCCGAGGCCTGGATGGCCGGCACCAGCGCCTCGAAGCCCTTCATGAAGTCGCCATAGCGGGCCTCGTCCACCGCATGGCTGATGCGCAGGCCGTTGAGGTCCAGGCTCAGGTCCGCCATCTGCCCGTGCAGCACCTCCATCCGGCCGACCGCGCCGTCCTGGGCCTGCTGGCTCTGCATCTGCGCCAGCAGCGCGTTCACCAGCGTCTGCCGCTGGCCCTCATAGGAGAGGATGGCCTGGTCCAGCGACTGGAGGGTCGTGTCGACGTCGGCGACGATCTGCGCCTGCTTGGCCCGGTCGAGCCCCACGTTCAGCAGCTGGCGGTCCGACGGCGAGAACAGCCCGTTGGTGGCGTAGGAGGCCACGCGCACCTTGGCGTCCTTCAGCAGCGAGGCCACGCCCTGGGCGGACTGGGACAGCTGGTCCACGGAGGCCTCGGCCAGCAGCTCGCGCGTGTAGGGGGTGCTGGAGGGCAGGCCGAGCGCGTCCTTCACGGCCGACTGGAACGCGGAGTGGTTCGCCGCCAGCTGCGTGAACGGCGCGAGCGACACGGTGGTCTCCCCGGCCGGGGTGTACGGCAGCCGCCACTTCGCGTCCACCAGCGTGGCGCTGTCCTTCAGCGTGTTGAGCGTGGCGGCGTCATCCAGGTTGGCCATCAGCGACCAGAGCTGGCTCGTCGCCGAGGCCGCGCCGGTGCACGTCTTGAAGCGGCAGCCCAGGTCATGCAGCTGGCTGACGTCCTTCAGGCGCTCCTCCACGCCACGCAGCGAGTCGCCCATCACCATCAGCAGGGGGGCGTGCGTCATCGGCATCGCCCCGCCGGGCAGGGGGGTGAACGCGGCGGTCAGCATCTGGCGGTCCGCCACCAGGCCATCCGACAGCACCTTCTTGCGCACGGCCTCCGCCTGCGCGTCGCTGGAGACCGAGCCCTGGCGGTTCGCATCCAGGTAGGCGGTGTTCCAGAGGGTCTTCAGCAGGGCGCTCGCGTCCGCCTGCAGCTTCGCGTCCGGGAGGCCCGCGGGGTAGAGGTAGTCACGGCCCTTCGTGTACCACTGGTCGATGTAGCTCAGCTTGTAGCGGAGGTGGTCGACGCGGGCCTGGCTGCCCAGGGTCCCGGACAGGTTGGTCATGTTGCGGTTGAGCAGCGCCAGGTTGATGCGGCGCAGCTCGTCCCGGTACCAGGTCGTGCCGGTGCAGCCCGCCGGGAGGCCTCCCACCTGCTGGGCGAGGTTGGCGCACGCATTGACGATGAGCTCGTTGAGGTTGGTGGGGTGGGCCTCCGTCATGCGGTTGCACATCTTCAGGCTCGCATCGAGCGAGGTGTTGCAGGAGGTCCCCTGGGGCGCCCAGGTGTTGCCACAGGAAGGCGTGTCGTTCGGCGCGCTGGTGTACAGCGAGATGGCGTGCTGCTGGTCATCCACCGACAGCCGGGAGGCGCGCAGCTCGTACACCTGCTTCATGCGCTTGACGAGCTGGGACTTGAACCCGGCGCGGTCCGGGATGCCCGTCGGCACGGCGGTGGTGGGAATCGAGTCCGCGGCGGTGTACCAGGACCGGAGCTTCGTGTACTTCGCCGCCGCCTCTCCCAGCGTGCCATCCACGGCGCCCAGGGCCATGGTCTCGGTCGTCGTGCACACCGGCTGGGTCTTGTAGTGCTGCAGGTTGTACCGGAGCTCGGGGACGGCGGCGAGGGTGTTGGCCTGGGTCTGGGCGAAGACCGGCTGGGCATCCGCATGCGCGCCGTCCAGCGTCCTGCCCGGCTGCGTGTAGTACTTCGGGTACGCGCAGTCCGTCGCCACCCCATGGTTGGGGGAGCGGCAGGACTTGTAGGTGGGCTTGGTCGTGTCCTGGCACTGGCCGTAGTCCCAGCTACCGGTGGTGCACGAGGCGGCAATCTTCTTGAAGTACACCGGGTGGTTCAGGATGGTGTAGGTGCACGTGTCTTCGTCGGCGTAGTCCACCCGCCCCGAGACACCCGTGCGGTACTCCGCTGGGATGTTGTTGGTGATGTACCTGTTGGCGGACGTGCTGCAGGGCGTCTGGCAGTCCGTCACCCAGTCATAGGTGCAGTGCTGCCCGAACTCGTCGCACACGGTGATACGGCGCGTGGTGCAGATGTTGCCGCCGCTGAACTGCCGGTTGGCCCGGTACTCCATCCCGTTCTCCGGGACGCGGCAGCACGCGGACGTGCCGTAGTAGTCGACGGCACAGCTCGCGGTCGTGTTCGCCTTGTAGCACTGCAGCTCGTACTGCCAGGGCCCGGCGCAGGTGGAGTCCACCAGCCTCGTCGACCCGGATGCCACCGCGTCACCCTCACCGCAGAACAGCTCCTGCTCCGCGGTGGCCAGGGCGTCTTCAGCGCCCGGCTCCGGACTCTCGGTACTACCTCCGCAGCCCATCCACGTCAGGGCCGCACATAGAACGCCCCATACGACACGTCTGTTCACACAACCCCCAAATGGTCGAAACCGGAAAGCCCCCATGCGCATACGGGGGGACCGTCATTTCTGGGCTGTGCCGACTACGCGTTTTCCGACAATGAATGGCGTCCCGCTTCAGCAGGCGTGAATCATTGCCGGGTTGCCACCACGCCCGCACGGGCAGTAGAGAGGCATTGCACGCGCCGCTCAGTCGCGGTAGCCACGGGCCTGCAGGCGGAACAGGTGCGCATAGCGCCCGTCCTTCGCCATCAGCTCGTCGTGGCTGCCCAGCTCCTCCACCTGGCCGTTGTGGAGCACGGCAATCTGGTCCGCCATCCGCACCGTGGAGAAGCGGTGCGAAATCACGATGGCAATCCGGTCCGCCGCCAGCGCCTGGAAGCGCTCGAACAGCGCGTGCTCGGCCTCCGCGTCGATGCTGGCCGTGGGCTCGTCCAGAATCAGCACCTCCGCGTCGTCCCGCATGAAGGCGCGCGCCACCGCCAGCTTCTGCCACTGGCCCGCCGACAGCTCCTGGCCCTTCTCGAACCAGCCGCCCAGCATGGTGTCGTACTGCTTGGGCAGCGCCGCAATCACCGTGCTCGCGCCGCCCTCCTCCGCCGCGCGGACAATCCGGTTGCGGTCCTCCAGCGCTGGCACGTGCCCCAGGCCGATGTTCTCCGCCACGTTGAACTGGTAGCGCACGAAGTCCTGGAACACCGCCCCGAAGCGGCTGCGCAGGTCCTCCACGTCCATGTCCCTCACGTCCACGCCCCCATAGAGGATGTCCCCCTCCGAGGGCTCGTACAGACGCAGGAGCAGCTTCACCAGCGTGCTCTTCCCCGCCCCGTTCTCCCCCACCAGCGCCAGCTTCTGCCCCGGCCGCAGCGTCAGCGTCACGTTGCGCAGCGCCCACGCGTCCTTGCCCGGATAGCGGAAGGACACGTCCCGCAGCTCAATCGCATTCGTGTGCCCGCGCGGCGGCGACTTCGCCGGCAGCACCCGCACCGTCTCTCCCCCCGTGGGGATTTCCAGGTACGTGAAGAGGTTGCTCATGAAGAGCGCGTCCTCGTACATGGAGCCGATGCTCGTCAGGATGCCCTGGAACGCCGCCTGCCCCTGACGGAACACGCCCAGGTACAGCACCATGTCGCCCACGGAGATGGCGCCGCCCGCAGCCCGGCCCGCCACGTAGAGGTAGCAGCCGTAGAAGGCCGCCAGCGACAGCAGCCCCAGCCCCAGCCCCCACCCCATCCGCTTGAAGGCCAGCGCCCGGTCCTCCGAGAAGAACTTCTGGAAGAGCGAGCGGTAGCGCCCCATCACCAGCGGCCCCAGCCCGAAGAGCTTCACCTCCTTCACGTGGTTGTCCCGCGTGAGAATCCACTCCAGGTAGTTCAGCTTCCGGCCCTCGGGCGCCCGCCAGGAGTAGAGCCGGAAGCCCTCCGCCGCCAGCCGCGCCTCGGCGATGAAGGCCGGGATGGACGCGGCCACCAGCACCACCACGCTCCACGGTGACAGCGCAATCAGCAGCGCGGCGAAGGTGGACAGCGTAATCGCGTTGCGGACGATGGAGAACGCCTGCATCACCAGCGACAGCGGGCGGCTGTTCGCCTCGCGCCGGGCATTCTGCATCTTGTCGTAGGTGTCCGAGTCCTCGAAGTGCCGCAGCTCCAGCTGCAGCGCCTTGTGGAGGATGCGCTCATTCAGCAGGTTGCCCAGGTTGGCCCGCAGCAGCTCGCGCGTCAGCGTCAGCGAGCGCTCCACCACGGCCGAGCCCAGCATCAGCCCGAACTCCAGCCCCACCAGCCCCCAGACGCGTGAGCGCGCCTCCAGCGAGCCCTGGGCCGCCGCCACCACCGAGTCCACGATGAGCTTGCCCACCCAGGCGATGCCCGCGGGCAGCACCGCCGCCACCAGCGTCAGCGCGCCCAGCAGCACCGCCAGGCGGGGGCTCGCCTGCCAGAAGAGACGGAAGGTGCCGGGCAGCTGCTTGAAGAGGCTGCCCGTGCTCTTCAGGCGGGCCTTGAGTGACTGCGGCGGAGAGGAGGCGAGCGAGGGAGGGGACACGGGCCGCGTTCATAACGCGGTCCGCGCCTCCGCGCTCAGGACACGGGGGCCGCGTGCCGCCCCACCAGCACGTCGCAGCCGGCCCGGGCCAGCACGGCCTCCGTCAGCGGCGTCAGGGCCTCGCTGCCCGACATGGCCAGCGCCAGCAGGTCCGAGCCCCGCTCCGCCGCCTCCGCGAGGATGCCCTCCGCGGGCTCGCCGCTGCGCACCCGGACCTCCAGCTCGCGCCCGGCCTCCCGGTAGGGCGCCAGGAAGCGGCCGAGCGCCGCCCGTGCCGCGCGCTCCCGCTCCTGCCGGAGGAGCAGCCACCGCTCGGTGGGTGCCCCCGCCGCCCGCAGCGCCGTCTCCTCCTCGCGCGTGTCCACCACGTGCAGCACGTCCACCGGGGCCGAGGACGGGCACAGCCGCATCATCAGCTCCAGCGCCCGCCGCGACTCGCGCGAGAAGTCCACGGCCACCAGGGGCCGCGCATAGGGCCTCACCGGGTGCGGCACCACCACCAGCACGGACGCGCCCAGCCGCCGCACCATGCGCCGCACCAGGGAGTCCTCCGCCAGCTCCCGCACCGGGTACGTCACCAGCGGCCGGCCCACCACCACCAGCTCCGCCCGCAGCTCGTTCGCGACGGTGGAGGTCGCCTCCACCGGGTCCCCCTGCCGCAGCTCCTCGTGTACATCCACGTCCACACGGTTGCGCAGACGCCTGCACACCGAGGCCACCGCCTTGCGCAGGCAGCGCGCCCCGGGCACCGCGCCCGCGGGCCCGTCATGGCCGTCCGGTGCGGGGTCCGCATGCATGACGCAGAAGACGCCTCCCTGGCCCAGGGGCAGGCGCAGCGCTCGCGCCAGCGCGAACTCGGAGCGCAGGGAGAAGTCCGTCCCCACGACGAGCCGCGAGACGCCTCGTGGACCGCGCAGATACCCCGCCGCCAGCAGGGGCAGGGCTCCTGTCGAAAGCTCGTGTGTCCTCATCTCTCGTCCCTCCTTCCGCCGCCTCACCTCTTTAGTGTTCGCGTCCGGGGCGGGTGACACCTGTTCTCGAGTCGAGGGCCTCGAATGCGCCGCCGCTTTGCGAGCAGCTTCGGCCAGCCCTGACTTGAAGTGCCCCGTGGACAGAAGATTCAGGCCCCGGTGCGGATGTGCCACGAGGCCCGCAGTGCCGCCGACAGGGCGACGTGGCAGGTTCGGCCGCGAGGGGCGCCCGGGCTTCGCGGGAACAGTTTCCGCCGACCCCGGTTCGTGCCGCGCCGCGTCCGGGCGGGAGACGGTCTGCGTCACTCCGGCTGCGCGGTGGGTGGACACGGACGTCACGCCGTGGACGGGCACCCTGAAAAATCTCCAGGTTCTCTACGTGCGTATCACACCTGGGCGCAGCACTCCGTGCATCGCCGAACGACGGTTGGCGTGCTTGGCCCGTCCGAAGGGCAACAGAGCGACTTCGGGCGGCCACGGGGAGCACGGCCAGCCGTTTGCAGAAGAGGTGCGGCGGCAGCGCTCGGTGCAGTGGATGGCGGGACGGACGGGTAGCTGGAGAAGGGGGAAGTGCCAATGCGCGGGGTCATCACCGGACGAGAGGTGGTCGCCAACCTGGGGCTCATCTACCGGGAGTTCGGTGCGGGCTGCGTCATGCGCTGCCTGTGGGTCATGCTCAGCGGGAAGACCACCACGTTTCTCGAGGTGGCCTGCCCGCCGGTGACGAAGCGGTAGCAGCAGACGCAGGAAGGCCGCGGGAAGTGCTCCTCCCGCGGCCGCCTTCACTTCACTGGACAGGGACTTCAGGAAAAAGGACGGGCCGCGAGGGAGTCCCCCGCGGCCCGCGTGACGCATTGGCTGTGTGCGTTGCTAGGGCTCGTCGCGGCGCGGCTTGTCGCCGTCCAGCGCGTCCTTGATGACGCGCTTGGCATCCTCGACCTTGCCCTTGAGGTTGCCCTTCGCCGTGTCGGCCTTGCCCTCGGCCTCCAGCTCACGGTCACCGGTCGCGACGCCGACCGTTTCCTTCACCCGGCCCTTGGCCTTGTCGGTCCACTCACCCATGACGTGCCCCTTTCGCTCGAGTCGTTGACGTCAATGAAGGTGGTCATCCACGCGGCGGCGTGCAGGCACCGGAGGCCCGCCCGCCTGCCTGCCGGGCGTGGAGCGGCGTCAGGGCGCGCCGCGACGGCCCTCGTGGCGGCCGGCGAAAATCCAGTGGTCCATGGCGGCCGGGTAGTTGGTGGCACCGAAGGCCGCCATCAGGTCCGCGTGGGCGCGCAGGTAGTAGCCCACGTCGAACTCCGGCGAGGCGCGACGGCCCTCGTACAGGCCCGCGTTGAGCCAGTGGCTGAGGGCCGCGCCGTAGTTCGTCCCGAAGGCCGCCCGGAGGTCCGGGTGGGCGTCCAGGTAGTAGCGCACGTCGAACTCACGCGAGCCCCGGCGCCCCTCGGCGATGCCGGCGGTGAGCCAGTGGTCTCGCGCGGCGGCGTAGTTGGTGGGGCCGAAGGCGGCCTGGAGGTCCGGGTGGACGGCCAGGTAGTACGGCGCATCGAAGTGGGCCGCGCCGCGGCGCCCCTCGTGGATGCCTCCGGTGGCCCAGTGGGACTGCGCCGCCGCCCAGTTGGTGGCGCCGAAGGCGTTGCGCAGGTCGCCGTGGTTGTTCAGGTAGAACGCGGTGTCGAAGCTGGCGTCCGCCAGCGGGCCGTAGGCGGCGTGCGCGCCGGCCACGTCGGTGGCGGTGAGGCTCAGGTCCCCGCGGTTGGAGCCGTTGCACTGCGGGTAGTGCATCACCGAGGCGGCGTCATACGCCGTCAGCGCGCGCCAGTTGTTGTCCTCGAAGCAGGTCCGCGCCTCCGGGCGGGTGTGCTCGTGGCGGAAGCCGAGCGTGTGCCCCAGCTCATGGCGGAGGATGCCCGTCAGCGTCCAGGGCGCGGTGTTGCCGAAGGACGTGGCGTCGATGAGGACGTTGCGGGTGGCGCGCGCCTGGTAGGGGAAGAACGCGCGCGCCAGGTAGGGCTGGCCGCTGACGGGGCGCACGTCGAAGACGACGTTGTTGTTGGTGGCGTTGCAGGCGCCGTCCTGGTCGCCGCGGTGCTGGAAGCGCACGTTCACCTGCTGCCAGGCCGCCGCCGCCTGGGCCATGGCCTGCACCACCGTGTTGTAGTTGGCGCCGAAGGCCGTGCTCACGCAGTACGGGATGTTGCGCTGGCGCGTGTAGCCCCACTGGTCATCCGCGCCGTTGAAGCGGTTGACGATGAGCGGCGCGCGCTCCGTGCCCACGGCCTCGCCGTCCGCACCACGCACGTAGTCCTGGTACAGCGCCCGGAGCCCCGCCTCGTCCACCACCGGCGTGTCCCCGTCGACGATGTAGATGCCGGTGTCCGGCTCGCGCCACGCCTGGGCGCGGAACGCCTCATAGGTGAGCACGGGCTCGCGCGCCCCGGCCTCGGACACAGGCGACTCCAGCGACTCACCGCAGCCCGCCAGCCCCAGCGTGGCCAGCCCCACCATCCACTGCATGCGCACGCGGCGCGGAAGCCCATTCGAAGACTGCTTCATGGAGGTACCCCTTCAGTCCTGGGTTCGGTTCAATGCGGCCGCAGCAAGCCACCCCCGAGGCACGCACTCCAGAACCAGCCGGGTAATTCATGCTTTCTTGTGCGCAGGCTTCACGCGCGGCAGCCGGCAGCGGTGTGGAAGACGTTGAAACATGGGCCGTTCCGCCCATTTGCGGGCACTTCCAAGATGAGCGCCATTACCCGGAGTGAACCGGGACATTGACGGGGGGCGGGCCAGCCCGCAGGCTGGGGTGACTGCTACCCGGAGACAGCTCTCCCCGATGTCCACCACCTCGCTCCCGTCCCCCGGCGCGCTGTTCCGGCGGCTGTATCTGCCGCGCTCCATCATCACCGCGGTGGCCTTCACCCCCGCGCTCTACGTCGACATGCAGCTGCTCGACCTGGAGGGAGACCACGAGCTGCGCATCTTCCTGGGCGTCATCACCCCGCTGGTGCTGGGGCTGTGCGCCGTGGCGCAGCCGCTGCTCGTGATTCCCTGGCTGCTGCGGCGCGCGATGAGCCAGGAGGGGCCGCTGCGGGTGGAGCGGCTGATCCGCATCCCGGCCCAGCTGGCCTTCGTCGAGGCGATGGTGTCGTGGACGCTGGGCGGCATCCTCTTCAACGGCGGCGTGGCGGTGCTGCTGGACCGGCCGCCGTCGGTGGTGCTGGTGGGCGTGGCGGTGGCGGTGAGCGCGGGGCTGTTCAGCTGCCCGCTGATGTACATGGTGTACGAGCAGGTGATGATGCCCACCGTGCTGGACGCGTACCAGCGCGCCCCCAGCGCGAAGCCCGCGGGGGAAGGCTTCGCCGCGCGCCAGCTCTGGCTGCTGCCGGCCACCGTCGTCTCCGCGCTGCTCGTCACGTGTCTCACCAGCATCGTCACCCTGCACCTGCGCCTGGAGCGCAGCCTGGGCACGCTGGCGGCCGACATCCAGGAGCAGGGAGACGCGGGGGCCGCGCGGCGCGTGCAGGCCACCATCCAGCCGCTCCAGCGAGACCTGGTGATGCCGGTGGTGATGTTCGGAGGCTACGCGGCGCTGGGCTCCATCCTCACCGCGGCCTGGGCGGCCCGCCGGCTGGCGAAGGGCTCGCGGGCGGTGGGCGCGTCGCTGGAGGCGCTGGTGGAGGGCCGCGCCGCGCCGCCGCAGTGGGTGTCCACGGACGAGCTGGGCGACCTGGCGGCGAAGACGTGGCAGCTGTACCAGCGGCTCCAGGAGCTGCCGCGCTCGCTGCGCACGTCGGCGGGGGACCTGGCCCAGGCGGGCACCCGGCTGTCGCAGGCCAGCACCCAGCAGAACCAGACGCTGTCGCGGCAGGCCGCGGCGCTGCACCAGGCCCGCGCCACGGCGCAGGAAATCCAGCAGGCGTCGCTCGTGACGGCGTCGCGCGCCAGCAGCATCCTCCAGGTTGCCGAGCGCGCCGCCTCCGTGGGCAAGCTGGGCGAGGAGTCGCTGGCCGGCACCGAGAAGGGGCTCGCCTCCATCCGCGAAATCGCCGCCGGCCTGCACGACCAGATGACGGACCTGGAGCAGCGCGCCCGCGAGGTGGGCCGCGTGTCCGAGGTGGTGAAGGCGCTGGCGGACCAATCACACATGCTCGCCATCAACGCGGCGATTGAAGCCACGCGCGCGGGCGAGCACGGCAAGGGCTTTGGCGTGGTGGCGCGGCAGATGCGCGACCTGGCGGACCAGTCCATCCAGGCCACCAACCACGTGCGCGGGCTGCTGGAGAACATGGCCTCCGCCACGCACCATGCGACGGTGATGTCGGACCAGGGCGCCGAGGGCGTGGAGAAGGCGCTGGTGCCGCTGCGCACCAGCGGCGAGCGGCTGCGCGAGCTGGCCGCGCTGTCCGTGGAGTCCGCGAGCGCGGTGCGCCAGATTACCGAGGCGATGTCCCAGCAGCACCAGGGTGTGGACCAGCTCTTCGCCGCCGTGCGTGAGCTGGACGAGCTGACCACGGACACCCTGCGCCACCTGGACACCACGCAGCAGGCGGCCACCGCCGTCACCCAGGCGACGGGACAGGTGTCCCGGCTCGCCGAGCGCTACGTCTAGAGGAACGGCCCGCGGCGAGGGCGCTCCGTCCGGGCGCTACGTGTGAGGTGCCGCCTCGTCGTCGGGAGACTCCGGCGGGGCCGGCGCCAGCCGCCCGTCCACGCCCAGCACCGGCGCGCGCAGCAGCACGCCCAGCCGGCCCACCAGCGCGGCCAGGCGCAGCAGCCGCTCGCGAGGCTCCGGCCCGTCCTCCTCGAAGCTGGAGGCGTCCAGGTACGTCAGCTGCACCGAGGCCCGCCCGTGCAGCGCGGCCACGCGGGCTTCACGGGCCACCAGCCGCGCGCGCAGCTCCTCGAGAAAGCGCGTGGCCTGGGCCAGCACCCCGGCGGCCTCGTCCAGCGCGCGCACCCGCGCGTCCGGAGTGCCCGGCGCCTGGGAGTCCCGAGGCGCGGCGGCCTCGAACAGCGAGGCACCGTCCACCACCACTGGCGGCGCGTCCTCGTCCAGCCAGCCCCGGTCCAGCCAGGCCAGCACGGGCAGCAGCTCCGGCGGCGGTACCGCGCCCACGCCGAGCAGCGGCCACGGGCGCCGGTCCGCGCGCGCGGAAGGGGCCGGAGGAAGCGCCCGCAGCGCCTCCAGCGCCCCGGCGTCCAGCACCTCGTCGGCCCGCGCGTGGCCCCAGCGCTCCAGCCGCTCCAGCAGCTCCCGGAAGGGCAGCGCCACCTCCGTGTGCACGCACGACTGGCGCGCGCCCCAGGCCACGAGGCCCTCTCTCACCAGCAGCCGGGCCGCGCGCAGGGCCGCCAGCGCCTCGGCGTGTCGCTCCCGCGCCTCGCGGACCCGGGCCTCCTCCGGTGAAGCGGGAGCCACCTCTTCCAGCACCCGCTTCACGCCGAGCCCCAGCGCCGTCAGCACCAGGCCACCCACCGCGACTGGGATGAAGAAGGGCATTCGGACTCCCGGAGTTCAACCGCTCCTCTAATGAAGCGGGTGTCAGCTTCGCACCCTCCCCGCCCTGCGCGCGATGGGAGTCCGCCCGGCCGGGTGCAGGGGGGACGGGCTGGGGCTCCCATCGGCGCGGTCGATGCGTCACATCGCCACGGCCGATGGCCCCCTCCCCGTCCTCCTTTGGCAACGTGTCCGGCGCAGTTGGAGAAATCCCTCGCCGGTGCCCATGGACTGTCTTTCCGACGACGTCGTACATGCGCTCGTGCGCGGCCAGCTGCCGCGGCCCGAGGCGGACGCGTGCAGCGACCACCTCACCGGTTGCGGCCGCTGCACGCAGGCCTACGTCTCCGCCAGCACGCTGCGGCTGACGCGAGATTTGCACACCCAGGTGTCGTGGGAGGCGCCCGTGCCGCCGCCCCCGCCCAGCCTGCCGCGGGGCGCGCAGCTCGGGCGCTACCTGGTGCTGGAGCGGCTGGGCGTGGGGGGCATGGGCGAGGTGTATGCGGCGTTCGACCCACGGCTGGACCGGCGCGTGGCGCTCAAGCTGCTGCGGCCTCCGAACCAGGGGGACGCGGAGGCCCGGGCCCGCGCGCGCGAGCGGCTGCTGGGCGAGGCGCGCGCCATGGCCCGCCTCAGCCACCCCCACGTGGCGCAGGTGTTCGACGTGGGCGACCTGGAGGGGCGCGTCTTCCTCGCCATGGAGCTGGTGGAGGGCCTCACGCTGGGGGCCTGGCTGCGCGCGGGGCCCCACCCCCGGTCCGAGGTGCTGCGGCTGTTCACCCAGGCGGGCCGGGGGCTGTCGGCCGCGCATGCCGCCGGCATCATCCACCGCGACTTCAAGCCGGAGAACGTGGTGCTGGGCCCCGACGGACGCGCGCGCGTGGTGGACTTCGGCGTGGCCCGCATCGGCGAGGTGGCGCCCCTGCCCGAAGGCGCCCCGCGAGCCGAGGCGCCGCTCGCGCCGCCCGCGTGGGCCGGAGGCGGTGCTGACGAGGCCGTTCAAGGCACACCGGGCTTCATGGCGCCGGAGCAGTACCTCCCCGGCGGGCCGGTGGATGCGCGCGCGGACCAGTTCGCCTTCGCGGCGAGCCTCTACCTGGCGCTGTGCGGGCGCCCCGCCTTCCAGGGACGTACGCCGTCGGACCTGTACCGCGCGGTGCGCCTGGGCAGGGTGGCGCCACCTCCGCCCGAGGCACGCCTGACGTACCCGGTACACCGGGCGCTCTTGCGCGCGCTGCGGCCGGAGCCCGAGCGGCGCTTTGCCTCCATGGACGCGCTGCTCGAGGCGCTGGAGCCGAGCCCCCTGACGCGGAGGCCCCTCGTGGTGGGGGCGGTGATGGCGGGGGTGCTGGGGGTGATGCTCGCCTCGGGGCTGCCGGGCTATCAGGAGGCGCACCGGGCGGCCGCCTGCCGGCGCGAGGCGCGGGTGGAGCTCGACGCGGCCTGGGGCCCGGGCAGGGCCGAGGCGATGGAGCGCGCCTTCCTCGGCTCGGGTGTGCCCTATGCGCGGGAGACGCTGGACTCCACCCGGGCGGCGCTGGATGCGTACGGGCGCGCCTGGGCGGAGCAGCGCGTGGCGGTGTGCACCGTGGGCCAGGCGCACGACGCGGACGCGGCGGTACTGGCGCTGCAGGGGGAGTGCCTTCGCGCCAGGCGTCAGGACCTGGCGGCCCTGGTGGACGTGCTGATGCGGGCGGACACGCGCGTGGTGGAAGCCTCGCGCATGGCGGCCACCGGCCTGCCGGCGCTCGCCTCCTGCATGGACACGAAGGCGCTGCGGAGCTCGGCGCGCGCGGAGGAAGGGACGCGGACGTCGGAGCCCGAGCGCGCGGCGCTCGCGAAGGCTCGGGCGCTCGCGGCGGCGGGGAGACCGTCGGACGGCCTGGCCGAGCTGCTGCCGCTCGCGCCTGAGGCCGGGGCGCTGCTGGTGTCCGCGCGGGACGCGGAGCTGGCCTACGTCACGGGCTACCTGCTGGTGGACACCGGGCGCGAGGACGAGGGCCGTGCCCTGCTCAAGCGCGCCGCGTGGGCCGCGCTCGGCTCGCACGACGACGTGCTGGCGCTCGACATCGTCTCCCACCTCGCGCTGGTGCTGGGCAGCCACCTGGGCGAGACGCGCCAGGCACGTGACTGGTTCGAGCTGGGCCGGACGCTGCTCGCACGGCGGCCGGGCGCGGATGCCCAGGCCACGGCGCTGTTCCGGGCAGGCGGCCGCATCGACTTCATGGCGGGCCGCCTCCAGGAGGCCGAGGGCTGGATGCGCGAGGCGCTGGCGCGCGCGGTGCGTGCCCACGGCGAGGGCTCGCTGCAGGCCGCGGAGCGACGGGCGGAGCTCGCATACGCGCTGGCCGGACAGGGCCGCTTCGAGGAAGCAGTGGCCGAGCGCCAGCTGGCGGTGGCGGTGCTGGAGCGCACCTTCGGCGCGTCGCACCCGCGCGTGGGCTACGTGCTTCGCGGCCTGGCCTTCGCGCTCAACCGACAGGGGAAGGCCGAGGAGGCGCTCGTCAGCGCGCAGCAGGCGCTCACGCTCATCGAGGCCGCGCACACGCCGCGCCATGCCGTGGTGGGGGCCGCGCGCAACACGGTGGCGGAGGTGCTGGTGGAGCTGGGGCGCACGGACGAGGCGCGCGCCATGGCGGAGCGCGCGGTGGCCGCCACCCGCGAGGCTGAAGGAGAGTCGCACCCCGGCGTGGCCATTCCCCTGACGACGCTCGGCCTCGCGCAGCTCCAGGCAGGACGCGCGGCCGAGGCGGAGCGGACGCTGCGTGAGGCGCTGCGGCTGTGCGAGGCCCTGCCGGAAGACCACCCCAATCGCTCAGACGTGCTGGAGGCGCTCGGCGAGGCTCGGCGGGCGCTGGGCCAGGGGCGGGAGGCGGTGGCCGCGCTGGAGGCGGCGCTGCGGCTCCGCGAGGCGGTGGTGCACCAGGGGCCCGAGCTCGCCACCACGCGCTTCCACCTGGCGAGGGCACTGCACGCGACGGGCGGCACGGCGGAGCGCACGCGGGCCCTGGCACTCGCCCGGCAGGCCGCACCGGAGCTCACGGGCGCGAGGGTGCGCGGCGAGCTCGCCGCGTGGCTCGCGCGCGCCGCTCCCTGAGGCCCGGGAGCGCGGCCGCATGAGCCCGCCGGGAGTCATGCCCGGTCGGAAGGAACGTTCATTCCACGCCTGGGTCCGGGCCGGGCGGGCCGCGGGGCGGAAGGAACGCTCCTTCCACGCCTGGGTCCGGGCCAGGCGGGCCGCGCGGCGGAAGGAACGCTCCTTCCACTCTCCAGGGTGGCTCGGGCCGAGCAGCTCGGCTGGGAAGGACCCTCACGCGTCTTGCATCAGCCCGTGGCCAGCTCGGCCTCGAGCTTGTGCCCGTGCTCGACCAGCGCGTCCTTCAGTCGGCGCGCGGCGCGGGTGCGGTGCCCATCCGAGTGGTAGACGAGGGTGATGGTGTCCTCGAAGAAGGGCAGCGAGGGGTGCAGCCGGCGCAGGCGGCCCTGCTGCCAGTAGGCGGCCACCCGGCGCGGCAGCAACGCCACGCCCAGCCCGGAGAGCGAGAGGCTCTTCACCAGCTCCAGGTCACCGCACGGCAGCAGTCGCTCGGGCAGCAACCCGCGCGCCGCCAGTCGCTCCAGCAGCTCCTGGCACTGGAGCACCCTCGGCGCGTAGATGAGCGGCCCTTCCGCCAGGCGCGCATGCGCACCGTCCTCGTCACCCTCCGGGGGCGCGCCCTCGGCCGCCACGAAGACATCCATGGCGTCATGGAAGAGCGGCACGAAGACCAGGTCCGGGTGGGGGCGAGGATTGACCACCAGCCCGAAGTGCACCTTGCGCTCGACCACCGCGTCGCGCACCCCGCTGGAGGTCCCGTTCCACAGCGTGAGGGAGATTCGCGGCGCGGCCCGCAGGAAGGCGGGCAGGAACGACGGGAGGAAGTACGCGCCGAGCGACTCGTGACACCCGAGGACGAAGTTGCCCACCTCCTCGTCCTGGAGCGCGCGAATCTCCTGCTCGGCCTGGTCGAGCTGGGCGTGCACGGCCGCGGCATGCCGCCGCAGCGCCTCGCCCGTGGCGGTGAGCTGGATGCCCGCCCGCCCGCGCAACAGCAGCTTGGTGCCGAGCCGCTTCTCCATCTGCTGGATGGCGGCCGTGAGCGTCGGCTGGGTGATGCCAAGCACGTGGGCGGCGGCGGTGATGCTGCCCGCCTCGGCCACCGCCTGGAAGTAGCGCAGATGCGTCAAGTCCATGAACATCACCCGGGGTGGGCCCTCAGGGGCCGCCCTGTGAAGGGAGCATATGGCGCGGCCGACCGCCAGGGCGGGGCCATAGACGCCTTCTATGCGTGGTATCGCCCGGGTGACAGGCCGCCGGCGCGGGCGCCCCCTTCAAGACCGCCCGCGCCGACGAAAGGGCCCTACTCCACCGCGCCCAGCGTCCTCAGGCTCCGCCGCTCGGAGACGACGAGCCTGTCGGGCCGGTTGAAGTCGAGCGACACCTGGTAGTGCGGCACGAACTCGGGCGGCACCTCCGCCGGGAGTGGCAGGGCCGCGCCCTTCAGCAGCGAGCCCGCCAGCGGCGCGAAGGTGGCGAGGTCCAGCGGCACCGCGGCGTCCGTCAGGACGTTCTGCGCGCCCTCGACGTGGTGGCCCACGTTGCCACCGGGGTAGAGAATCTTCTCGTCCTCCGGGAGCGGGCGCTGGCCGTAGCCGGGGTTGGTGCTGCTGCTGTCCAGGTCCTGCACGTCCCAGCCGGTGGTGATGAAGTTGCGCCCGAGCAGCATCCGGTCCGCGCGCCAGCGCGTCAGCTCGAAGTCCGAGCGCGGGCTGCCCGCGGTGCGCGAGGAGAGCACCACCACGTTGTTGTACGCGCGCATCTGCGGCCACTGCTCCGCCACCGGCTGCGTCATCGGCCCCCAGTTCTTGGGCGGGCCGCCGTTGATGGGAGGCGCCACGAAGTACAGCACGCCGTCGATGAGCTGCGCCTCCTCGCCATAGTAGTAGTCGCCATTGTCCGAGCAGCAGTCGAGCAGGCGCACCGTGCTCGTGTCCTGCGGGTCCGTCCGGGCCACCAGGGTGTTGTAATAGAAGTAGAGCCGCCCCGGCCGGCGGTCCAGCGGGCTGTTGTCGAAGCCGTAGTGGATGGGGTTGGACGGCGCGTCCGGCCCGTGCAGGTCGAAGATGTTCCCGTAGACGTAGCTGGCCTGGTACCCCAGCCAGTTGAGCGGCTGCAGGGCGTCCACCACGGGGAGCTGCGCGGGAGGCAGCGCCTCACGGTAGCGCGCGTACTGCCAGGGCGCGATGAGCTCGATGTGGTCCTCGAGCTCCACCATGTCCAGCGAGCGCGCGCCGTTCTCGAAGTAGTTGTAGCGGACCACGTCGCCCGCGGTGCGCATCTTCAGGCAGTTGCCGCCCGAGCCGGGCACCGGGCTGCGAAAGGCGTTGTACTGCACCACGAAGTCGGTGCCCTGCAGGTAGGCCTGGTGCCGGTTGTACGTGTCCGTGAGCGCGTTCTCGAAGAACACGTTCCCCTCGACGAGCACGTCGCGGACCATGTGGTTCTCCTCGTAGGACTGGCTCGCGGTGAAGATGCCGTTGGGGTTGTGGGTGAAGAAGTTGCCCCGAATCACCACGTTGCGCGCCCGCTGCAGCCGCACGGCGGCGGCGCTCTCGTCATAGGTGCGCTCCGCGCCGTCCCAGTCCTTGAACTTCGTCAGGTCCGCCCGCCGGTAGGGCGCGCGCACCATGCCCTGGAGCTGCAGTCCCTCCACGTGCACGTGCTCCACGCGCTCGCCGTACTTGGGGGCCCAGATGACGATGATGCCGCGCTGCTGGAGGCTCCAGCTCTGGTAGGTGCCGAAGAGCGCCCCGAGCTGCGGGCGCGTGGTGGCGCCGTCCCCGTCGAGCACCGGCCTGGCGCCCTCGCGCCCGGGCACGCCGCACACGCGCAAAGGCTGCGCCTGCGTGCCGCTGCGAGCGATGATGACCTTCTCGCGGTAGGGCTCCGGCCGCCAGTGGATGCGCACCGTGTCCCCGGGCCCCAGCGCCTCCCACGGCACGTCGCCCACGTTCGCATAGGCCTGGTTGGGCCCCACCTCGTACGCCTTGCCGCTGCCCCGGTGTGTGCAGTCCACCTTCCCCGGCGCGTCGGACACCGCGATGGCGGGCGCGTCGACCTGCGCTTCCGGCGTGGGCTCACCGCCAG
The DNA here is from genome assembly GCF_024198175.1 of Pyxidicoccus xibeiensis. Lineage (NCBI taxonomy): Bacteria > Pseudomonadati > Myxococcota > Myxococcia > Myxococcales > Myxococcaceae > Pyxidicoccus > Pyxidicoccus xibeiensis. The sequence continues at coordinate 867,075 of NZ_JAJVKV010000004.1, forward strand.
GGCGGACCTCGCCCCCACCGCAGGCGAGCACCGACAGCGTCAGCGCGCCCCAGGCCAGCAGCGGCGTGCCCGTACGGCGCCGGACCCACGCCTGCCACGGCGCGCGTGTGTCCCTGTCATTCCACGTTCCCTGCTGCTTCATCGCGTATCTCATGTCGTTCATGGTTCCTCGGCCGCGCGCATGCCCCGGCGCGCGGCCGGCGCCCGGTGTTCACGGGCGCCGCCGCACGCCCGTGACAGGCGGCAGGTCGGTAGAGGTCCTCACGACAGGAAGCGCGTTCCCGCACACCCACCGCCGGCCCGACGGCTGCGTCGAGAGGACATGTCTAGATTCATCCACCCCCGGCGAGAGCGCAAACGCGCGGGGGCAATGCCATCCATCGGAATGGCCAATGGATGGCAACGGTACTTCAGTGACCACCCGTGATGACGTTGGTGACGTTGGGATTGCGCAGGAGGGCCGGGTACTCCACCGTGTTGAAGATGCTCCCCTTCGAGGCGCCCTCCACGAAGCCGATGGACACTCCCGAGGCACCGTTGGCGAAGCGCTCCGACAGGGTCTTCCACAGCTCCAGGGACTGGGTGGGTGACAGCGGGCTCCCCTTCGCGAAGAGGTGCTTGTCATCCAGCCATTTGCCTCCCGGGGTCAGCTCCAGCGTCGTCTTGCCCGGGTGCTCGGCCACGAAGGACTCCGCCCGTGCCCGGGCGCCAGGGGCCGAGTAGAACACCGCCCCGTTCCGGGGGCTGGAGACGTTCACCTTGCCCACCTTGTGCTGGTAGTACTTGAAGGTCGCCGTGTTCTTCGCGAGGAGGGCCTCGAAGTGCACGACGGCGGCGGAGCGCTTCACCGCCACCGCGGCCCGGCTCAGGCTCGGGAGCGCCACGGCCCCCGCGGCCTTGCCGACCTTGGGGCCGGCCACCATCATGGCCGCGTCGAACGTCCCGCGCCCCGCGAAGGCGGCGACCTTCTCTCCGTCACCGCTCTTGACGGCGCTGCCCACCTCCATGGCGCCGCGCACCACCGACACCACCAGGCCCACCGCTTGAGGGACGGGCTGGGCCATGAACATCGTCACGGCGTGCTTCTTGCCCGCGTCCGCCACCTCGCTCCAGCGGCCCCCGAGCACCGCGCTGCCGACGCGGACCGGTGACGCGGCGAGGCTGCCCAGCCCCTGGGCGGTCTCCTTCCCCCGGTTGATGAAGCTCTTGCCGAACGAGCTCGCCACCTGGGTCAGCGTCGGCAGCCGCCCGTCCCGGTCGATGAAGAGGGACGGGTTGTTGCGGGCGTACCCGTAGAGGTTGCAGTCCAGCGGCGAGTCCGCGCACGGCTCCAGCGACGAGAGCATGAGCGGGTCCGGCGTGTGGAAGCGCCCCAGGTACGGGTCGTAGTCGCGCACGCCCATGCGCACCGTGCCCAGGTCCGAGTCGTAGCCCCGCTCGGCGTAGTCCAGGGCCGCGCTCACGGCGGTGCCGGTGTCGCGCACCCCGTACGGCGTGGCCACGTTGAGCGCCGTGCCGTCATGCAGCACGGTGCCGCGGCTGTCGGTGAGGACGGAGCGGAACACGCCGTTCTCGATGACGCCGACGATGTGGCCCTCAATCGAGTACGGCACCACCACCGAGGTGGCCGTCACGTAGGCGCCCGCGACGTAGGCCGCCACCGGCACGCCGCTCTCCCGCTTCACCAGGCGCTGACCGTCCTCGTCGTAGACGAAGCGCCAGGACCGGGTGCCCCGCTCCGCGCGCTCCAGGTGTCCATCCGGGCCGTAGCCCAGGACGAGGTCCCCCTTGCGGACGACGCGGCCCTGCTCGTCGTACACATAGGGGACGCCCGCCGCCGGCCCGCCGGGGCCCGTGCCGGACACGCCGCGCAGCCCCGCGACGTCGCCCACCGCCGTCATCAGCCCGGCGGCGTCGTACGAGTACAGGGCGGACGCACCGGCGCTGGCGCTGCCCGCGACGCTGTCGGTGCTGGAGGTGAGGAAGCGCCGCTCGTCGTAGCCGTAGGTCAGCGTCCGCGCCGCGCCGTCCACCGCCACCGTCTCCGCGTCCAGCAGCGCCCGGTCGCTCCAGTCCCACCGCACGCCGCGCGTGAGCCCCGTCCGGGAGAGCGTGTAGCCACTCACCCGCTCCGTCTGGGGCTCGAATACGTACGTCAGCGTCTCTCCGCCCCGCAGCGACGCGGAGGCCAGCCGCCCCTCGGCGTCGTAGCCGAAGCGGGCCAGGCCGACCGCGTTCAGCGACACCTGCTCCAGCCGCCCCACCGCGTCGTACGCGTCCTCCTTGTGGAAGCGCGTCACCTCCGCGCCGCCGGCGTCGCGCACCACCCACGTCTGCCCGCGGGGCGAGCCGTCGTCGTGGTACGTGTGCTCCTGCTGCACGCTGCGCCAGCCGGGCACCGTCACCGTCGTCGTCTGGACGCGGCCGTCCCGGCGGTAGACGCTCCGCTTCTCGTAGCCGTCGCCGCGCACCCGCGACAGGAAGCCGAGCTGCCCGGGCACCGTGGCCTCGCCCGGGATGACGCCGTCGTAGTCGTACCGGTACGTGCGCGTGGCACCGGTGGCCACCTGCATGTACGTCTCCACCGTGGGCCGGCCCTTCGCGTCCAGCGTGCGCGCCAGCCGGCGCTCCACCCCGCCCGAGGGCGTGAGGAAGTCCTTGCCGACGAGCAGGCCCGTCGCGGCGTCGTAGCGGAAGACGGTCTCCCCCACCCCCGGGCGGCTCACCCGCGCGAGCCGGCCGTAGGCGTCGAAGCGCTGCGTCTGGCGCTGCCCCCCGGGCAGGCCCACGGCCACCTTGCGTCCCAGCGCGTCGTAGCTGGCGGAGGTGACGTGGCCCTCGGTGTCCCTGGCCCAGAGGAGCTGTCCCTCCTCGTCGAAGGCCTCGAGCAACGGCGGCCGGGCATTCTCCGTGGTGACGACCACCAGCGCCTGCTCCCGCACGGAGCGCGTCGTGGCCAGCCGGCGCGTGACGCCCGTCTGCAGCAGGTCCTGCTCCAGGTGCTCTCCCCCGCCGCCGTCCGTCAGCGCGAAGGACAGCTCGCTCGCGCCTCGCAGCAGGTCCGCGTAGGTGAGCAGCTCGGGCCGCGCGTCGGCGCCGAGCGAGGCGCGCCGGTACGTCCGCGTCTCGCCCTGGGCGCGGCGGACGCGGCTCAGCTCGGAGGTGGCCCAGCCCAGCGGCGTCCAGCGGAGGCTGAGGGACTCATGCCCGAAGGCCGTCTGCAGCGAGAGGATGTCGCGCGTGGAGGCGGCATTCACCCGCGTGGCCGTCCTCAGCCGCGCCGGCTTCGCCTCCGTGGCATACGCATAGGTGTATGCGACGAGCGGCTGGAGCTCGGTGCCACCCGCCAGGTCGTCCCACTGCTTCGAGAGCCGCTCCAGCCCGTCGTAGCGGAAGAACGTGGAGTGGCTCACGCCGCCGCCGCGCTCCGTGCGCAGCCCCAGCAGCTGGTCGCTCACGCCGTCGCGCGCGAGGACGTGGGTGACCACGCCCTCCGGCCCCACGAGGCGGGACAGGAGCCCCGTTGCGTTGTCCCAGGTGAGCTCGGTGGCGCCATGTCCCGGGACGCTGACGCGCGTCAGCCGTCCGGCCGTGTCGTGCGAGAGCTCCTGGAGGACGAGCGCGCCGTCAGGGCCCGGCGCGGTGGCCTTCTTCATCCGTCCCAGGGCGTCGTACGTGAGGGACAGCTCGTAGGCGAAGTCCAGCGAGGCGTCGGCGTGGGTGCCCGCGAGGCGCTGGGTGGCCGGCAGGCAGTGCAGCTCCGCGTCCAGTCCGGACGGCGAGGCCAGGGTGGTGCGCGTCTCCAGGACGCCATGGCGCGAGGTGTCCCGGACATGGGTGGGACAGGTGCCCCGGGCGTAGGCCAGGTACTCCGTGGTGGAGGAGAAGGGGCTGGCGCCGGCGGGCCCCGACACGCCCTTCGTCTGCGTGCGCGGCCGCAGCAGCCGCAGGCCCTGGTGGAGCACCTCCTCGTAGGTGGAGGCGCTGAAGTGCTCCACGGGGTTGCGCGCATCCGTCTTCCGGCTGGAGAGGACGAGCCCGGAGACGTCGTCGTCGTGGTGCAGCGTCAGCGTCTCGGAGGCCAGCGGGCCGGTGCGAGCCACCGTGCCGAAGCCCACCAGGTGCTTGCCCAGCGAGTGCACCCGGGGCTGGCCGTAGTCGTAGGTATGGGTGAGGGCCTCGTCTCCCGAGGACGTGACGGTGAGGGCCTGGAGGACGACGGGCCGCTGGTGGAGGCCCTTAGCGGGCGCCGCACGCGCGTAGTCGAAGCGGGCCACGGTGCCCGCGCCGTCATCCGCCGACAGCATCAGCCCCACCGAGGGCCGCGTCAGCCGCAGCGCCCGCGCGTGCCCGCCGGACACCGTGAGCAGCTCCTCCTCACCCGAGCCTGACAGCGTCAGCGACAGCGGCAGCAGCGCCCCCGCCGTCAGCTGGGTGAGGCCGGGGACGGCCACCTGGCGGAACTCATCACCCCGGTTGATGAAGAAGAGCGTCGTCCCGTTGCGGGTGAGGACGATGTCCGCCAGGCCGTCCCGGTTGGCGTCGAGGAAGGAGAAGGACGCGTTGTCGAACGCCTGGAAGGCGGTGCCGTTCGCGAGCCGGAAGGACGGCTGGCTGCCGCTCGGCTCGAAGCGCCGCCCGCCCATGCCGCTCCACACCACCACGCCCGAGCCATGCGCGGCCAGCAGGTCGGCCACGCCGTCTCCGTTGAGGTCATGCACCCAGGCCGACAGCGCGCTGATGCCCGGCGTGAGGCTGGCCCCGGGCTCCTTCACCCAGCCGCCCATGTCGCTGGAGCTGGAGGCCACCTCGTAGCCGCCACTGAAGACGCGCAGCAGGTCCGGGCGCCCGTCGCGGTCCAGGTCCACCAGGCGCGTGCGCGCGTCCAGCTGCCAGCCGCCGGGGAAGCTGCCCAGCGACAGCTGCTGGCCGGCGCGGTCGCAGACGCGGACCTCCGTCATCGCCCCCACCGGGGCCACCACCACCACCCGGGGCTCGTCCACCCCGGCGCTGGTGCGCGCCAGCACCCGGGGCGGGTTGGCCGCGGAGGGCGCGCGGCGGCAGAGCGGGTCCTCGCTTCCGGTGGGCGCGGGCAGCGGCTCGAAGGCGAACTGGCCCGGCGCCGTCTGCCGCAGCAGCACGTTCTCCCGGTGGTGCTCGAAGTCCACCAGTCCGTCCGCGTCCACGTCGGTGGCCGTCATCACCGAGGGCAAGAGGCCACCGGCGCCCGCGCTCGTCAGGTACGGGTCCAGGCCCGGCAGCGGCTCCACCGCCGCGCCCGCCAGCCACGCGCCGTCCTCGTCATAGGTGTAGCGCACCGCCGGCGCGCGCTCTCCGCCGCGCAGCACCGTCTCCACCTGCGTGAGGTAGAAGGCCGGCCCCAGCGTGGCCTGCGTGTGGTGCAGCACGTACGTGGAGCGCAGCTGGTACTCCGTCCCCACCAGGGCCTTCACGCGCACCTCGCGCACGCGCTGGTCCAGCACCTGCCGGAGGCCCGCCCGGTAGTCGCTCAGCGGCGTGGCGAGCGGCTCGTGGACGTACTCCACCTCGTACTGCCGGGGCATCGTGCCGAGCCCGCCGTAGCGCACGCGCGACAGGAAGGGCCGGCCGGAGGCATTGCGGACATACGTCAGCTCCGTCCGCGCGCCGTTCACGTCGCTGACGTCGGACAGGTACCAGGCGTAGGTGCCGCGCGGGTTCGTCACGCTGTCGGAGGGGAGGAAGCGGTACGTCACGCCCTCGCCCGTCACCGCGCGCAGGCCGCCGGACGCCTCCAGCACCACGCGCACGGACCGGTCTCCGCTCGCGGGGTAGTAGGCGCCGTCGCTCCCCTTGCGCAGCACGCCCCAGGGCCCCGTCAGGTCGTCGTCGGCGTAGTCCACCTCGCCCAGGGCGCGGTAGCGCCGCACGCTCAGCGCGACGTCCCAGCCCGCGCCCCACTCCGTCAGCCCCGTGTCCGCCGAGTAGCCGGGCAGCACGCCCACCTGCGGCGCGCCGCGCTCCGCCGGGAGGCTGCCGGGCAGCGACAGCGCGAAGGCCCCGCGGTGCAGCTCCGACGGACCGAACGCCAACCCCGACAGCGAGCCCGCCAGCGACGCGCGCGTGGGCCCCGCGAGGCTCGGCGGCTGCACCAGCCGGTCCTGGAAGGGCTGCTGCGCATGGGCCGGACCGCTCATCCCCAGGACACACGCCACCGCCGCCAGCGCGCTTCCCAGCCTGGACTTCCACTTCCCTGAATCCATCTCCGCTGCTCCTCTGAAAGAGGCGGCGACAGTGCCCCGGAGCCCGGTGCGTCCGCCAAGAGCCTGGGTCGATGGCTGCCATTGCCCGCGGCGTGGTCAGACGGCGGAAACGACAACGGAGGCCCGCCGGTTCACCGACGGGCCTCCGCGATTCTGTTGCAGGTGACTGCGATGAGAGCCTTCGTGCTACGGCGCCGTCACCCCGGGAGGCGGCTGCGTGAGGCCCTGGCAGACGGGGACTCCCGCCGGGGTGAAGTTGCGCTTGGAGTCCAGCTCCATCACCACCACGAACTCCTTCGCCTGCGCCAGGCCCGTGCCGTAGGTGGGGTCGTTCCAGCCGCCCTTCCCGACGGTCAGCTGGACCCGGGTGAAGTCGAGGTGGAAGGTGCCGAACGGAGACAGCCCCAGCGGGCGGGACGGGTCATAGACCTTGGAGGTGAGCACCGTGTTGGCCGCGCCAGTCAGGCCATAGAACACGCTGCCGCCCACCGTCCGGAAGGGAGAGTCGGCCTCGAGCTGGTATTGCAGCTCGCCCACCTCCGTCAGGAACGACTGCTGCCGGGGCGCGTAGCCGCTGAGGAGCCGGCCCAGCGCGTTCATGTGGTCCGCCTGGGGATATGCCGCGCCACTGTCGGAGCCGAAGTAGAACCCGATGCGCCGGATGACCGGCGTGCTCTCGTTGCACGGCAGCATCCCCTGCGGCGACAGGCTCGCGTAGATGTCCTCCGGGGTGATGGTGACGGGGGCCAGGCCCTGGTCGTCGACCGCGTCCCAGAAGAGCGCCGCACGCACCCCGTCCACGGTGCTGGAGGAGGAGCCGAAGAAGGTGCCGAGCGGGTTGGGCTCGAAGAGGCCCGGCCGGGGGAAGCTGACGCGGACGAAGTAGCCGTCCTGGCCGTCCGGCACGTTCCCGAAGGGCGCATCGGTGAAGCCCAGCATCAGCTCGCTCACCACCGTGGTGGCGGGGGTGACCAGGTCGAGCACGGCCTGATCGACGGGCATGGTGTTGGACAGCTCGCCCAGCGCCTTCTTGAAGACGGAGTCCTGCGGCTGGCCGAGCTTCTGCGCCAGGTGCCGGGGGTACCAGATGCGGAGCGCCGGCAGCAGGTACTCCTGCGTGCGCCGCATGAGCTCCGTGGACTTCTCGCGCAGGTAGAGGCCGTCCATGTCGCGCACCATCTGGTCGATGATGAGCTCGTGGAGCTTCGCGCCCTGCTCTCCGGCGTGGATGTCGAAGTCCATCGCCTGGAGCTCGAGCTGGATGAGGACGAGCTTGCGCTCCAGGTCCTGGAGCTCGACGGCGCGCTCGATGCTCACTATCTCCTTCTCGAGGAAGCTATCGAAGAGCGTGGTGAGCGGCTCGGGGAGCGTGCCGAGGGTGACGCCCGCCGGCGCCAGCTTCTCGGACAGCTTCTGGTTGGCCTCTTTCCGCAGCAGGCTCGACTCGCTGCTCAGCAGGCGGCCCTGGTTCACGTAGTTCCCGACCTGGAAGCGCTGCGCGGTCAGCACCTCGGACATGGCAATGATGACATACGGGGCCACGGCACCGACGGTCGTCACGGTGTTGACGGTCACCTTGAGCCGGCCCACCGTGTTGGGCGTCGCGCACGTCCGGTCGTTGACGACGAAGACGACCCGGGAGTTGCCCGGCGCGAAGACGGTGGTCGCGGGCGCGCGCACCACCTGGTAGTCGGTGACCTTGTTCGTCGCGTTGTCGATGACGACCGCGAGCAGCGCGCCCACGGGTGCTTCCTTGAAGGGGGTGTCCTTCAGGCGGAGCCCCAGCGCGAACGCGGCCGACGCCCGCTGGCTGTCCTCGTTGCTATGGCCAAGGCCCTTGGACCACTCGACGCCGGCATGGGCCTCGAGGCATGCCTTGGCCTCGACGCCTCCCGCCTCGCCGATGGGCCCGCTCCCGACGCAGACCTCGGACCTCACGCTGACGCCGGCGGACAGGACGCGGGAGTCCGTGGTGGACCTCGCCTGGTAGGTGTCGTCGGAGAAGGTCAGGGAGTAGCCCTCGGGACCGATGAGGGCCTCGCTCGCACCCGCCACCGGGGTGTTGCCACCGGAGGGTTTGAGGAACGACGCCGAGCGCAGGGCACAGGTGGGCGCCCACCGGCTCGCGGGGTCGACCAGCACCGACAGGAACCGCCCGGCGGGGAGCTGCACCGTCGGACCGACGCCGAGCTGGGTGAGGTCGGGGGCGCCGGTGCCCGGGTAGCGGGCGTCTCCGCCGGAGACGAAGAAGGTCTGACTGTCGGCGAGGTCGACGAACTCGTTCTGGCTCAGCGAGCCTTCGATGCGGGTCAGCGCGTCCGTGAGGGTGCCGAAGCGCACCTCCTCGGCGGCGGCGCTGGCCGTCAGGCCGTTGCGGTCGGCGGTGAGGAACTCGTGCTCCTGGGTCTTCTGCTCACGCTGCTTCCGGAGACGCTCCAGGTTGCCCGCCTCCGACGTCTGTCCAATCAGCTCCCGGGCGAAGGCGATGATGTCCGCGCTGAACCGGTCGCGCTTCTGGATGAGCTGCTGGTTCTGCTGCGACATCAGCTGGACCAGCTCGTCCCGCAGTCCCTCGTGCTGGCCCGTGCGCAGCAGCGTGGGGCTGGAGACGAAGACGCCCTCGACCTGGTACTGGTGGTAGCGCTGGCCGGCGTCCAGGATGAGCTGCACGAGCGGCCGCGCCGCGGGCCGGACGCCGTCGAGGTTGGGGCTGGCGGAGGTGACCTCCGGCAGGGCCATCCACATCGCCACGTCCCACAGCCCTCCCTGCTCCGCGAGCTTCGCGAACACGGGGCGCCAGCCGGACAGGTCCGTGGTGGCGCCCGCGAGCGCCGCCGCGAACTCGGCGTTGGGGGCGGCCTTCAGCCCCGCGAGCAGACGGTACGTCTGGCTGAGCGGCGTGGACTCCGAGCGGCAGTCGCGCAGGGAGCAGGAGAAGTCGTGGAACGTCGAGAGCTCATCCAGCCGGGTGGCGAGAGGCTGCAGGGCGTCCCCGAGCATCGCGTTGAGCACGTCCCCATCCGTGGGCACGGACGTGATTGCCGTGCCACGCCACACGGCGCTCACCGGGGTGAACAGGCCCAGGGCGAGCTCCTGGGCGGCCTTGTGCGCCTGCGTGCGGCCCTTGGACAGCTCCGTGACGAGCACGTTGCCGTCGGTGCCGTCCAGGGCGGAGATGAACGGTGCGGTGAGGGCGTAGCGCTTGTCCCATTGCTCGTTCCACCGCTCCAGCAGCTTCGTCAGCCGCGTGGCATTCAGCGCCTCTTTCTGGTCCGAAGTCAGCCGCGGGTCCGACGCCCGCAGGAGGACGGAGTTGTACTCGGTCGAGTCGAGCGACCAGAGCTGCCTCGAGAGCTTCTCCAGGCGGGCGGCCTTCACGGTGTTCGCCTCGATGCCCTGGGGAGGCGTGGGGATGTTGAGCTGCTTCTCCCACAGCCGTCCGTAGAGCTCCTGCACCTCGTCGAAGTAGTGCGGCGCCGTGGGGGTCGCCGGCTGGCATGCGTTGAAGTGCGCGGGGAACTCGATGGGGCGCACGTTGAGCGTCAGCACCTCGAGGCACTCCTGGAGCTCCGCCGCCACCAGCGAGACCGCCTTGACGTGCGTGCTCAGCAGCCGCGCGCAGCGCTGCAGGGAGGCGGCGACGTCCGGGCGCGCCGACTTGAAGGCATTGCAGGTGGCGAGGGTGGTGCCGCAAGCGGGGACCAGGGAGTTGTAGGTGTGGTACCTCGCCCGGGCATCCGCGCGGTCGGCGTCACTGAGGCTGCCGCCGTGAAATTCGTACATCATCATCATGGTGCGGCGGATGGCGTTCAGGGCATCCGTGCGGGTGGCGGGGACGCTCTGCTCCGAGCTCTTCAGCGTGGAGTAGCGCAGGGCCGGGTTGCCGCTCAGCGCTTCGCCGGTGGTGCAGGAGGGGGCGAAGCTCCCCTCATGGAGGACCTTGGCCGGCACCACGCTCCGCAGGCCGTTCAGCGACAGCCCCACGGCCGAGTACAGCGGCGTCGGCTTCGCGGCGCAGGTGTCGTTCTGACAGCTGTTCGCCGCCTGGCAGCCGCACACCGCCAGGCTGGTGGCGTGCTTCGCGCGCGGCACATTGACCTTGAACGAGCACGTCGCCTTGCCGTTGCCCAGGTCGACCAGGCTCAGCGAGTTGGGCACGGCCGTCACGAGGTGGAGGAACTGGCCCGCGGGTGACAGCCCGTGCGCCTGCTGCTCCGTGGTGATGAGGTCCTTGCGGCGCTGCACCTCGGGGCTGACCTTGGCGTTGCAGTTGGCCTGCGTCTTCGGCCAGTCCTCCACGAAATCGCAGTTGCCCAGGCTCTCGCAGACCTTGCGCATCTCCACCGGGATGGTGAAGCTGGGTGTCACCACCGCCAGCACCGGGTCCATGCCGTTCTTCCAGCTGGTGCAGGACGCGGCGGTCTTGCAGCCACACTCGGACAGGCTGACGCAGGACTCGTTCTCCCGGTACACCCACGCGCCGTCACACCGGTTGTTGTCGTTGGAGTCGGACCACTCGCTCAGGGTCGGCATGGCTCCGGTGGCGGGCATGGCCCCCCGGGTACAGACCGCGGGCTCGCTCAGCGCCTGGGGCTCCGCCTCCCCCTGCTCCAGGCCTCGAGCGTCCATTCCCTCCATGCCATCCACTCCGCAGGCCCCGAGGACCAGCGCGAACATGGCCATTCCCACCGTCAGGCCCCGGCTGGCTCCCGACGTGCTTCTCATCAAAGGTCTCAAGCGTGTCTTCCCTTGCTCATCACGACGCATCCATGCGTCGAGCGCGGGGAGCACCATGCGCGAAGGACCCGGGCGCGCGCCAAGTGGCGCGGCCAATGGCTGCCATCGGACCCCGGGAGCCATCAATGGCAGCCATCGATTCCAGCCGGTCAGCCGGCGCGAGCGCGGGCCGGGGCGTCGGCTTCATCCAGCGAAGGGCCCGTCGAGGCATTCGAGGGTATGGGCCTGCTCCCTCGCCTGCTAGGGTGCCGCGCCCACTCCACCAGGCACGCCCCGACCCCATGCAACGCTCGACGCTCCCCACCCGAGTCACGGCCGCGCTCCTCAGCGCATTGCTCTTTGCATGTGGCGCCACCCGTCACGCCGCTCCGGCCAATACCCGCGAGCTCACGCACTTCGTGCTCTTCATCCGGGAGTTGCCGGACGGCACCGTCACCCACTCGTGGCAGCGCGCAGAAGAGCTGAACCTGGCTGAGTACAGGTTCCTGTCTCGCTCGCGGAGTGGGCCCCGGGGCGTCCTGCCGGTGGTGGCCCGGCCGCGAGACTGCGACGAGGAAAACCGGGAGTGCGTCCGGGAGTGCAAGTCACGCCCCCTTGGCCGTGGATTCGGACACATCACTTCCGGCAAGGATAGGGATGCCAGGAAAGACGAGTACTGCCGTGCAAAGTGCTGGCAGGCCTATAGAGACTGCAATGAATTACAGGAATTGAAGCCCCAAGAGTTCACAGCCATCGACAGCGCGGTGGACTGGCTGAAGCGCAACCGCAAGGCCGTCCTGGTAGGAAGCGTGGTCGTCGTGGCGGGCGTGGCCTTCATTGTGCTCTCCGCCGGTGCGGGGCTCGTCGTCCTCGCGCCTGCCGTGCTCCTGGCCGAGCCGGCGACTCCTGCCGAGCCATGGATGGCGGAGGTCTCACCATGAAGAAGGACCCGATGTTCCATTTTCGCGTCTTGAACCTCCTGGGACGTCTTTGGGAGGAGTCCACGTCCGAGGAAGACAAGGAGTACCTCAGTGCGGCGATGGGTGCGCTCGACTTCATTTCGCAGACCGGGCAGTCCCACGACTTCGAGGCCTATCGTGAGAGCGTCCTGGCCGATGCGCCCCCGCTCGTCATCGCGGCTTTCGATACGAAGGAGAGCGCCGAAGCCTGGCTGAAGAACCACCCCAATCCTCCGTCCGGCGCCCAGGTATTGATTGCAGGCGAGTATCACGACGTCAGGTGGGTTCCAGAGCGCGACCGGCGCTATCTGCTATCTGGCCGCTCGCTCGAGTACTACCTCCGAGGAATGCTCGACGAAGGGCTCCCCTCACCCGTGGCCACGTTCGCCACTGCGGAGGAAGCCGGGGCCTGGGTCGACAGCCAGCCGGAGCCCCCACGCCAGGTCGTCATCACCATCGCGGGCGAGCCCCACCTCGTCGCCTACCACCACCGCATCAACCTGCGCGCCATCTACCCACTCTCCCGGGCCGCGCCGCCAGGGTCCATCAACTACGACGTGGAGCCCGAGTAGCTCGGCTCAGCCCGCGCGAGCGCGCGCCGGGTCCTCCGCCGTTTCGAGCGGCGGCACGTACGGCCAGCCCGGCAGCGGCCCCTTGCCGGCCTCGCGCGTGAGGTAGTCCGCCGCGATGTTCGCGCTCTCCATGATGGTCAGCAGCCCGCTGCCCGGGTGCGTGCCGCCGCCCACCCAGTAGAGCCCTTCGATGTCGCGGTTCTTCACCTTCGGCCGCATCGGGCCCAATTGCAGCCACGTGTGCGACAGGTTGAACACCGCGCCGCGGAACACGTTGAAGTCGTCCCGCCACGTCTGGGCCGTGAAGTAGCGCTCCTCGCGGATGTGCTCGCGCACGCCCTTGAGCCCCACCTTCTCCAGCATCTTCGGGATGCGCTCGCGCAGCTTCTGCTCCGTCTGGGCCCAGTCCACGTCCCTCGCCGTGTTCGGCGTGGGCACCAGCACGTACAGCGTGGAGTGCCCCTTAGGCGCCCCGGACGGGTCCGTCACGGTGGGGTTGCACACGTAGAAGGGCGGGTCGTCCACGTCCACGTGCCGGTCCTCCAGCGCGTCGCGGTCCGTGCGCCGGGCCGCGTCCGACAGGTAGATGAGGTGGTGCGGCAGGTCCGAGTACACCGTGTCCAGCCCGTAGTACGCCATGAAGGTGCTGCACGAGTACTTCGCCTTCTCCAGTGCCGTGTCCGTCAGCCGCGAGCCCTCGCGCGCCCCGGACGGAATCAGCTTCGTCGCCGCGTACGCCAGGTCCGCGTTCACCACCACCGCGTCCGCGTCCAGCACCGTGCCGTCCGCCAGCTTCACGCCCACCGCCCGGCCCGCGTCCACCCTCACCTGCTCCACCGCCGTGCCCATGCGGAAGGTGGCGCCCAGGTCCTGCGCACAGCGCATCATCCCCCGAGACAGCTCGCGGAAGCCGCCCTCCACGTGCCACACGCCGAAGGCCAGCTCCAGGAACGGAATCACGCTGAACACCGACGAGCACGTCGTCGGGTGCAGGCCCAGGTACTTGGACGGGTACGCCAGCGCGTACGTCATCCGGTCGTCGTGGAAGAAGGAGTCCAGCTGCTTGTACAGCGTCTGCCAGGGCTTGAAGCGCAGCGTGGGCGCCAGCCGCCAGGGCGCGTAGTACGCGAGGCTGCCCGCGTTGGTGCAGATGAACTTCTCGTACGCAATCGCGTACTTCTCCCGCCCCTCCTCCATCCACCGGCGCAGCGCGGGGCCCTTGTCCGGGCCGAAGCGGGACAGCTCCGCCTCCATCCGCGCCATGTCCTTCGTGGTGTCCAGGTGCGTGCCGTCCCAGAAGTGCACCCGCGTGTTGGTGTCCAGCGGGACGAGCTTCACGTAGTCCTCGATGCGCCTGCCCGCCCGCCGGAAGATCTGCTCCAGCACGCCCGGGAGCTGGAGGATGGACGGCCCGGTGTCGAGCGCGTACTCGCCCTGCGCCCCGAGCGTCAGCCCCTTCATCCGCCCCCCGGGCACCGGGTCCTTCTCCACCACGGTGACGCGCAGCCCCTGCCCTGCCAGGTTGATGGCGGCCGACAGCCCCCCGGGCCCGGCTCCCACGACGATGACGTGACGCACCATGACTCCCTGATGCCTGAAACCGCCGGACGTTGCACCTTCCGGTGCACGGGCGGACGAATGGCCTCTGCCCGTTTCACCTGGCGGACATGCGGAGGCACCAGTTGCGGCAGGGGGCTCCCACCCCCCGGGTTTCCTGTTTATCGCCCTGAAGGGCCCTATCCCGGGTCCAGCGCTCCGTGCTTTCCGCCACACCGTGCCCACCCTCCCGTCCACCTCTCCGCGCCGGAACGCCGCAGCGTATGGCGCGCTGTTGCTGGGCCTGCTCATCACCGCCGTGGCCACGCTCCACGTGCAGCGGGGCATCCAGGAGCGGAGAGAGCGGCGCTTCGAGGAGGCGGTCCGCGATGGCACCCTCGGGCTCCAGCAGCGCCTGGACATGTACCAGGCCATGCTGCTGGGCACGCGCGGCCTGTTCAGCAGCAGCCAGAAGGTGGAGCGGGACGAGTTCCACGCGTACGTGGAGAGCCTCGAGCTGCGGCGGCGCTACCCGGGCATCCAGGGCATCGGCTTCGCGCAGCGGCTGACGCGCGAGTCCCTGGAGGCGCACGAGGCCCAGATGCGGGCCGAGGGCCTGGAGCACTACCGCGTCTGGCCGGAGGGTGAGCGCGCGCAGTACAGCTCCGTCGTCTTCCTGGAGCCCCTGGACGCGCGAAACCGCCGCGCCCTCGGCTTCGACATGTTCTCCGAGCCCACCCGCCAGGAGGCCATGCAGCGCGCGATGGAGACGGGGCAGCCGGCGGCCAGCGGCGAGGTGCGGCTCGTCCAGGAAGTGGGCTCGGACGTGCAGTCCGGCTTCCTCCTGTACGTGCCCGTCTACAACGGGCTGGAGCCCTCCACGCCCGAGGCGCGCCGGAAGTCCCTGCGGGGCTTCGTCTATGCGCCGTTCCGCATGAGGGACCTGGTGGAGGGCATGCGCTTTCCTGGCTTCCAGGGCACCGTCGACCTGGACATCCATGACGGCGGTCAGGCGCATCCGGACACCGTCCTCTTCAGCTCGCGCCCGCCCGGCCCCGGCTGGGAGGACGCCGTCCGGCTGGGCCTGCGCCGCGAGGTGCCCCTGTCCGTGGCGGGGCGGTCGTGGACGCTGGTGTTCACCGCGCGCGAGTCCTTCATCGAGAGCAACAGCGCCGTGCAGCGCTTCACGGTGGTGGGCGCGGGCCTGCTGGTCACCCTGCTGCTGTTCCTCATCAACCGCGCCCAGGGCAACGCCCGGGCCGCGGCCGAGGCCGCCAGCGCGGAGCAGCAGCGGCTGGCGAGCGAGGCCCGGGCGGCGGTGCGCGTGCGCGACGAGTTCCTCAGCGTCGCCGCACACGAGCTGCGCACACCGCTCACGTCGCTGAAGCTCCAGCTCCAGCTGCTCTACCGGCAGCTGCGCCAGGGGACACCGCTGGACGCCGCGCGCGTGGAGCGCGGAGTGGACTCGTGCGAGCGGCAGACGACGCGGCTGTCGCAGCTGGTGGACAGCCTGCTGGATGTGTCCCGGCTGGCGAGCGGCCGCATGGAGCTGCAGTTGGAGCCGCTGGAGCTGGGCGAGGTGGTGCGCGAGCTGGTCCGCCGCTTCGAGTCGGACGCGCAGCAGGCGGACGTGCGGCTGACGGTGGACGCACCGGAGCCCGTCTCCGGGCAGTGGGACCGGCTGCGGCTGGAGCAGGTGCTCACCAACCTGGTGTCCAACGCGCTCAAGTACGGCCATGGCGCCCCGGTGGACGTGCGCGTGCGCGGCGACGGCACGCATGCACGCCTGGAGGTGACGGACCGCGGTATCGGCATCGCCCCCGAGGACCTGCGGCGCATCTTCGAGCGCTTCGAGCGCGCCGTGTCGAGCCGCCATTACGGAGGGCTGGGGCTGGGGCTGTTCATCACCCGCGAGCTCGTGGAGGCACTGGGAGGGCACATCTCCGTGGAGAGCCTCCCCGGCCAGGGGGCCACCTTCACGGTGCGGCTGCCGCTGAGGGGGCCGGGGACGGGGAATGGCGGGACGCAGGCTCCGGCCGAGCCGCCCGGGGCGCCGCTGCACTGAAGTGCGGTGAGCTACGGCCGGGTCGTGATGTCGTCCTGGGAGAAGCCGTGCTCGGGCGGCGGGCCCTCCTCGCCCAGGCGCTCTCCGGCCTCCATCAGGGCCTCGCGAATCTCCCGCACCGCGCAGGAGCCGCCGTAGTCCCCCAGCTCCCGCAGCCGCTGGCGCAGGTCCAGCTCCGCGTCCAGTGCCGCCGCGTAGCGCCCGGACGGCTCGCGGCGCAGCAGCGTGTGGAGGACGTGCCGCAGCGGTGCGGAGAGCGTCGCCGCCGCGGCCTCCACGTCCTCCGGGGTGAAGCTGGCGGCGCGGGTGACGAGCTCCTCCGGGTCCGGGTGCCGCCACTCCTGCTTCACCCGGGCAATGGCGTGCTTCACGCGGGCCCTGTCCTGCTCGGGCACCCGCGCCCAGAGCTGGCGGCGGCCCAGGCTCCCGGCGTCGAGCAGGTGCTTGCCCGTGGCCAGCTCCAGCAGCGTCAGCCCCAGCATGAACAGGTCCGAGCGCGCATCCTCGCGGCCGCCCAGCAGCACCTCGGGCGAGGCGTAGAACACGTCGCCCCGGGCACGCGGCAGGCTGGTGATGCGCCGCCCGGGCAGGCAGGAGCGCGCGAGGCCGAAGTCCGTGAGCTTCACCCGGCCCGACCACGACACCCGGATGCGCGTGGGGTCGATGGCCCGGTGGACGATGCCCAGCGGCACACCCCGCGCGTCGTGGCGCCGGTGCGCGTGGGACAGCGCGGAGGCCACGCTCGTCCCCACGTGCAGCACGAAGGACTCGGAGAAGCAGCGCCCTCTCAGGTCCGCCAGGTTGATGAGCGTCTCCAGCGAGCGTCCGCTGACGCACTCGGTGACGACGTAGAGAGCGCCTTTGACTTCGTGCACCCCGTGCACCCGGGCGATGTGCGGGTGGTCCAGGTGCGCGGCCAGGCGGACCTCGTCCTCCAGCCGCCCGCGGGCGCGCCGCGACTCCTCGGTGAGGAGGGGAAGCGGAAGCACCTTGAGGATGACGTCCCCGAGCACCTCCTCGGGCGTGCGCTGGCGGGCCAGCAGGAGGCGCTCCCCGTGGTGCCCGGGCCCCAGGTCCATGAGGCACTCGTAGGACACGGAGCCGAGTGAAAAGAGGACGACTCCCGGCGGGAACGCCGGGCGCTCGGAGAAGGGCATGGGGCGGACTCCTGGCGGGCCACGGGGAGCGGGACGCCGCGCGAAGAATGCACGGACCCTACCGCCGGGGAGGGATGGAAGTGAACGACCCGTGAAGTGGGGCGCGCTCGTTATCGCAACCCGGATGCATCAACCCTGGAATGCCAAGAGTCTTTACATCCAGAGGCTACGGCCAGATGGAGACGGCCTCGAAGACGGACACCCGGTTGTACAGCAGGGCCCCGCGCTTGCTGCCCTCTGCCACCGGGTTGAGGGGGTAGTTCCCCAGGTGGAGGCAGACGGGGATCTCCGTGCCGTCGGGGAACTTCGCACGGGTATAGCGGCCCACCAGGAAGAGGCGGCCGTCCTTCTCCACCGTCTTGAGCCGGCCGTAGACCAGCGTGCCAATGTAGTCGGGACCCTCGACGCGGCCGACGACCTCTCCATCGCGGAACACGCCCAGCCTGCCGGTTCCTCCCCACTTCGCGTCTTCGTCGGGCTGCTGGATGTCGACGGTGCCGCGTCCCTGCCACCGGCTCGCCGTGAGGGTCTCCTCCATGGCGAGGCGTGTCGACTTGGGACACACCTCTTCCCTCTCGGGCATCACCTGGGCCCCCGGGCAGCCCAGCAGCGCGGCGGTGAAGACACCCACCGTGGCGCAGCGGGCCAGCACTTCGGCGGAGAGGGCGGGCCTGGACCTGTCGGGCTTCTGGGGGACGGGCTGGGCGGGAGCTGGCTTCACGGCGGGGGCTTCCTTCTGGGTGGGGGCCACGGGACGGGACGGTAGTGCAACGCCGGACGGCGGAGCCGGGGAAGGCAGGTGCCCGGCATCCTGCCCGGGAACCGTGGCCTCCGGCACTGGCCGGGCCTCCGGTGCCGCGACAGACCTGTCTGGCTGTCCGACAGGTTCTCGCCGCGCCACGAAGACGAGGACCCCGACGATGGCGAGCAGCACTGCGCCCGCCGTCACCCGCCAGTGCTTCCAGGGGCGGGCACCACGGGGCCTGACCGCGCCATCCCCAGGAGAAGTGGAGGGTGTGCCAGGCGGAAAGACGGGCACGGCCCACACCGCACCTGGCTGGGTGGCCAGGTCCTCCAGCTCCCTCCGCATCGCGTCGGCCGTGGCCGGGCGCAGGCGAGGCTCACGCGCCAGCAGCCGGTCGAGCAGCGCGCTCAGGGCCTCCGGCACGCGCTCGTTGACCTCCCGGGCCGGTGGCGGCCCCCACATGGGGCTGTTGAGGTCCTGGCGCGGGCTGTCGCGCTGTCGCGCTGGCACGGTGGGCGTGGAGTCCGTCACCGCGTCATACAGGCACGCGGCCAGGGAGAACTGGTCGTCCGCCGGCTGGAAGTCATAGCGTGCGTCCGGGCGCATGCGGTTGTCGCTCCAGAACTCCACCGCCCGCGGGTCCCGGTAGCGGTGGGTGCCCGGTGGCAGCGGCCCGTCCGTCACGTCCTCCGCCAGCACGTAGTCGCCTGCGTTGAAGTCCGCGAGGAACGGCTCGCCGTCCGCCCCGCGCACCAGGATGTTGCCGGGAGACAGGTCGCGGTGGAGGAAGCCCCGGCCATGGACGTAGGCCAGCGCGGAGGCCAGCTTCGCGAACAGGCCCAGCACCTGGACAAAGGAGGGGCGCTGCGTCTCCAGCCACTCCGCCAGCGTCCAGCCGTCGACGTAGTCCACCACCAGGTAGCAGTAGCCGTCTCTCAGGTAGGGCCAGCGGCCCCAGGCATGGACTCGCAGGATGTTCGGGTGGCTCAGGTGGATGAGGCAGCCCAGTTCCTTCATCATCCGCCGGTCCGTCTGCTCCGGGTCCGCGCTGGCCTCGCGGTGCAGCCCCAGCTTGAGGGCATATTGCTCGCCGTCCCGCTCCACCCGGTACACCGCGCCATAGGAGCCGTGGCCCAGCAGGGAGAGGATGCGGTAGCCGTCGATGTACGCGCCCGGCCTGAGATACTCGGGACGCCTGTCCTCCGCCGCGCTCATGGCCCGAATTTCTCCGTCTTCTTCATGAGCACACCCGGGATGGAGAGGGGACTCTGTCCTCCCGCCACGTGCACCTCCAGGCGGAACAGGAGCCCCTCGCTCACAGGCGGCCGGGCGGCCTCCACCACCAGCAGGGCCGTTCCATCCGTCCGGGGACTCCCGGGCTCCAACTGCACTGTGTGCGCCGCGAAGCGCGCCCCGGTGGCTTCCCCTACTAGCCACGCCCGCTCCGGCTTCCACCCGGACCGGGCCACGGCGGCGTCCACCTTCACTGTCACCACCAGCCAGTCATTCGCCACGAAGCTCACGGGGCTCGGTTCGCTCCTTCCAGGAGCAGGGGGCGCGGCTGGCGCCAAGGCGCTCACGACGTCCACGCCCTTCGAGCCAATCCTGCCTGCCAGCACGAAGGCCGTGGGCGACAGGGCACCGGCACTCTCGCGCGCCCCCTCCAGCCGGGCCTCGCACGCGGCGACGCGGCCCTCCAGCTCCGCCACCCGGGAGCGCAGCGCCTGTGTCGCGCCGCCCGTGCTCCGGACCAGCCGCACCTGCGCGTCCACCTCGGCCGGAGCCGCGACGAGCGACAGCGAAGACTGCTCGGTGACCGCGGCACCCTGGAAGCGCACCGTGAGCGCGGCGGGCGCCTTCAGTTCCTCCAGCGGCTCCAGCGTGATGACGCGGGCGCTCCAGGTATGGAGGGTGAAGCGCTCGCGCGGCTCCAGCACCGTGCGGCCCGTGTCCAGGTCCGCGTCGAAGAGGAGCAGGGTCGCCACACCCGGGGCCATGTGCACCGTGACGGGCGTGTCAGTCAGAAGCGCCTCGCGCACTCGAGGTGTGCGGGCGGCGAGGGGCTGCGCGGCGGCCACTCCCGCAAGGAACGGGAGCAGGACGAGAGCCAGCCCGTGAAGTAGTGACAAGGCGGTGCGACCTCCCAGGGTGGACACTACCAGAGCGCCCATGCGAGGAAGTGCGCGGTGAGCCCTCGGTCCAACCGGTGCGTGGCAGGCAACGGGGGCAGGAAGTCGACCTCAATGCGGTTCTTTGAGCTGACCGATGACATCCAGGCCACGGGACGATGGCACCTGGACGACCCGACCGACAGTCAGGGTCAGGAACTGGAGAGCCCGTGGCAGTTCAACAAGGGGCGTCCAGTGCCCCTCACGGAGCACCTCCGGATTCCCATGGAGCATACCGGCAAGGCACTGGACTTCACCCAGACGGCGCTGAGCATCCCGGTCGCTCACGTCAAGGTGGCGTCCATCCTCACGGAGCTGGCGCCGAGGACGTCAAGTCAGCGCTGGAGCGCGCGAAGGTCACGGGCACGAGGTTCACGGAGGTGCAGTCCGGGCGTCCCGACTCCAATGCCTCTCAGCGAGTGAGCAGCTCGCGGAAGGTGATGCCGTTCAGTTCCAGGCGGCGCACGGCCTCCACGAACCGCTCCGTGCCGATAACCATCGTGGCGAAGTTGCCGACCCGGAACAGGTCCAGCTCCGGGGGCAGGGATGCCGCGTCCAGGATGGGTTCATCCGGCCACTTGAAGCCCTGTCGGCCACAGGTCGGGCACGGCGGAGGTACGTCTGGGGGAATGCAGTCCGGGTGCAATCGGCCGCACGGCTCCACCTCAAGCTCCAGCAGCTCCGGCGGGTTCTTCTTGCGGAATCGGAGTTCCGTGCGGCAACCCTTAAGCCCGCGCACTCCTTCAGCCTGGAGACGCTCCAGCGCGTCCCGACGCATGAGAAGTCTTATTCCGCTCAGCCAGGCAATGGGCCCGCACTCTCCGAAGGCGCGGCCCGTCAGTGGGCCGAAGCTCGTTCCAGGTGGCAACTCGGCGTTGCGTGGCACCAGAGGGCGCACCAGTTCGCGCAGGCGCGCAAACACGGGGAAGGGTTCGGGCCTTGGCTTCTCGAACTCGCTGCGCTCTGGAAGCAGTGAGAGGTCAACGGACGGGTAATCGTGTCCAACGTCACTCCACGTGGCGCCGCACGTGTGACAGCGCACGCCCGGCAGGCGCCACGTATGCGTCCCATCGATATCCCCGCCATGCTTCGCCGTGGCGGCCCTATCCAGTCTTACTATTCCCGTCCGGGAGCGTGAGGGCCTTAGAGATGACCCGGTTCTTTTGGCTACGCGAGGACAAGGCGGTAACGGCGAGCTACGACGCCGCACACAGATGGGGGCTGCCCGGAGTGATGTGTCCCACGTGCGGCGCTACCTGGGCGAGTGCAGGGCATCAGTATCCCGCCGTGGACCTATCGCAGCTGCCCGAGCGACGCGAGTTCGAGAGAGCCCGACCCGAGCCGTTTTCCGAGTTCGCGCGCCTGCGGGAGTTGGTGCGCCCCCTGGCGCCGCCAAATGCCGCGTTGCCGCCCGGGACAACCTTCGGGCCCCTCGTGGGCCGTGCCTCCGGGCGGTTCGGCGCGTTCACGTCACAGGGTAGCATCCGGTGGCTGGTTCGCCGGGATGCGCTGGAGCGCCTCCAGGCGGAAGGTGTGCGCGGGCTGCTGGGCTGCCGGACAGAGCTGCGGTTCCGGCAGAAGGACCCGCCGGAGCTGCTGGAGCTTCAGCTAGAGCCGCACGGTCGCCTTCACCCGGACTGCATTCCACCCAATGTGCCGCCACCGTGCGTCACCTGTGGCTGGGTGTATTTCCGGCTGCCGGATGAACCCATCCTGGACGCGGCATCCCTGCCCCCGGGGCTGGACCTGTTCCGGGTGGGTGACTACTCAACGGTCATCGTGGGTACCGAGCGGTTCATGGAGGCCGTGCGCCGCCTGGAACTGGACGGCATCACCTTCCACGAGCTGCCGACGCGCTAGCGGCGCCAGGACACCTTGGGCCTGCCGATGGGCTTCCCGCTCCGGGTGCCGTGGCGCCGCGCCCGCTCCAGACCGGAGACGGTGCGCGCTACCAGGATGCGCCGCTCTTCCTGCGCCACCCAGCCGAACACCGCCAGGAGAAGCTCACGGGCCGGGCCTCCGGTGTCGAGCCAGCTTTCCCGGAGGCTCACCACGGCGCACCCGACGCGGTCCAGCTCCCGCACCGTGGCGATGATGCCGGACATGGAGCGCCCCAACCTGTCCAGCGCCACCACGACCACGGCGCGCACGGGCGTCCGCCATGAGCCGGTCAAACTCCGGGCGCGTCTTCACCGCGCTGCCCGTCTCCTCGTAGATCACGTGCTCCCAGCCGCGCGCCTCCGCCACCGCGAGCAGCGGCGCCCGCTGGTTCTCCGTCGTTTGCTTGTCCGTGCTCACAAGGAGGTAGAGCGCCGCCTTCACGCCGCCACCTCCGTCGCGAACAGCGGAAGCCATCAGACGCGAGGCGCACGCGCCAGCCCTGAGGGACACGGCTGGTGGAGGAGGGACACGGCTGGTGGAGCGGCCGCCCGCCACTGGACACTTGGAGGCTTCTCCGACCACCGGGCCACATCTGTGTTCGACAGTTCGCACGTCCGCATCTATGTCCCAGGTCATGGAGCCCGCACCGCGCGAGGTGCTGCTGTTCACCCTGGAAGGCCAGCGCTACGGCCTGCCCTCCCAGGACGTCCATGAGCTGGTGCGCGCCGCGCGCCTGACGCCGCTGCCACGCGCGCCCTCCGTCGTGGAGGGCCTGCTCAATCTGCGTGGCGCCCTGCTGCCCGTCCTGGACCTGCGCCGCCGCTTCCGCCACCCGCCCCGCCCCCTGTCCCCCATGGACCACTTCATCGTGGCCCGGGCCGGCAGCCGCCTCGTGGTGCTGCGCGTGGACCGCGCCGAGGGCCTGCGCGTGCTGGCACCCGGCGAGTGGGACGCCACGCCTCGCGAGCTTCCTGGCGTGGGCTACGTGGCCGGCGCCGCCAAGCTGGAGGACGGGCTGGTGCTCGTCCACGACCTGCGCGCGTTCCTCTCCGAGGCGGAGGCCCTGGAGCTGGATGCCGCGCTGGCGCCCCCGGAGTCCCCGTGAGCTGGGGTCCCTGGAGTCACCCGGGCCATGCCGCCGTGCTCGCGCTCGTGGAGGAGCGCGCCGGGCTGGCCGCCCCCAGCTGCCCCGCCGCCGCCGAGGAAGGCATCGCCCGCGCCATGGCCCGGGCCGGGCTGACGGACCTCGACGCCTACCGCGCCCGGCTCGCGGAGGACCCGGCCGCCCTCGATGATTTGCTCATCGAGCTCACCGTCGGCGAGACGTACTTCTTCCGCACCCCCGAGCACTTCGAGCACCTGCGCCGCCACGCCCTGCCCGAGCTGCGCGAGCGCCATGGCCCGAGCCACACCGCGAGGCTGTGGAGCGCGGCGTGTTCCTCCGGTGAGGAGCCCTACTCGCTGGCGGCGCTGCTGCTGGCAGAGGGCTGGGGCGAGCACATGACCGTGTACGCCACGGACGTGTCGCGCGGCGCGCTCGCCAGGGCCCGGCAGGCCTCGTACGGCGAGTGGTCCCTGCGCGGCCCGTGGGCGGACCGCATCCGTCCCCACCTGCGCGCCGAGGGCCGCAAGTACGTCCTGGCTCCCGAGGTGCAACGGCGCGTGCGCTTCAGCTACCTCAACCTCGCACTCGACACCTGGCCCTCGCCCGAGAGTGGCATCTGGAAGCTGGACGTCATCTTCTGCCGCAACGTCCTCATCTACTTCAACACCGCCACCATCGCGGCCGTGGCCCGCCGGCTCCATGACGCGCTCGCCGAGGGCGGCTACCTCTTCACCGGCCCCTCGGACCCGCCGCTCGGAGGCCTGGCTCCGCTGGAGTCCGTGCTCACCGAGTGGGGCGTGCTGTACCGCCGGCCCGCGCCCGGCACCTCCGTGTCCGTCCCCGGCGGTTCGCTCGCCACGTCAACCGAGGCCCGCCCGGCCGCGCCGACCCCGGGTGCATGGGTGGCACCTCCGCGCGAGCCCACTTCCTCCCCTGGCGACGCGGGGCCCGGGCCTCATGCGAGCGGCGTGACGGGCCTGCCTCGCGAATATGCCTCCACTCCCGTGGCCACCCCTGTCACGGGGCCCTCCACCGGCCCGGCCACCGCGGAAGCCCGGCGCGCGGCGGTGACGAACGCGGCCCGGCTGGCGCTGGCTCGCGGGGACTGGCGCGAGGCCGCGCGCCTGCTCGGGACGCAGGACGACAACCCCGACACCGCCGCCGCCGCGGTGCGCACCCTGGCGAACCTGGACGCACGCGCCGCCGTGTCCGCCAGCACCGAGGCCGCCGCGCGCCATCCCCTCGTCGCCGGGCTGCGCTACCTGGAGGCCCTGCTGCTGCTCGGCCAGGGCCAGCTCACCGACGCCGAGCGCTCCATCCGCCAGGCCCTCTACCTGGAGCCGACCCTGGTGGTGGCCTGGCTCGTCCTCGGACGCGTGCTCAGACGCCGGGGCGACACGGCCGGCGCCCTCAAGGCCTGGCAGGAAGCGGAGCTGCTCTGCGCCGCGCTCGCCCCCGACGCCGCCGTGCCCCTCGCCGACGGTGAGCGCGCGAGCGCCCTGGCCACCCTCGCGCGCACCGAGCGGCTACGACTGGAGGCAGCCCTGGCTGCTGGTGAGGAGACGACCTGATGCCACGCTCCGGCGGAATCGACTGGGAGGCGGCACGCGCCCGGCTGGCCCGGCTGGCGGCCACCGCCACGCAGGAGGAGACCCTCTCCCCCGAGGCCGCCGCCGCGCTGCTGGACGCACGCGCACGCGCGCTCGCCCGCGTCTCCGCGCCCGAGGTGGACCCGGGCGGCTCGCGCGAGGTGGTCCGCTTCCGCGCCGCCGGGCAGCGCTATGCCCTGGAGTCCCGCTTCGTGCTGGAGGTCCTCCGCGCCCCGGAGGTGGTGGCCCTGCCGGGCGCACCGCCCACCCTGCGCGGCCTCACCCTCCTCCACGGCGAGGTGCTGCCCATGGTGGAGCTGGCGCCCCTGTTCGGCCGCGCGCCCGCGGGCGCCACCGGCCCCCTGCTGGTCGTGGGCGCGGGCCGGCCCGAGCTGGGCCTGTGCACCGAAGAAGTCGAGGAGGTCACCCTCCTCCACGGCCGCGAGCTGCTGCCGCCCCCCTCCACCCTGGCCGACGGACTCATTTCCGCCGTCGACAAGGAGGGCACGCTCGTGCTGGAGGGTGAGGCGCTGCTGGGTGACAGTCGCCTCGTGTTCGATTTGTCCGACGAAGGAGCTGTATGAGCATCGGGAACCGCATCGCACTCGGGTTCGGACTGTCCCTGCTGGTGCTGCTGGTGCTGGCGGGAGTGGCCTTCCAGGGCGCCAACCAGCTCACGGAGAGCACCGAGGGACTGCTGGACTCCAACCGGGACACGCGCCTCATCCGCGAGGCCCGCACGCTGCTGATAGACGCGGAGTCCGGCCAGCGCGGCTTCCTGCTCACCGGCGAGGAGCCCTACCTCCTGCCGTACCAGGCCGCGCTCACCGCGCTGAAGGCGGACCTGCTGCTGCTGCGCGAGGCCGTGGCCGACGACCCCGCGCAGCTGGCGCGGCTGACCCGGCTGGAGCCCATCGTCGCGGAGCGGCTGGACCGGCTGGCGGAGGGCATCCGCGTGCGCCGGGAACAGGGCCTGGAGGGCGGCTCGAAGTACATCAAGATTGGCCAGGGCGAGCGGCTGATGACCCAGGTGAGGGAAATCATCACCGAGATGGTCGAGGCCGAGCAGCGCAGCTGGGACGCGCACGCGGCCGCCGCGCGCGCCATGGCCCAGCGCATCCTGTGGGTGCTGGGCATCTGCAGCGTGCTGGGGCTCGCCATCGTCGCGCTGGGCAGCTACCTCATCACCAAGAGCATCACCGGGCCGCTGCGCAAGCTGATGGCGGGCGCCGAGCAGCTCGGCCGGGGCCAGCTGGACCACCGCATCGACGTGGCGGGCAGCGACGAGGCGGCGGAGCTGGCGCGCGCCTTCAATGACATGGCCGAGCGCCGCCGGCAGACGGAGGCCCAGCTCGCCAGGCAGGCCGAGCAGCGCGAGCACACGCTCCGCACGGTGACCGACTTCGTCAACCAGCTCGCGGGCGCCACCTCGGAGATTCTCGCCAGCACCACCGAGCAGGTGGCCAGCGCCCAGGAGCAGGGCAGCGCGGTGACGGAGACGGTGAGCACCGTCGAGGAAATCACCAAGACGTCCGAGGAGGCCGCCGGCCGCGCCCGCGCCGTGAGCGAGTCCGCCCGCCACGCGGAGGAGGTGGGCCGCGGCGGCCGGCGCGCGGTGGAGGAGGCCGTGGCCTCCATGGGCGCCGTGCGCGAGCAGGTGGAGTCCATCGCCTCGCGCATCCTCGCGCTCGCCGAGCAGGCGCAGGCCATTGGCGACATCAT
The DNA here is from genome assembly GCF_024198175.1 of Pyxidicoccus xibeiensis. Classification (NCBI taxonomy): domain Bacteria; kingdom Pseudomonadati; phylum Myxococcota; class Myxococcia; order Myxococcales; family Myxococcaceae; genus Pyxidicoccus; species Pyxidicoccus xibeiensis. The sequence goes on from NZ_JAJVKV010000004.1 coordinate 893,532, forward strand.
CACCACCGTCAACGAAATCTCCGAGCAGACGCACATGCTCGCCCTCAACGCCTCCATCGAGGCCAGCCGCGCCGGAGAGCAGGGCCGCGGCTTCGCCGTCGTCGCCGCCGAGGTGAAGGCGCTGGCGGACCAGTCCAAGAAGGCCACCGGCCAGGTGCGGCAGATCCTCGGGCAAATCCAGAAGGCCACCCATGGCGCGGTGATGACCACCGAGGAGGGCACCAAGAGCGTGGCGGCCGCCACCCGCGTGGTGTCCGAGGCGGGCGCCAACATCCAGACGCTGTCGGACCTGCTGGCCCAGGCGTCGCTGACGGCGGCGCAGATTGCCGCGTCCGCCAACCAGCAGGCCACCGGCATCGGACAGATACGCCAGGCGATGCATGACGTGAACCAGGCCACGCAGCAGGCCCTCAGCTCGTCGCGGCAGACGGAGCGGGCCATGCAGGACCTCAACGGCATGGGCCAGAAGCTCAAGGGGCTGCTGGTCGAGCACGGGCGCTGATGGACCGGGACCGGCTGGCCCAGGCGCTGCTGGCCACGTTCCTCGAGGAGCTCGAGGGACACGTGGCCTCGCTCAACCGCGAGCTGCTCGCCCTGGAGCGCGAGACGGACGTGGCGCGCGCGGCGGAGCGCGTGGCCTCGCTGCTGCGCACGCTGCACAGCGTGAAGGGCGCGGCGCGCGCGGCCAGCGCCCTGCTGGTGGAGACCGCCTGCCACCGCATGGAGGAGGTGCTGGAGCGGCTGCGCGACGAGCGCGCGGGCACGCCCGAGCTGTACGAGCTGTGCTTCAACACCGTGGACGCGCTGGACGATGCGGGCCGGCGCCTCGCCGCGCGGCAGGACCTGAGCGGCTCGCCCCTGGAAGCCCTGCTGCCCCAGCTGGAGCGCGCCGCCGAGCGCCAGGGCCCTCCCTCTGGAGCGGGCACGGCCGCGCCACCCGCGCGTCCCGGGCCGGCCCCGGCACGAGAGCCCGCCCAGGCCTCGACCACCTCGCCGGCACGAGAGCCCGCGCAGGCCCCGAGGACCTCCGCGCTGGCACCCGGGTCGCCCTCGAGGACCTCCCCGCCGGCATCCGGGCCGGGCCCCGCGGGAGCGCCCTCCCCGGCCCCCGGCCCCACCGTGGCGCCGGAGCCGGCCCCGGGTGTCCCGCTGCTGGGGGAGACGCTGCCGGTGCGCGTGTCCGCGCAGAAGCTGGACGCGCTGCTGGCGCGCAGCGGCGAGCTGCGGGTGGCGACGCTGCGGCTGGAGGGCCGGACCGAGGCGCTGGAGGGGGTGCGCGAGGCGCTGGCGCAGGCCCGCCAGGCGGTGCGTGGCACCGACGGGGAGCGCGCGCTGCGGCGGGCCGAGACGGAGCTGGCGAAGGTGTCTCGCGCCCTGGCCACGGACCAGCGGGTGCTGGGCAGCGTGGCCACGGGCCTGGACGACGAGGTCCGCCGCGCGCGCACCCTCTCCTTCCAGGAGGGCTGCGAAGGCCTGGAGCGCGCCACGCGCGACGTGGCGCACGGCCAGGGGCGCCTCGCGCGGCTGGAGCTGCGGGGCGGAGCGCTGGAGCTGGACCGGTCGCTGCTCCAGGCCCTGCGCGAGCCGCTGCTACACCTGGTGCGCAACGCGGTGGCCCACGGCCTGGAGGCGCCCGAGGAGCGCACCCGCTTGGGCAAGCCGGCGGAGGGCACCGTCACCGTGTCCGCGCGGCTCAAGGGCAGCCGGGTGGAGGTGACGGTGGAGGACGACGGGCGCGGACTGGACCTGCCCGCCCTGCGCGAGCGAGCGCGCGCGCGGGGCCTGAAGGTGCCCGACGACGACGCGGACACCGCGCGCCTCGTCTTCCTGCCGGGCCTGTCCACGGCCGCGCAGGTGACGGAGGTGGCGGGACGGGGCGTGGGCCTGGACGTGGTGCGCAAGCAGGTGGAGGCGCTGCGCGGCACCGTGGAGGTCACCACCCGCCCCGGCGAGGGCACGCGCTTCGTCCTGGACGTCGCCCTCACGCTGAGCACGCTGCGGGTGCTGCTGGTGTCCGCGGGCGGGCAGACGCTGGCGCTCGCCAGCGAGGGCGTGGCCCGGCTGGTGCGCCTGGCGCCGGACGAGGTCCGCGAGGTGGAGGGCCGTCCCACCTGGGACGCGGGGGACGCGCTGGTGCCGCTGGCCTCGCTGGCGGACGTGCTGGGCCTGCCGCCCGGTCCGCCCCAGCCGCGGCGCAGCGCGGTGGTGCTGGCCGCGGGCACCGCGCGCGCCGCGCTGGTGGTGGACGAGGTGCTGTCCGAGCAGGAGGCGCTGGTGCGCGCCCTGGGGCCCCGCGTGCGCCGCGCGCGCCACGTGTCCGCGGCGGCGGTGCTGCCGGACGGGCGGCTGTCGCTGCTGCTCAACCCCGTGTCGCTGGTGCGCGCGGCGGGCGGACGGCCGGCCACGCCCCTGTTCCCCGCCGCCGCCGTCCGGCAGGCGAGGCGCCGCGTGCTGCTGGCGGACGACTCGCCCACCACCCGCGCGCTGGAGCAGAGCATCCTGGAGGGCGCCGGTTATGAGGTGGTGGCGTGCGTGGACGGCGCGGAGGCCTGGGAGCGGCTCCAGGCCGGTGGCGCCGACGCGCTGGTGCTGGACGTGGAGATGCCGCGCATGGATGGCTTCTCGCTCACCGAGACGGTGCGGGCCTCGCCCCGCTTCTCGCGCCTGCCGGTGGTGCTCGTCACCGCGCGCGGCAAGCCCGAGGACCAGGCACGCGGCCTGCGGGCGGGCGCCAGCGCCTACCTGGTGAAGAGCGCCTTCGACCCGACGAGCCTGCTGGAGACGCTGAGGCGACTGCTATGAGGAACGACCCGTTGCGCATCCTGGTGGCCGAGGACTCGCCCACCGCCCGCCGCCTGCTGGTGGAAATCCTCCGCGCCGACCCGGGCCTGACGGTGGTGGGCGAGGCGAAGGACGGCGTGGAGGCGGTGGAGCTCGCGCACCGCCTGCGGCCGAGCCTCGTCACCATGGACATCCAGATGCCGCGCATGGACGGCCTGGAGGCCACCCGCCGCATCATGACGGAGGTGCCCACGCCGGTGGTGGTGGTGTCCACGCTGGTGGAGCGCGACATCCAGACGTCCATGGCCGCGCTGCGCGCCGGAGCGCTCGCCGTCCTCCAGAAGCCGGTGGGCCCCGAGGCGCCGGACTTCGACGCGGACAGCCGCCGCCTGCGCGACACCCTCCGGGCCATGGCCGAGGTGAAGGTGGTGCGCCGCTGGCCGGAGCGCACCGCCGCCACGCCGCCCACCTCGGTGCCCGTCGTCGAGGCCCCCGCGGCGGCCCCGGTGAAGACGGCGGTGGTGGCGCTGGCCGCGTCCACCGGAGGCCCGGCCGCCCTCTTCCGCGTGCTGTCCGAGCTGCCCGCGGGCTTCCCGGTGCCGCTGCTGGTGGTGCAGCACATCGCCATCGGCTTCGGCCAGGGCCTGGCCCAGTGGCTGGGCACCGCCGGCCCCCTGCCGGTGAAGGTGGCCGGGGACGGGGAGCCGCTCCTGCCCGGCCACGTGTACCTCGCCCCGGACGACCGGCACCTGGGCGTCCACCCGGACCGGCGCGTGGAGGTGTCCCGGGCGGCCCCCATCAACGGCTTCCGCCCGTCCGCCACGTGGCTGTTCCGCAGCGTCGCGCGCACCTACGGGCCGGCCTCGCTCGCCGTCGTCCTCACCGGCATGGGCCAGGACGGGCTGGACGGCGTGCGCGAGCTGCACGATGCGGGGGGCCATGTGCTGGCCCAGGACGAGGGCTCCTCCGTCGTCTACGGCATGCCGGGCGTGGTGGTGGCCGCCAACCTCGCCCACGAGGTGGTGCCACTGCCCTCCATCGCGTCCCGGCTCCTGGCCGCCGTGCGGACAGGCGCTCCGCTGACCTGACCTGCACTATCGCCTTCTGTAAAAAGCCCTTCCGGCCCGTCAGGCCCTGGATGGTTCCAGGGCCCGGGAGTGTCATGATGGGGCGCCTCGTTTCAGTTCGGCCACGCATGGAAGCCCCTCCCCCCTCCGCCCTCGCGTCCGCGTTCACCCTACTCCCGGAGCCGGCCTATGTGCTGGATGGTGCCGGCCGGGTGGCGGCGTGCAGCGCGGCCGGGGCGCGGACGCTGGCCCGGCTGCCCGGAGCGCTGGTGGGCAGGCACTGGGGCGAGCTGGGCCTGCCGGCGGAGGACGTGGCGAAGCTGGAGACGGCGCGCGCCCGGGCGCTGTCCAGCGGAGCGCCCCGTGACGTGGAGCTGTCCTGGCCCACCGAAGCAGGCCCGCGCCGGCATGTGCTGGTGGTGACGCCGCTGCCGGCCGAGGCCACCGGGAGCCCTTCCGTGCTGGTGACGGCGCGGGCGCTCACCGAGGCGGAGGCGGTGTACTCGCGCGCGCTGGAGCTGGAGCAGCTGGCGCGCTCGGAGGTGGAGCAGGCCGAGCGGCGGCGCTCCTTCCTCTACCAGGCGATGACGACGCTCTTCACCCACCCGCCCGACCCGCAGGGCATGTACACGCTGCTGGCCCACCTCGCCGTCCCGGACCTGGCGGACTGGTGCCTGGTGGACGCGCTGGAGCAGGGCCCGTGGGTGGCGCGCGTGGCGGTGGCCTGCCTGGACCCGGCGCAGCAGGGGCGCACCCGCGCGCTGCCCCCGCGCACGGAGCTGCGCGACGACGCGCCGGTGGGCCTGTCGCGCGTGCTGCGCACCGGGGAGTCGGAGCTGGTGCCCGCGGTGACGGACTCGCTGCTGCGCGCGGCGGCGGCCGAGCCGGCCCACCCCGCGCTGCTGCGGCTGTTGCAGGCGCGCTCGTACATGATTGTCCCCCTGCGCGCGCGCGGCCACACGCTGGGCGCGGTGACGTTCGTCGCCTCGGGCTCCGGGCGGCGCTACGGGCCGGAGGACCTGGCGCTGGCGGAGGACCTGTGCCTGCGCGCCAGCCTCGCCATCGACAACGCGCGGCTGGTGGGCGAGTCCCGCCGCGCCGCGCGCGCCCGCGAGGACCTGCTGGCCGTCGTGTCCCACGACTTGAAGAACCCGCTGGGCGTGGTGCAGTTGGGCGCGGCGCTGCTCCTGCGCGGCGCGGGCAGCAAGCCCGGCGGGGAGAGCGTGGCGAAGCAGGCCACGCGCATCCAGGACGCGACGGACCGGATGTCGCGCCTCATCTCGGACCTGCTGGACTGGGGCCGGCTGGAGGCCGGAGGGCTGCCCCTGGAGTGGGGCGAGCACTCCGTGCCGGCGCTCGTCACCGAGGCGCTGGAGTCCATCCGCCCGCTGGCCGAGGCCAAGGGCCTGCACCTGGACGCGGAAGCCCCGGCCGGCGACGTGCGCGCACGCTGCGACCGGGTGCGGGTGCTCCAGGTGCTGGGCAACCTCCTGGGCAACGCCGTGAAGTTCACCCCCGCCGGAGGCCGCCTCATGGTGGGGGCCACCGCGCGCGGCGGCGAGGTGTCCCTCCACGTGCGCGACTCCGGCACCGGCATCGCCCCCGAGGCGCTGCCCCACATCTTCGACCGCTACTGGCAGGCGCGCGACGCGGCCAGCCGCGGCACCGGCCTGGGGCTGGCCATCGCCAAGGGGCTGGTGGAGGCCCACGGCGGCACCATCCGCGCGGAGAGCACTCCGGGTGCGGGCAGCCTCTTCACCTTCACCCTCCCGCTGGCCACCGGCTCCGGCCTGGCGCTGCCTCCGCCCGCGCGCACGGCGACGGACGCCTGACACTGGCGCGTCAGCGTCCCGCTCCCCCTCGCCGGCTGGCATAGAGTCCCGGCCCACTCATGCCCAGCGCGGAGCCGTTTCCCACCGCACTCCTCCTCACCGCCTGTGGCGTCCTGCTGGCGCTGAGCGTCCTGTTCAGCCGGGCCTCCGGCCGCTTCGGCATCCCCGTGGCGCTGCTGTTCCTGGGCGTCGGCATGGCGGCCGGCTCGGACGGGCCGGGCGGCATCGAGTTCAGCGACTACGGCCTGGCCTTCCGGCTGGGCACGCTGGCGCTCGTGCTCATCCTCTTCGACGGCGGCCTCAACACGCCGCTGGCCGCCATCCGCTCCGCGCTCCGCCCGGCGGCGGTGCTGGCCACGTTGGGCGTGGTCGTCACCGCGGCGGTGATGGGCGTGGCGGCCCACCTGCTGTTCGGCTTCGACTGGCCGGTGGCCATGCTGCTGGGGGCCATCGTCTCCTCCACGGACGCGGCGGCCGTCTTCTCCGTGCTGCGCGGCAGCGGGCTGCACCTGAAGCGGCGCGTGGGCACCACGCTGGAGCTGGAGTCCGGCCTCAACGACCCCATGGCCTTCATCCTCACCACCGCGCTGACGCTCAGCCTGGTGGACGGGAAGCAGCCCGGCTGGGAGCTGGTGACGGGCACGGTGGTGCAGATGGTGGTGGGCGCCGGCCTGGGCCTGGGCATCGGCTGGGCCGGGCGGCAGCTGCTCAAGCGCCTGCGCCTGCGGGCCGCGGGGCTGTACCCGGTGATGACGCTGGCCCTGGCGCTGCTGGCCTTCGGCGTGCCCA